>JALZOK010000081.1 GCA_030857225.1 Actinomycetota bacterium
GGAGCGAGCTCCCATCCAGCCTGATCCTCCCTCGAGGAGGCAATAGAGAGATGAGCACCGCTCGCCACCCACGACAGCAACGCCCGCCCTGACCCGCCGATACACAAACCGCCACTTGACAAGCGGCTTCATAGAGAGGGGGTCATCGGTTCGAGTCCGATAGAGGGCTTCGAGAAGTTCCTGCTGATCAGCTCCTTCTGTTGGCCAAATTGGCGACCGTTTTGGCCCTCGACGTCCACCGAACGTCCACCAGCTTGCGGGAACGCGCTCGGCGAGGCCTCGAAACGCTGTTGGTAAGCCGGTCTGCGGGCTTCGGTGTCGACGTCCACCCAGCGTCCACCGCTCTTTCGATCGCGAGCGCGTCGAGGAGTGAAACGGCGTGCTCACGGCTGTCGCGGGCGAGATGACCGTAATGGTGGTCGATCATCGCGATGCTCGAGCCCATGAAGCGGGAGACCGCGAACACCGAGACGCCTGCTCGCAGCGCGAAGGTCGCGTAGGTGTGGCGCGGGTCGTAGAGGTGGCGCAGCGGCTCGATGCCGGCGGCGACCTGGGCGGGTTTCCAATGCCTGCGGCCGAAGCTGCGGAAGTCGATGTGGCCGCCACGTGAGTTGGGGAAGAGAATCGGGTCCTCTGACGCCGGGAGACGATCGAGCGCCTCGAGCGCGATCGCCTGCAGCGGAACCGCACGGGTGCTCAAGCGTGTCTTCGTTTGTTTGAGGCGACCGTTCGCGAAGGCGCGCCGCACGTACACGACTCCGAGGCCACGATCGATGTCACGCTGTTCGAGCGCAAACAGCTCAGAGGGTCGAAGCCCGGTCGCGGCGGCGAAGACCATCATCGGCCCGTAGACGGGACCGAGCCGCTCGGCGACCGCCTCGATCTGCTGCCACGACTCGAACGGCCGCTTCTCCTTGGATCGCCGGACCGGGTTTGGGACACCGCGCTTTGCCGGGTTGTAGTCGATCAGCCCCCAAGCCACTGCACGGTTCAGCACCTGCCGCAGCGCTTGCGTCGCTTCGAAGCGGTGCCCTTCGGGAACGGTGAGCCGCCATGCGTACACCTGCTCGGGAAGGAGCTCCGCCAATCTGACCTCGCTGAGCACGGCCGTGGCTTTCCCGAGCAGCCACCGCAGCTTCGCGATCGTGACTGGCTCAGCCTGGTGCATCTCCAGGTACTCCTCAACGAGGTCGCCAAGCGTCATCGCTGCGCCGCGTCCAGCGGGACCCAGCCGCTCCACGACCTTTTGAAGCGCCCTCTTTGCCTCAGCGCGAGTCGCGAACCCACCGACCTGCGGCCTCGACGAGCCGCGACCCTCGAGCCGATACCGGTACGCCCAAAGCGCTTGGCCGTTCGCTCCCTTCGCCTTCAGTTTGAACACCTGACCGTGCTGCACCATCACCAACCTCCTCGATCGAGAACCAGACCGAGGAATCACACAGCCACGTCGCGCTCAAGAACGATGACCACCTCTCTCACACGGAGGTCGATTTCCGGGCTCAGAGAAGCCGCTGAGGCCCGCCGGCTGGGGCGGGCGGCCCTTTCCGCCATGAGCCAGCCCGGCGGTTACGATCCGGTCGTGGTGACGTCTCTGCGCCGAAGCGAGCGGCTGCGCGAGAGCATCGGGCCGTTCCTGGACTTCTTCACCGGAACGTACGCCGCCCTCACCGAGGATCCCGAGACCGCCAACTTCGCGGTCGGCAACCCGCACGAGATCGCGATGCCGGCCTACGTCGAGGCCCTGCGGCGTCACCTCGAGCCGCAGGACCCGGCCTGGTTCGCCTACAAGCTCAGCGAGCCGAACGCGCAGGCGGCGGTGGCGCGCACCCTGAGCGCGCGCACCGGCCTGGCCTGGGAACCGGCGGACGTGGCGATGACCAACGGTGGGCACGCCGCGCTGGCGGTCGCCTTCCGCTCATTGCTCGAGCCCGGTGCAGAGGCGATCTTCCTGCCGCCGCCCTGGTTCTTCTACGAGTTGCTGATCCTGGCAGCCGACGGGGTGCCGGTTCGCGTTCGGCTGGAGCCGCCGGCCTTCGATCTCGATCTCGATGCGCTCGAGGCCGCGATCACGCCGCGCACGCGGGCCGTGCTGCTCAACTCGCCGCACAATCCGAGCGGCCGGGTCTACGCGCCCAACGACCTTCGTGGCCTGGCCGGGTTGCTGACCGAGGCGTCGGATCGCATCGGTTCACCCATCTACCTGATCAGTGACGAGCCGTACAACCGCATCCTGTTCGACGGACGCTCATACCACAGCCCGGCCGAGGCGTATCCGTACACCGTGGTCACTTACTCGTACGGCAAGACGCTGCTGACCCCTGGCATGCGCATCGGCTACCTCGCCGTGCCGCCCACGATGCCCGATCGCGAGAGGTTGCGCGATGAGTTCTTCGTCACCCAGCTTGAGACCTTCGCCTTCCCCAACGCGGACCTGCAGCACGCCATCGACGACCTGGAGGCCTTGTCCATCGACATCGCCGCCCTCGAGCGGAGGCGCGATCGGCTGGTCCCGGCGCTGCGGGAGATGGGCTACGAGACGACGCTGCCCGAGGGCACGTTCTATGTGATGGCGCGCGCACCGCTGGCCGACGATCAGGCCTTCGCCCGCATCCTCAACCGGCACAAGGTGCTCGTCCTGCCCGGCTCCATCGTGGAGCTGCCAGGCTGGTTCCGCGTCAGCCTCACTGCGTCGGACGATATGGTCGAGCGCGGCCTGCCCGGCTTCGCCGCCGCCATGCGCGAGGCGTCGGGGCGGCCTTCCTAGAGCTGCCGAGGACGGGCTAAGCGTCAGGCGTTCGCAGGTCGACTCGAACCCCGCGCGGGTCCCGCGCCGGGTTTCCCGCGACGATGATGGAGCGTTTATGGAGCCTAGCGGTCGCAACCAGTGGCAACCGGTGGCAAATGGGAACGCCTCGAAAACGGCTCAAGCAAGCCGAAACCGTTGCCATCGGTTGCGACCAGATGGTAAGGAGGGGGTCGACGGTTCGAGTCCGTCAGAGGGCTTCCGGTTTTCTGCTGCTATAGGCCGTTTCTGTTCGCTGCGGAGGCGACAGCTTGCTCGCGAAGTGTCCACGCGATGTCCACCTGGTGGACACCGGGCACTTCGGCCTTCGTGTATCCGTCAAGGAGGTTGATCGCGTGGTCACGCCCGTCGCGCGCGAGGTGCCCGTAGTGGCGGTCGATCATCGTCAGGCTGGCGCCCATGTAGCGGGAGAGGTCGAAGGTTGAGATTCCGGCACGCAGCGCGAAGGTCGCGAAGGTGTGGCGCAGATCGTAGACGCGCCGGACGGGCGTGATCCCGGCTGCGAGTTGGGCGGGCTTCCACGCGCGGGTGCGGAAGTTGTGAAGATCGAAGTAGGCGCCCCGCAGTGATGGAAACAGCAGGTCTGTGCCGGCTCCCGCCGGGAACTGCTCGAGCGCTTCGAGCGCGATCGCTTGCAGCGGCACGGCTCGGACGCTGCTCTCGGTCTTGGGGCACTTGATCCGCCCGTTCCGGAACGCCCGCCGCACGTAGACGACCCGGGCGTCCCGGTCGATGTCGCGCTGCTCGAGCGCGATCCACTCCCCCGGGCGCAGGCCGGTCGCCGCCGCGAACATGACCAGCGTCCGCTCACGCTCGCCGAGCCGGGCGGCGACCTCGGCGAGTTGTGCCCATGACTCGAACGGCCGCTTCTCAGTGCGGCGGCGCTGCGGATTCACGACGCCATGCTTGGCCGGGTTGACGTCGATCATGCTCCACTCGACCGCACGACCCAGCACCTGCCGTAGCGCCTGGGTGGCCTCGAAGCGGTGCCCGGCCGGGATCGTCATCCGCCAGGCCGCTATCTCCTGCGAACGAAGTTGCCCTAAACGCTGCTTGCCGAACTCGCGCACCGCTTTCGACAACAGCCACCGCAGCTTCTCGATCGTCTCGGGCTGAGCGTCGTGCTGGGCCAAGTACTCATCAACAAGCTGCGCGAGTGTGAGAGTGCTCCCGGTGCCGTTCGCGCGCCGAAGCCGCTCGAGGGATCGGTCTAGCGCTTCCGTAGCGTCCTGTTCCGAGATGAAACCGCCGCGCTGGACCCGCCGGGAGCCGCGCCCACCAATCCGATACCTGAACCCCCAAAGCGGGGTTCCGGTCGGCCCGTTCGACTTCATTGCGAACACCTGACCCTGCTGCGTCATCACGAACCTCCTCGATCGACAACGAGATCGAGGAATCACAGCTACGGATGAGGTCGGTGCGTCCTAGGCGGCTCTGATGCTCAGTTCGACTTCGGCGCCGAGGATCGCGGCTAGGTGCGCGGCCTCCTCCTCGAGCAAGTCGTGATCGGGTGGGTTGCACTCGCCGAGCCAGGTCACGGTGAGGATGCCCGCCTTGCGAGTCCAGGTTCCCGCTACTACGCCGCTCGCGAGCACAAGGTTCGCGCCGCGCGTGACCGCCTGCCGATGTGCCGGCGGCACCACGTGGGTGTCTGCGGTGCCCGGTCCCATGACCCACGGGTCGGCGGCCGGTAACAGGCGAACCGTGGGGGTCGCCGTGGTCGAAGTTACGACGTCGACGTCATCGGCGCAGACGAGGAGATCCTCACCGTCGACGTCGATGGTTACCAGGCGGTCTGACAGGTCGTCGAGCCAGCCGCGAAGCGCTTTCCGACCGGCGCTCAACCCCGCACCCAAGTAGTACTGAACCGCGGCGGGGGTCGTCGGACCGTAGGTACGGACGTATGCCTCGACGGCCATAGGACCGGCCTCCTCGACGCTCGACAACCCGGCCCAACGCGCAACCCGGTGCAGGCTCTGGAGCGTCGCCTCACCGTCGCGGGCCGGCCCAAAGCATAGGTCGCCTTGCCACATCAGCGCCTTCAGAAGCGTGTCTGAACTGCTGTTCAGGCCGGCCGCGGCGGCGCGGAAACGGCGTCGGCGTCCGACCGCCGACCCCAACTCCCGGCGCGTAAGAGGCTCGTCGGCCACGGCCTCCCGGACGGCCTGGCGAAATACCGGCCAGTCAGCCGGTGTCAGTCCGTAGGTCTCCTGCCAACTTGGCAGCTCCCATTGGCGGCCGGACGCACGGAGAGCCAGGTAAATGCCGCCAGCCTCCGGCGTGAGCAGGTGGGTAGCGCCGCGGAACGCGTAAGTCTTCAAGACTTCGCCGGCGTCCAGCGCGCGGGCGACATCGCCAGACCGAGAGCCTGAGCGGCGGAGGCCGACCGCGAGCTCGGGCGTGGTGTCGGGATGAGCGGGCACGGCGCCGAGCCGCCCGACGACGTCGCCGACCGAGCCTACGCCGACAGGATCCAACAGATGTCGACCAAGCCGCCACGCCAAAGCCTGATCCCATGTCAACGCCACCAGCGCAGGGTAGTCACGCGCACACAGTGCTCGGCAGATGATCCGCCCTGGGTCTGTTGGAGGCTCGTTTAGTTGGCGGACAGTATTGGGGTGTTGTCTGTCTTGATATTCAATGCCTCGTACTCGATGGGCGGCAAGTCACCGAGCGCTTCGTGGAGTCTCTCATCGTTGTAGAAGCCGATCCAGTCGAGGACCTCGTGCTCGACCTGCTCGAAGGAGGGGAAGCGGCGTCCGTCGACGAGCTCGTTCTTGAACGTCGCGACCCAGGCTTCGGCCATCGCGTTGTCGTAGGCGTCTCCCTTCGAGCCGACCGAGGGGTTCGATCCCGAGGTCGTCGAGCCGGTCGGTGTAGGTCAGGCTGGTGTACTGCGAGCCTCTGTCGCTGTGCGCGATCAGCCCCGCGCCGGGTCGGCGTAGGCCGTTGGCCATCTCGAGCGCGTCGAGGACGAGCTCGGTGCGCATGTGGGTGGCGAGCTGCCAGCCGACGATCATCCGGCTGTGGCAGTCGAGGATGAAGGCGAGATAGACGAACCCGTTCCAGGTGCGGATGTAGGTCAGGTCGGCGACCCACTTCTCGTTCGGGCGAGTCGCCGTGAAGTCGCGCTTCAGCAGGTCGCGGGCCTGCTCGAGCGCGGCCTCGTCCGGGATCGTCGTCCGCTTGGTCACGCCCCGCAGCTTGCCGACGAGCCCGTGCTGGCGCATCACCCGGGCGACCTGGTCGCGGCCGACATCGACGCCTCGGCGGCGGAGCTCCTTCCAGGTCTTGCGGGCGCCGTAGACACGGCGGCGGCCCGAGCGGGCAGCCTCGATCTCGACCAGCAGCTCACGGTCGGCAAGCTCGCGACGGGACGGCTTCCGGGATCTGCGCGCGTAGTGGGTGCTCACCGGCACACCCAACGTGCGGCAGACCGGCTCGACCCCGAAGGCATCCCGCCGCTGCTCCACATAGCGGGTCACCGTCGCCGGGTCGGGTCGAGCTCCTGAGCGAAATAGACAGACGCGTCCTTCAAGATCGCGTTCGCGCGCCGCAGCTCAAAGTTCTCCTTCCGCAGCCGCTTCAACTCCTCGCGCTCCTCGCTGCTCAGCAGGTCACGCCGGCGGCCGCTATCGGCCTCGGCCTGGCCGCACCCAGTGACGAAGCGACTCCTTGTGGATGCCCAAATCCTGGGCGACGTGCGCGATCGGCCGCTTCGACTCGAACACCAGCCGCACAGCACGCTCACGCAACTCATCGGGGTACTTCCTCGGTCTCGACATCGCAGGAGCATCTCCTTCCACCAGGACAGCGCCTGGCATCAGAGCCTCCAAGATTCCCAGGGTCCTTCAAGATCCGTTACTTGATGGACATCGGCTCACGCGCGCAATGAGTCGAGCAAGGTCCTCGCACTGCTGTTCAAACGACGGTCATTACGCGACCGTCACCTCAGTCATCCTCGACGGGCTTGGACAACCATGCGCAAAGGACGCATCCGATCGCTAGCGGATCCTCAGGGAAAACGACCCGATGGATTCGTGTCTCGAAGGATCTGTGCCGCCGCGGTTCTCGCTCAGCGCCGTGCCACCTAGTCCGCTGCACGCCCTAGGTCGGCGCTGGCCTGAGCGAGCGTGCTCTCGCCTGGGCCGAGCTCTCGCTCCGTGACGCGCCGGCCGTCACACTGCCATCATCGTGACCGGTCTCCGGCAGCGGCTTTGACTCGATCGGTAATAACGCGGTCGCGACCGGCACGCTTCGATCTGGCCGTCTTCCACACGCGAGGGAACATGGAGGGAACATCAGCCCGACCACGCGCGTCCACACGCGGGTCACGTCTCGCTGTCTGATCCCGTCGGTTTGCGGGATTTTCGTGGCCGCGAATGCCCGTGTGTGCCCCCGCTTCCCATCCCAGAACCTGAATGGTAAGGAGGGGGTCGACGGTTCGAGTCCGTCAGAGGGCTCTTCTAGATCCCGCATGGTTCCTGCAGTTGCGGGAACGGCGGTCGTGGACGGCGGAGTCGAAACGCCCGTTATGGAAACGATTTGGAAACGCGCTGGGAGTTGCTGATGCTGAGCCGGCGTTGCGTCCCCTTCCGACGGCATCGCCCTGCACCCTAGTTCACGTCTAGCTTGAGCCAAGGCGGTCCGTTGAGGCGGATCGCGCACCGAGGTCTCGCTCTAGCGCTATCACGACAGCTTCGTCGAGCGTCAGGGCGCAGCCGTCGGCGTAACCGCGGTCGAACTCATGCCCAGCGGCGTCGCGAATCCGTACCTCACACGTCGCGCGGTGGCGGCGCCAGCCGCCGAGCGGAGCGCCGGCGTCCTGGTCCTCGATCGCACCCCAGAGGCGACCCGCGCGCTCGGGTTGATTTCGCTCGGCCGCTACGCGCGCCAGGAGACCGACGCCGAACACCCGGGCAGCTCGGTCCCGCAGCTGCTGGGCGATCGCAAGCGATTCGAGCGCTCGCCTCTCGCCCTCCTCGACGAGCCCGGCATTCAGGGAGAGGCATGCAACTTCCGCAAGCGCTCCGCTCTCCCACCAGGGCGACCCTGCTTCGCGCGCTAAGGCGGCGCTTGCGCGCACGAGGTCGAGCGCGCTGCGCTCATCACCCTCGTCGCGAGTGATCGCGCCAAGCGTTCCAATGGTCTGGGCTCGACCCCATATGTCGGCTGTGCGCTGATGAATCTCATCGCTAGCTTCGACAAGCTCGCGTGCCCGCTCGAGGTCGCCTCGCACCATTGCACTGATCCCGAGGCGGTGCAGGAGGACAGCTCGGCCGTGCTCGTCCTCGAGCTGCTCGAAGAGGGAGAGGCTCTGACTCCAAACCTCCTCGGCGCTCGCAAAGCGGCCCGCGATGCCCAGCGAGCTCCCGTACGCGCGCAGCGCCTCGGCTCGCAGGCTCTGCGAAACGAGTTCGGCTTCGGGGTGATCGAAGAGGCGCTCGAACCAGCGGATGCCGTCGTTGGGATCATCGAGGGTCCACAGCTGCTCGAGCGCAGTCGCGATCTCCAGCCCGAGCGCGATTGATTCGCTGCGCAGCGCCCAGGCGAGGGCGCCACGGAAATTGTCCTGTTCGGCCACCCCGATGTCCAGCCGCTGCCCACCAGGGCGGAGCGTGCCCGCGTTCAGATTCGCGTCCTCCGCGACGGAGAGGAAGTGCTCGGCGTGTCGCCGATACATCTCGCCGGCGTCGGGAGCTGCATCGAGTAGCTCCACCGCGTACTCGCGGATTGTGTCAAGCATCCCCAGGCGACCGCTGCCCCAGCGGCGGAGGAGGTTCTTGACGACCAGCGACTCGATGGTGTCGAGATCGGTGGCGCAGACGGCCTCCGCCGCCTCGAGCGAGAAGCTTCCTCTGAACGCAGCGAGCCGGCGGAAAAGTTCCTGTTCCTCTGATTCCAGCAGCTCGTAGCTCCACTGGATCGTCGCACGCAGCGTTTTTTGCCTCGCGGGCGCGTCGCGTGAGCGCGAGGTGAGGAGTGGCAGTCGCCGATCGAGCCGCGCCAGGAGCTCGTCCGGATCCAAGAGCACGACGCGTGCCGCCGCGAGCTCGATTGCAAGCGGTAGACCGTCGAGCCGGCGGCAGATCTCGCCCACCACCGCCGCCGGGCGGAAGCCGGGGACGACTGCGCTCGCGCGCTCGACGAAGAGACCCGCGGCGTCATCCTCGGGCAATGGCTCAACCGGGTAGCGCCGTTCGGATTCGACGTGCAGCGGTTCCCGGCTCGTGACGAGCACCTTCGAGTTCGGGGTGCCGGCGAGCAGCGCCGAGACGGCCGGGGCGGCCTCGACAACGTGTTCGAAGTTATCGAGCAGGATGAGGACGTGTTTGTTCGCGACGTGCTCGATCACGCCGTTGTCGGCGCCGACTGAGGCCGCGATCGCACGCTCGACGAGAACAGGGTCGCGGAGCGCCTGTAGCGGAGCCCAGAAGACGCCGTCGGGGAACTCCTCGATCGCCTCGGCGGCGACCTGGAGCGCGAGACGCGTCTTGCCGCTTCCGCCGGGGCCGGTGAGCGTGACCAACCGATGCGTGCGGACGAGCGCTCCAGCCTCCTCGAGCTCCCTCTCCCGCCCGATGATCGGAGTCGGCTGGATCGGCAGATTCGTCCGGTAAAGCGTTCTCAGCGGCGGGAACTCGGCCTTGCCGAACTGATACAAGCGCTGCGGAGCGCTCAGATCCTTGAGGCGGTGCTCGCCAAGGTCGATCAGCTCGAGCGTCCCGGGCTCGAGCAACGAGACGGTCGAGGGCGACAACACCACCTGCCCGCCGTGCGCGGCGCTCATGATCCTCGCGGCTCGATGCACGTCCATGCCGACGTACTTGGGCGGGTCGAGAGCGGGCTCGCCCGTGTGGATTCCGACCCGGATGCGGATCGGACCCGCCTCCAAGCCAACCATCGCTTCGCCGACCGCGGACACTGCACTCTCGGCCGAGGCGAACGCATAGAAGAACGCGTCCCCTTCGTAGTCAACCTCGTAGCCTCGATGAGAGACGAACGCTTCCCGAACCACCCTCCGGTGCTCCCCCAGCGCCTCGCGATACCCGTCCGTGCCGAGTTCTTCGAGCAGCTTGGTCGATCCCTCGACGTCGGTGAACACCAAGGTCACTGTGCCCGAAGGCTGCGCCTCACTCATCGAGCGCGATTGTCCCCCCCTGGAGATGACAAGTGCAACGGTGCACATGCCCGCTCGTGAACTTTGACTTCTCGATCCGAGGTCGTAGTTCGACTCACGCCGGACCGCGCGGGGCGCCCGATAGCCGGTCGGGGTTACGGGCGATGGGGTAGGTGCAGGGCGTCGTCAATCAGCGGAGGCACGAGTGTTCCAGCTCCGCGACGGCGCCTTAGTCGATCGCGGCGACTGCGTCGATGATGATCGGCACGTTGGAAGGTGAAGGGCCCTGACCAGGCGCGGAGCGGGCGTGGCGTCCCGCGTCGCCCCACAGCTCGACGATCAGATCGCTGAATCCGTTCACGACCAAGGGGTTCTGATCGAAGCCCGGTGCTGCCTGCACGTAGCCGACCGCCCGGATCCACTCACTGACGCGATCGAGCGACCCGAGTTCGTGCTTCAGGGAGGCGAGAATCGCAAGAGCAGTGAGCCGTGCAGCTTCGTAGCCCTGCTCTACGGTGAGATCGTCGCCGAGGCGGCCCTGTACAAGTGGTGTCGAGCCGTCGAAAGGTCCGTGACCAGCGATATAAGCAAGGCCTCCGTGTACCTTCACTAACCGGAAGTTGAACTCCCTGCCTGCCGCGGCGAAGGGCGCGGGTAGATGCAACCCGAGAGCCTCGAGCTTCTCCTCTATCTGTCCCATGCGCGCCTCCGCTCGTCGTTTCTCGATCGGGCGGAGTGTTACAGACGTGCTCGCACTGCTTTGACTCCCGCGCAAGCGCCCCGACAACCGGTCGTGGTCACGGGCGATGGGGTAGGTGCTGATCGTCCGCGCAGGGCGCCCGATAACCGCGCCCGAGGCACTCGGTGGTCGGTCGTCGTGACGGGCGATGGGGTAGGTGGCGCAGCACCGCAGCGGGTCATGGACGTCGCGGCGGTGCTGATCGCGGTCGTCGGGGCTCGAATCTCTGCGTCGTCGTCGCCCATTGGTCGGCGTCGACATTTGCGCGCCCGTACACGCCGTAGCCCGTCACGCCTATGTTGTCCCTCTTGCTCGGTAACGCTGGGAAGCGCCACGAGCGGCGGAGTGGCTTCAACGAGCGTCACCCGGGCAGGTGCAGCCTGACGGGCGCGTGCGCGCAGGATGCGAGTAGTTCGCTCCCTACCTGCGAGACGTCAGTCGTGTCGTGTTGCGGCACGGGGAATCCGGGGACGCGATACCTACGAGACTCCCGATCTCGATGAATGCGCTTTCCGTCCGTCCGTCACTTCGTTAGGAGCAAGACATCCATCTTCGGTGTGTCCGACTACCGCGGGAAACGTCGACGGGGAGCCACATCAGGCCCAAATGTTAAGCCTGAGTTGCTCTCCTGCCATTTGCCGGAGACGTGACCGATCGGGTTAATAGGCATGCACGAGCGCATCACATCGGCAATCGCGGCGCATGCGCGTCGCACCCAGCTGCCCGAGCCAGCGCTGCGCCGGATCCTGAGAACGCGCGTCGAGCTCACGCAGACTGACGTCGCCGACACGCTCGGCGTGTGCCCTCCCACGGTCTCCAGGTGGGAGTCGGGGGCGACTCCTCGGGGGAGCACCCTCGACCGCTACGTCGAGCTTCTCGCGTTCCTCGCGACCGACGAGGGCAGCGTCCACGACGTGCACGACGCCGCTGGCAGGCGGCGTCGAGCGGAGGTGGCGGATGCATCCCGCCATGAGCCAAAGTAGCTGGGCTAACGAGACGGCGTCGTACCTGGGAGCGCTCTTCGAGAGCGGGCGTGCTGACCTACTGATCGAGGTCCGCTGCCCTCGTTACCCGAGGCTTCGCAGCTTCTTCCACACGTGGGGCATCGACTCGGCAGCGGGCTACATCAGCCGCCATGCCGACAAAGCGGACATCTACGTCGGTGTCGCCCCGCGGATCCGAAAAGAGGGGAAGCAAACCGGAGGCAAGGACGCGATCGACCAGGTGCAGGCCTTGTGGGCTGACTGCGACACGAGCGACGCAATCACGATGCTCGCCGACTTCGTCCCCGCGCCCACGATCGAGGTCGCCTCCGGGGGCGGCGTGCACGCGTACTGGATGCTGGACGCGCCGGTTTCGAAGGAGCAGGCGGAGATCGGCAACCGCCGACTAGCGCTCGCGTTGAGCGCCGACCGCGCCGCGACCGATGCGGCGCGGGTGCTCCGCCCGCCGGGGACCTTCAACCATAAGCCCGAGCGCATGATCGACGGCGAGCCCGCTCCTGTGACCCTGCGCGCGCTGACCGATGCCCGCTACACGTGGGACGAGGTCGTGGGCGCACTGCCCGATCCGATCGCGCCGCAACGCAGGTCGATCCCGGCGAGAGCGGTGCGCAGGGGCGAAGACCCGCTGTTTACGATCGAGCCGCCCGTATACGTCGAGTTGCTCTCGGGACGCACGGTCGGGGCTGACAACAAGGCGATCTGCCCCTTCCATGCTGACGTCACCCCGAGCCTGCACGCATACCCCGATCCCGAGGACGGCTGGTGGTGCTTCGGCTGCAAGCGGGGGGGGCGACATCATCACCTTCGGCTCACTGCGCTTCGGGATCGACCCGCGTGGCAGCAGCTACCACCGGCTGCGCCGCGAGATCGCTGCGTGCCTTCGTAAGGGAGCAGCGTGACCGATCTAACGCCGAACCAGCTGACCGCCCTGGAAGCGATCGTCGACAGCGGGGGCATCTTCGGCCTGCCACAGCTCGACGAGGCGATTCGCGTCGTGTCGGAGGCAATCGCCGAGGCGGAGAGGACGGACGACGTTGCACATGCGTACGACAACGCTCCTGCACTCGCGCTTCTCCCAATGGGCGAGTTCGCGAAAGCAGAGTCTGCCTTCAAGCGGGCACTTGGAAAGCAACTGAACCTCCGCGACCTCGACCGAGCTGTGCGCGATGCCCGCCGGAGCAAGAGAGTCGTAAATTCGCGTGGTCGTTGCCTGGATAGGCACAACTGACCGCCTCCACACTGAGGAAGAGGCCATGCGCAGCCCGGAACCGCGACTGCGCGGTCACTCGCCTCGACGAGCGCCTCCGATGAAGAGCGCGGGCGACCGTTTCCCGTCGCCCGCGCTGAATCAGGCTGGCCTGATCCGGTTACCCGACTGGGGTCAGAGTCGCTTCGGCAGGTTGATTGGCGTTCGACCACTCGACGTGGGCGTAGTACGCGT
>JALZOK010000082.1 GCA_030857225.1 Actinomycetota bacterium
TTCGAGCAGAACTTCACCTACGCGAACGCGCTCACGAGCTGCGACCGCGGGATCTTCTTCCGCTACATGGTGCACACGCTCGCGGAGCAGCACGGGATGATCGCGACCTTCATGCCCAAGCCGTTCTCCAACCTCACGGGGAACGGATGCCATTTCCACATGTCGCTGTGGGACGGCGACACGAACCTCTTCCTCGACGAGTCCGACCCGCGCGGCCTCGGTCTCTCGGAGACCGCGTACCACTTCATCGGCGGCCTGAAAGAGCACGCGCGCGCCTACAGCGCCGTCACTGCGCCGACCGTCAACTCGTACAAGCGACTCAAGCTGGGCACCACGACGAGCGGGGCGACCTGGTCTCCGGTCTGGATCACCTACGGCTACAACAACCGCACGCAGATGCTGCGCATCCCCGGCCCCGGTCGCATCGAGGACCGGACGATCGACGGCTCGTGCAACCCGTATCTCGCAGCAGCGGCGGTGCTTGCGGCCGGACTCGACGGGATCGAGCGGAACCTGGATGCGGGCGAGCCGAATGCGGACAACCTCTACGCGACGCCGTATGACGAGCTGAAGGGACGCGGGCTCGAGACGTTGCCGGCCACCCTGTTGCAGGCGACGTACGAGCTCGAGCACGACGATGCGCTCAGGGAGGCGCTGGGACGCGGGCGGGACGAGGATTACGTCGACTACTTCATCCGCGTGAAGCGCGAGGAGTGGAACCGTTACCACGAGCAGGTCACGCCCTGGGAGATCCGGGAGTACCTGACGCGCTTTTAGAATATGGAGCAATCTCCATATTCGGAAGACGAGAATCGTAGGAAAACCGAGGTTCAGAGCCGTATCGATGTGTACCTTCTGAACATATGTGTGGGATCGTCGGTCTGTTCGCGAAGTCGCCCCAGATCGAGGAGCGCCTCGGCGTGCATCTGGCGGCGATGCTCGCGCAGATGAACGATCGCGGCCCGGACAGCGCAGGCGTTGCCGTCTACCGGAACCCTGTGCCGTCCGGGTCGAGCAAGCTGACGCTCTACTCCGCCGATTCGCATGAGGACTGGGCGGTGCTCGCAGCCGAGCTCGGGGACGAGTTCGGCGGCTCGCCCGAGCCTGGGGTCCGTGCGAGTCACGCCGTTCTCGTCGTGGAAGCCGACGCGGCGGACGCGGAGGCGTGGATCCGCTCGAACCGCCCCGACCTTCGCGTGATGAGCGCGGGGAGCGTCATCGAGATCTACAAGGAGACGGGCCTTCCGCGCGAGTTCGCCGAGGAGTTCCGGCTCACCGACCTCCAGGGGACGCATGCGCTCGGCCATACGCGCATGGCCACCGAGAGCCGCGTCACCACTGAGGGCTCGCACCCGTTCTCGACGGGGCTCGATCTCTGCCTCGTCCACAACGGGTCGCTCTCGAACCACAACCGGCTGCGCGAGAACCTGCGCCGCGAGGGGATCGGCTTCGAGACCGAGAACGACACCGAGGTCGCGGCCGGCTATCTCGCGTGGCGCATGCGCCAGGGGGCGACGCTCGAGCAGGCGCTCGAGGGCTGTCTGGAAGATCTGGACGGCTTCTACACGTTCGCTGTCGGGACGGCCGATGGCTTCGCGGTCTTGCGCGATCCGATCGCATGCAAGCCGGCGGTGCTCGCCGAGACCGACGACTGGGTCGCCATGGGCTCGGAGTGGCGCGCGATCTCGGGCCTGCCGGGATCGGCGGACGCGCGCATGTGGGAGCCGGAGCCCGAAGTCGTGTACGTGTGGGAGAAGGAGCTCGTCTGATGGCGGTCGCGACTCGTGAGCAGCAGGCCGCGGTCGAGCTCGTCGATCTGGACACGACGCCGCTCCGCGAGCTCAATCAGCGCCTCCACGATCTCTCGCAAGCCGCGGGACCCAGCGCCTGGCGCATCGTCAATCCGAGCGGAGCGCATGCGGTGGCGTGCGGTCTGGACGCTGACGTCGAGGTCGAGATCGAGGGTCACGTCGGCTACTACTGCGCGGGGATGAACAAGCGGGCCACGGTCCGCATCCACGGCAACGCGAGCACGGGTCTCGCGGAGAACATGATGTCTGGCCTCGTGGTCGTCGATGGGAACGCCAGCCAGTCAGCAGGAGCGACGGGGCGCGGCGGACTGCTCGTGGTCCGCGGGGACGCGGCGGCGCGGTGCGGGATCTCGATGAAGGGGATCGACATCGTCGTCGGCGGCTCGGTCGGGCACATGAGCGCGTTCATGGCGCAGACCGGGTCGCTCGTCGTCTGCGGCGACGCGGGGGAGGCGCTCGGGGACTCGATCTACGAGGCGCGGCTGTATGTCCGCGGCGGCGTTGCGAGCCTCGGCGCGGATTGTGTCGAGAAGGAGCTTCGCGACGAGCACCGCGCCCAGCTTGCGGCGCTGCTGGAGGCGGCCGGGATCGAGGCTGCCGTGGAGGACTTTCGTCGCTACGGCTCGGCGCGACAGCTCTACAACTTCCGGATCGACAACGCGGGCGCGTATTAGTGCCCACGCAGGCCGAGCGCCCCTGGAACCTCCGCGAGTCGTATCTCTTCGACCGCGTCGCCATCGCCGAGATCCAGCGCGCGTCGCGCGAAGGGATCTACGACATCCGCGGCTTCGGCGCGAAGCGATACCTACCGCACTTCGACGACCTCCTCTTTCTGGGCGCGTCCGTCTCGCGCTACCCGCTCGAGGGCTACCGGGAACGCTGTGCGACCGACGTCGTCCTCGGAACACGTTTCGCGAAGAAGCCCCTCGAGCTGAAGATCCCGGTGACGATCGCGGGGATGAGCTTCGGCGCGCTGTCCGCGCCCGCGAAAGAAGCCTTGGGTCGCGGCGCCAGCGAAGTCGGCACATCCACGACGACCGGCGACGGGGGCATGACGAACGAGGAGCGCGAGCATTCCCAGACTCTCGTCTACCAGCTGCTCCCTTCGCGCTACGGCATGAATCCAGACGACCTGCGCCGGGCGGATGCGATCGAGGTCGTGGTCGGGCAGGGCGCCAAGCCCGGTGGGGGCGGGATGCTCCTCGGCCACAAGATCTCCGATCGCGTCGCCGAGATGCGCGATCTGCCGAAGGGAATCGACCAGCGGAGCGCCTCTCGCCATCCCGACTGGACGGGCCCAGACGATCTCGAGATCAAGATCGGCGAGCTGCGCGAGATCACGGACTGGGAGAAGCCGATCTTCGTCAAGGTCGGCGCTTCGCGGACGTACTACGACGTCCAGCTCGCGGTGAAGGCGGGCGCCGACGCGATCGTCGTCGACGGAATGCAGGGCGGTACCGCCGCCACGCAGGACGTCTTCATCGAGCACGTAGGAATCCCCACGCTGCCCGCGACGAGGCTCGCGGTCGACGCGCTCCAGGAGCTCGGGATGCACCGGCAGGTGCAGCTGATCGTCTCGGGCGGGATACGAAGCGGGGCGGATGTCGCGAAAGCGCTCGCGCTCGGAGCCGACGCGGTCTCGATCGGCACCGCGGCGCTCGTCGCGATGGGCGACAACAGCCCTGAGCTGGAGGACGAGTACCGGGAGATCGGGAGCTCGGCAGGCTTCTACGACGACTACCAGGCGGGCCGCGACCCGGCGGGGATCTCGACCCAGGAGGACGAGCTCGCCGCCCGTTTCGACCCCGTGCTCGGCGGCCGCCGGGTCGCCAACTTCCTGCGCGTGCTCACGCTCGAGACGCAGACCCTCGCGCGCGCGTGCGGCAAGTCGCACGTGCACAACCTGGAGCCCGAGGACCTGGTCGCGCTGACCGTCGAGGCCGCGGCGATGGCGCGCGTCCCACTCGCCGGGACCGACTGGGTTCCGGGCCGGGCCGAGTCGTAGGAGTGGCGGCAGGACTGAACCTCCACCTCGAGCGAGTCCTCCGCGCGCAGCGTGCGGTCGTATTCAGGTCGTGCACGGAACCGGAGCGCCTGGCGAAGTGGTGGGGTCCCCTCGGGTTCACTGCCCCGAGCATCGAGACAGATCTGCGCGTCGGAGGCAGCTACCGGATTGCGATGCAACCGCCCGACGGTGATCTCTTCTACCTCTCGGGCGAGTTCCGTGAGGTCGATCCTCCCCGTCGCCTCGTCTACACGTTCCGCTGGGAGGACCCCGATCCGGACGATCGAGAGACCGTCGTGTCGCTCACGCTTCGGGAGCTCGGGGAATCGACGGAGCTGACGCTCGATCAGGGCCCGTTCGCCACCGAAGGACGATACGAGCTGCACCATGCCGGCTGGTCGGACGCTCTCGAACGCCTCGCCGCCTATTTGTCCTAGACGCCGCGCGGGGCCGAGTCGTCGAGGACGACGCGCATGAGGTCCCGGATCGACACGATCCCGACGACCTTGCCGCTCTCTACAACCGGAAGGTGGCGAAAGCCTCCATGGATCATCAGCGTCGCGGCAGTATCCGTCGACTCGGAGGGCTCGATGGTCTCCGGATGGCGGGTCATCCAGTCGGCGACCGCTGAACCTTCGACGCGGCCCTCGCCGACTGCGCGCAGGACGTCCCGCTCGGTGAGGATTCCGAGCAAGGCGTCGCCTTCGAGCACAACCGCGGCGCCGACTCGCCGCGCGTTCATGTCGGCGGCCACCTCGGTGAGCGCTGCATCCGGGGTCACGCTGAGAAGGCCGCGCGTCATGATGTCCGCGATCGTCGTCATCGCAGGCGAGCATAACGCCGGGGGCTGACTATCCGGCTCGGGCGGAGCTCTACCGCATGGCGTCGAGGATCTGGGACAGCGATTCGCCGTCGGCGATCTCCTCGGGAGTCCGCTCGGCAGCCGGTGTACGGGCAAGTGATGCGTACACCTCAGCCATCGCCTCGAACAAGGCCGGCTCGAGCCGCGCCGCTGACTGGCTGGCTGCGATCTCATGCATCTCCCCGACGTAACGGTCCGACTTCGACGCCGCGCTCGCGAGCCGACGCTGAACGTTCCTCACGAGCTCTGGCGCGGCGGTCCGGAGATCGGCGAGAACGTGCTCGAGAACGCCGTTCGCATGTGCGGCGCGGAGAGCCTGGAGCAGAATGGCAGTGCTGCCTTTGTAGACGGATGCCGTGCTCATCTTCACGGCGGAGGCCGCTCCGACGACGTCGCCCACGACGATCATCTCGACACCATCGAACGGAAGCGCGGCGATCTCCCGGGCGCGTGACCCAGAGAGGTACACGCGTGTCGTCCCGGCGCTCCACGGCGGCGGCCCGGAGATCGATCCGTCGACTGTCTCGAGACCGGCTCCCGAAAGCGCGGACTCGATCTGGAGTGCGGTTGCCGGAGCAATCGCGTTCAACTCGACGAACAGCGCCTTGCTCGCGGAGCCGTTCGCCGCGTGCCGGATCGTCTCTGCCACGGAAGCCGCGGCCTCGGGCGGCACGATCGAGAGGATGACGTCGGCCTGGCTGACGACCGCGGCAAGGTCGGGCACGAGCTCGACATTGGCACGCACCGCGAGGCGAGTGGTTCGCTCGCTGCGACCGTCGAGCGTTGCGACGACGCGAGCCCCACCCCTCGCGAGCGCAGCGGCCATCGCGCTCCCCATCGCGCCGGGGCTGACGACGCCGACGGTCGGCACGTCTCAGCCGCGAGTCACGTGGGCCGAGACGGCGAGCCAGCGGCCGTCGCGGCGCGCCCAGACATCGGTGTACCGGCCCGCGCCCGCCCCACCGTCCGGGAGGGTATACGTCGTTCGCGCATGGATGATCGCCAGGTCGCCCATGATGCGAACGTTCACGTCGTGGGCTTCGAGGTTCGCGATCGTGACCGGCTTCGCCGTCTGCTCCAGGAACGCCGCGCGATCGGTCAGCGACCCGTCCGGGTTCGAGCACAGGAAGTCGTCCGCGAGAATCTCCTCGAAGCGCTGGACGTCGGAGTGCTGAACCGAGTGGATGTAATCGCGGTTCAGATCCAGCAGCACGTCGAGGTCTGACTTGGAAACCGTGGTCGAGCCCATATGCGATCGAGTTTACGCCCCTCGCACAAGACGAAGGTCGGCAGCAACGAGCGCGGGTAACCGAGTGCGAATGCATCAAGTACTTCTCACGATTGAGCGGCTCGCGGTCATTCGCCGCCGCGTCGGTGGTGCCCCGCTAACCGCCTGGTACCCGTCGAAATCGGACTCGAGCACACCTTCCCCGGCCGTCAGCGCCGGTAGCTGCCGCTGCAGGAGCTGAACTCGGGCTGCGGGCAAGACTGTCTCGATCGTGGCGAGCTCGCCCTCCAGCGACGGCGTCTGCGCAACGCCGCCGAGTCTTGCCAGAACGGTCAGAACGGGGCCGATCGTCGTCGTCGGCATCTCGATTCTGACGCGGAGGACTGGCTCGCAGACCACCGTCCCCGCCTGCTCGAGCGCCCGCATGAGGACCAGCGGCGTGAGCTTCCGGAAGTCGGCGGGCGTGCTGAGCGATCCCCGTGTCGCCGGAGGGCCATCCGGAGATTGGTAGGTGCATCTGGTCATCGTCACGGTGCAGTCGGTGACCTGCCAGCCGAAGAGGCCCTCCTCGAGCGCGTGGCGGACGTACCGGCCCATGCTCTCCGCGAACCTCTCGATGCTCTTGTACGCGTACATCGGCACAGTGCGAGGGTCGACTTGCAGTCGGAAGTCGATTCCAGAGTCGATCGGCGCCGGATCGATGCGCAGCCCGATGGTCGCGGGAAAGGGATTCGCCTCCGCGTGCAGGATCTCGACGGCTTCGCCGGCCGCGACCGGCCGCTCGACGCAGATCGTCGTCGTCTCGCGGAAGCTGACATCGAGCCCGAAGTCGTCGGCCAGCGTCGCCTGGATCACCTCTGTCTGGACCTCGCCGTAGAGCGATACGGAGATCTCCTGGCGGGTGTCGTCCTGTCGTACGTCGATGAGCGGGTCCTGCTCGGCCAGCTGGGCGAGCGCAACGCGAAGCGCCTCCTTGTCGTTGGGATTGCGGGGAACGACAGCCGACTCCAGTGTCGGCGGAGCGAACTGATGCTGTGTCGCGGCTGTTCCCGTCCGGCCGATCCGGTCGCCGATCCGGATCTCGCGGAGACCCCAGAGCTTTCCGATCTCTCCGGCGGAGACGGCCGAACGCGTCACGGCTGACCCGCGGTCGAAGACGCTGATCGCCGTCACCTTTCCCTCGACATCCTGGCCGAAGCGCAGCCGGTCGCGGATCCGCACTGTCCCCGAGAACATCCGGACGTAGGCGATCTTCTCACCGGCGGCGCCCCGTTCGATCTTGAAGACCGTGCCCGAGACCGGGCCGTCGCTGTCGCCTTCGGCCGCAGGCAGCAACTCAGCGATGCCGGCCATGAGCGAGTCGACTCCGGCTCCAGTCAGCGCTGAGCCGAAGAACACCGGATGCACCGACGCCTGCCCGGTCTGGGCGACGAGATCCGCGCGGAGCCTGGAGTACGGAACGCTCGTCTCGTCCTCGACGAGCGCGGCCAGGAGCCCGTCGTCGTGGTCGGCGAGGACCGATGCCAGCCTGGTGGCGAACCCTGAGTCGTCTCCGTTCCAAGGCGCGAAATCGGCCGCGCGGGTCCCGGGGTCACGCACGGATCCGAGCGAGACGATCGCGGGTGTCAGTCGCTCCGAGATCGCCTTCAGCACACGTTCGTCGCCCGCGCCCGCGCGGTCGATCTTGTTCACGAAGATGAGCGTCGGCACGTGCAAGCGTTGGAGCGCACGCATCAACACCCGGGTCTGCGGCTGCACGCCCTCGACCGCGGAAATCACCAGCACGGCGCCGTCGAGCACGCTCAGCACCCGCTCCACCTCGGCGATGAAATCCGGGTGACCGGGCGTGTCGATCAGATTGACGGTGACGCCATCGACCGCGAACGACACGACGGCTGACCTGATCGTGATGCCGCGCTGCCGCTCGAGCGCCAACGAATCCGTCTGGGTCGTGCCCTTGTCGACGCTTCCGATCTCGTCGATTACGCCGGCTGCATACAGCAGCCGCTCGGTGAGCGTCGTCTTACCGGCGTCTACGTGCGCCAGGATCCCCAAGTTCAGCGTTTTCCGTGCCATGCGTCATACCCTCCGAATAGGTCGAAACCGTTTCGATGGACATGAACGCTGGGCGCATCTCCGCTCCTTGGTCGATCACCGCTGTCTTACGGCGGCCAATCATAGTGTCGCTACGGGTGTTGGCGCGGCCGCCTCGAGTGATTGACATTGGCTGTGCCTGCTGGGATAGCCTTAGGCTGCGATCAATTCGCCGCGGGCATGCGGCCCAACAAGGGGAGAAGCGGGAATGGATCGGGTCGTGCCGTCTGGCTGATTCGAGTCTTGGTTGTGGGTGTCGTTGTCGCGACCGTGCTGGGAGTCATCGGCGCGCAGACGAGTCCCGCTGGTGCGCCCTCTCGTGACCCCGACGCGCAGATGGGTACCGATGCTGGGCCCGCTGAGATGGATGGACTCCTTCAGGCCGACCGCTACCAGAACTACTCAAACCAGGCCGTTACCGCACGCACGACCTACATGCTCGGCTACAGCGAGAGCGATGCGCAGTCGGCGCTGGACGGCGAGCGCCAGACACACGAGTGGCTTAACGCCTAGCTCGAACCTGAGTGGTATCCGGGAGCCACGCCCGCGAGTCCCGTACCGATGTCTCCGAGCGGCCCTGTCACGAGCGGCTATTCGACGAGCCTTGTTGCTGGGGCGCCAGAGTCGAGCTTACTTGCTCCTCAACCTGTTCAATGAATTCGGTCTCGACATCAACGGATCTGCAGGGAGCATTCGCGTTCATCAACATCCCGCCCGATGCGCTGGACCTCGACATCCAGGCGTCCGGCTACGGCACGTACAGAGTTATCAACGACCCGTATCCGGCGGACACCACGTCGCAGATCACCATCTTCATGACCGGCGGAAACCAAGTCATCGAAATGGCCGGCGGCTGAAAGCAGATCACGTTCTCGACTCGCATTCGGCTGAGCTGGAGTCGTCGATCGAACGCAACAACGGATCCGTCTACTTGCGGCGAACGGGCGCTTGCAGATGAAGTATCCGATCGTCGAGTCCATCCGCGACCTCCGACCGACCGGGCGGGAGACGAGGATCGTGGCGATCGACGGCTACGGCGCCGCTGGCAAGTCCCAGCTCGCTGAGCGGCTCGCACGCAAGCTCGGCGAAGTCACGATTGTCCACACCGATGACTTCGCGCGCCCCAACGTGCCCGGCTGGGAGTGGATCCGGATGCGCACGCAGGTTCTCGAGCCGGTTCTGAGCGATCGACCTGGTCGGTACCAGCGCTATGACTGGGAGAGCGACCAGCCGGCCGAATGGCACGACGTCCCCGTGGGCGGAACGCTGATAGTCGAAGGTGTCTCCTCCCTGCGCGACGAGCTCGGGCGCTACTGGGACTACGGCATCTGGCTCGACTTGTCTCACGACCTCCGGCTGCAACGCGGCATCGGACGCGACGGGGAAGCCTTGCGTTCCAAGTGGGTCGAGGTCTGGATACCCGAAGAGGACGAGTATTTCAGCAGGCAGCGTCCCAACGAGAAGGCTGACCTCGTTATCGACGGCAGCGAGACCTACGAGATCTGAGCCAGGCGCAGCTCATGCCAGCACGACCGCGCAAGTGCGCCTCAGTCTACGGCGGGCCGAGTCCAGATGAGCAGCTGGCCGGGTGGCGCGACCTCGCTGAAGCGCCCGTCCGGGGATGTGCGCCGGAGGACTTCTCGTAGCTCTGACTCGAACTCGCCCAGGCGCGAACCGAAGAGATGTGGCGCCGATGACGAGGTGGAGAACACTGAGGCGACGATCTCGTCCTGCGAGCGTTCGAGGACACGTTTCGCGGCGAGAGTTCGTCTTCGTGGCCCCGCGAACCCTGCCGCGACCATGATCTCGCTCTCGCCGCTGGGCGTCCCCCCAGGAAGCGTCGCCTGGCCGGAGCGCCTCACCGGGCCGAGGTAGCCCGCTACCAGCTCTGCGACCTCTTGTCGCGGCGGCTCGGAATAGCTCAGCTGTTCGTCCGTCGCAGGCACGCCAAGCGTCTTCACATCCACGTGAACCCATGCGCCCTCCGGCTCGAGCATGTCGAAGACGGTCGCGGCCACGCGCTCACGGTCCATCCAGTGGAACGACTGGGCGAACGCCGCTGTCCGAAAGACGCCTAGGTCGAGAGGGAGCTGCTCTGCCCGAGCGTTCACCCATCGCGCGTTGAGGCGACCCTGTCGTCGCGCCTCCTCTCGCGCTTCCGCGATCATCTCCTCGTCGACGTCGATGCCGACGACCTCGTCGTACAGCGGCGCGAGCAGGAGCGCGATCTCGCCCGTCCCACAACCCACGTCGAGCAATCGTCCTCTGCCGTCGAGCTCGAGCTCCTCCTGAAAGGCCGTCACGAGGTCTGGTGGATATGCGAAACGTCCTTCGCAGTAGCGGGCGCTGCCGCGGAAGAGCGTCTCATCCCACCCCCACCCTGCCGACGTCATCGATCTACGATGAAGTATCCCGCAGTCGCCCGTCGCAGGGTTGACAGCCGACAGGCGGTCGGCGCGGGAGGGCGCTGGACTCGACCGGAACCGACTCGCGTCGGTCGCTCAGGCTGTCAGCCCCGCATCTCACCTTGGGATTTCACCCTCCGTCGCTTCCTCCACCGTACGAGGTGTGAGACCATCCGATGGCGTTTGTCGCTGACTTGGCGCCCACTCGTCGCGATGTCGGTTGCAGATTAGCCCGCTCGCCAGCCGAGCTCGCGGGAGATCGCCTCCGCGCGCTCGACCAGGAGCGGCACCGCGGCGTCGACGGCGGCATCGTCGAAGCGCGAGCTCGGGCCCTGCAACGCGACGATCGCCTCGAGCTCGCCGCGGCTCGAACGGATTGGCGCGGCCAGGGCGGTGAGGTCCGGCTCGCGCTCGCCCACCGCCTGCGCCCAGCCGCGCTCGCGCACCTGCGCGATCTCGCGCGCCAGGGCCTGCGGATCTGTGATGGTTCGGGGCGTGTACGCGCGCAGCGGCCCGTCGGGAAGCTCCCGGCCCGAGAAGGCGAGCATGACCTTTCCGGCCGAGGTTGCATGCCCGACCGAAGGGCGCCCGAGCTTCGAGACGGGCTGCACGTAATGGCTGCCCGGAACGAAGTCCACGGTGATCGCGTCCTCATCGCCCGGAACCGAGAGCGTCGCCGTCTCTCCCGTCGCCCCCACGAGCGCCGCCAGGTGCGGCCGCGCGACCTCACGTACGTCGAGCCGCGCGAGCAGCGCGTTCGCGAGATGCACGATGCGGAGGCCGAGCCGATATCGGCCGTTCGCCCCGACTCGTTCGACGAGGCCCGCCGCGGCGAGCGTGCCGACCTGGCGCGAGACTGTGCTCGGCGTCATACCCGTGCGTCGCGCGATCTCGTTCGTTCCGAGCTCGCCGGCGTCGGCCAGGGTGTCGAGAACCGCGATCGCGCGCTCGGTGGCGCCGATGCGGCGGGTGGAGGGTTGACGAGTGCGGGACATCTCGGTAGTTTCGTTGCGGATAGTGGCACACTGTTGCTGAGAGTGCAATTGATGGTGGTTTCGCCGGGAGGTACGGCGCCGCTTCGCCGGCGAAAACCGAGCAGGTCTAGGACGCAGGGAGGCTGCATACCTTCAGGTATGCGGCCGACAGAGGACGACGACACGCGAAGTGTTTGCAGCCGCGCGAAGGGGTGCCGTACCTCCCGGAGAGACCACTAATGTCATTTCTGCTTTCGTGCCCCCATTGCGGCCCGCGTCCGGTCGACGAGTATGCGTTCTTCGGCGAGGTGACGCGCAGGCCCGAGAAGTCGGAGAACGGCTCGCCGTCTCTTCGTGATCTCTCCGAGTACGTCTATTTCCGCGACAACGTCGCCGGGGTGCAGCGCGAGTGGTGGCAGCACCGGACCGGCTGCGGCGAGTGGTTCCTCGCCGAGCGGGACACGCGCACGAACGAGGTGCTCTCGATCACGCTTCCGGAACCCAGCCGGAGAGAACGCTCGTGAGGCTCGCGCCGCGGCCCGACGAGCGGATCGACCGGGACCGACCCGTTGTGTTCCGCTTCGGAGAGACGCGAATCGGCGGGTACGAAGGGGACACTTTCGGCTCCGCGCTCTACGCCGCCGGCCTTCGGACGTTCTCGCGCTCGTTCAAGTACCACCGAACGCGCGGTCTCCTCTGCTGCACCGGCCACTGCCCGAACTGCATGATGACCGTCGACGGGGTACCGAATATCCGCGTCTGCGTCGAGCCGCTGCGCGAGGGCGCGCACGTGATCGAGCAGAATGTCTGGGGCAAGCTCGACCTCGATGTCCTCTCGATCACGGACAAGGTCGGCGGGCCGTTCACTCCGGTCGGGTTCTACTACCGGACGATGATCCGGCCGCGCCGTGCCTGGCCGCTGTACGAGAAGGTCTTGCGGAACCTCGCCGGGCTCGGCCGGGTCGACGAGCGGGGTGGGCACTCGCGGCGCTACGACGTGGAGCACCGGCGTGCCCGCGTGCTGGTCGTCGGGGGAAGCGAGGCGGGTCGTGCGGCCGCGCTCGCAGCGGCTGGCGAGGGACCCGGCGTCGTCCTCGTCGACGAAGGCCCGCGACACCTCGACACAGACCTGACCGGGGTCGAGGTTCTGTCACCTGCCCGCGCCCTCGGCATCTGGGAGGGCGGCCTCGTCCCCGTCGACTGCGGAACCGTGCTCTACCGCTACCGGGCCGAGCGCATCATCGTCGCGACCGGTGCTCTCGAGCAGCCGATCGTGTTTCCGGGCAACGATCTGGTTGGCGTCATGCTCCCGAGCGCGGCTCGCCGCCTGATCCGAGACTTCTCGATCCGGCCGGGCGAGCGCGCCGTGGTTCTGGCCGCCGACGAGCCGGGGCTCGAGGTCGCCGACGACCTGCGCGAGGCGGGAGTCGAGGTTCAGCGGGTCGTCGACCTGCGCGAGACGCCGGTGCGCGAGCTCGAGGCCCAGCGCCGGCGCGGTCGGGTGCGCGCGCTCCTGGTCGACGGTGAGGAAGTCGCCTGCGATCTCGTCGTTTCATCGGGAGGACGCCAGCCCGCGTACTCCCTGCTCGCCCAGGCGGGCGCCCGCGTGGAGTTCGACTCCGAGCTCGGGGTGTTCGTGCCGACAGCGCTTCCGCCCGGCGTCGAAGCGGTGGGAACGGTGAC
>JALZOK010000083.1 GCA_030857225.1 Actinomycetota bacterium
GCCGTCGGCCGCCTCTTCCCGTTTCCCGTCAGAATCCCACCATGCAGCGACAGCCCGAGCCCGAGGAGTTCGCGGTCGGCATCGAGACCGCGATTTCGGCGCCGGAGGCGTTCGGCGCGTCGTTCGACGCTGCGCCCCTGACCGAGGCGCTCGAGCTCGGCGAAGGGCTTGAGGGCGATCCGGCCATTGCGTTCCGCCGGACACTCGGGATGTTCGCCACGGGCGTCACCGTGCTGACGACCCGCTCGCAGGAGCAGGTACACGGAATGACCGCGAACGCTTTTATGTCGGTGTCCTTGCGGCCGCCACTCGTTCTCGTTTCCGTCGACCGTCGCGCGCGTCTGTCCAACCTGCTGCACGAGGGAACGCATTTCGGCGTCAACGTGCTCGAAGCCGGCCAGGCGATGCTCTCCGACCGCTTCGCCGGGCGAGTCGTCGACGGAGAGGTGGAGCCGCGCTTCGAGGTCGTTCACGGCACGCCGCTCGTCGAGGGCGCTCTCGCACACCTGATCGCGCGAGTCGTCCGCTCATACTGGGGTGGAGACCATTCGCTCTTTCTCGGGCAGGTCGAGTACGCGCGTTACGGCGAGGGCGAGCCGCTCCTCTTCCACGGGGGCCGGTACGAGCGCATCGTCCGGGATCCGCACGTGTTCGCGCTGCTGCCGGGCGAGCTGCTCGATCCGATATTTGCGCTCGGCGAGGAGCGCGAATACGCGGACGGGGAAGCGATCATGCGAATCGGGGAACCCGGCGCCGAGCTCCTGCTCGTGCTCGAGGGGTCGGTGCGCGTCGAGCGTCCGGGCCGCACGCTCACCCTGGGCGCAGGCGACCTGATCGGCGAGATCGAAGTGCTCGACCCCAGCGGCGGTCGGATCGCAGACATTCACGCGGAGGGCCTGGTGCGCTGCATCGCCGTGTCGCGCAAAACGCTGCTTGCCGCGCTGACGGCGGATCCGCGGGCCGCGATCGCGCTGATTGAGGTGCTCGCGGCGAGGTTCCGCGAGACGGCCTAAGAACTCGTCAGCGCACCCAGAGCTGGTCGTACAACGACCGGGCAAACGGGTTGAACTGGTAGTTGCCGACACGCGAGGAGACGAAGTCCACCGCCTGCAGGTTGTAGAGCGGCACGAGGGCTGCCCGGTCGACCAGCATCCGGTCGACCCCTGCCCAGACCTCGTTTGCCGCCAGCGGGTCGGTCGGCTGGAGAGCGAGCGCTTTTTCGATCTCGCGTCCGAGAGCCCCGCCGGACGGCTGTCCCGTGTCCCCCAGGGAGGCAAGCAAGGACTGTATGAATTCGGCAGCTGTGGGCAATGCCGCGGCCCAGCCAAGGTAGCCCGCCTGCACCCGTTCGACGCCCACTTTGTCGAGCTCGTCGTAGTACGCCGTGTCGTCGACGACCTTGAGCCGCGTCGAGTAACCGATCTCCCGGAGTGCGTCGACAACGTGTGAGAAGAAACGCGCGTAGGACGCGCGGGTCCAGACGACGACCGGGGTCCCTGCCGTGCCGGACGCGTCAACGAGCCGTCTGGCTTTGGCGAGATCGCGTTCATACGGGCAGTACTGCTTGTAGCCCGGATAGTTCGCCGGCAGGATCTGGCAACTCGCCGAAGCTCTGTCGGATCCGCCGAAGGCTTGCACGATCGCATCGCGGTCAACCGCATAGTTGAGCGCTTGGCGCACGCGCTCGTCGTCGAAGGGTGGAATTCGCGCGTTGAGGAAGGTGTAGTGGACGGCCGGACCTGGATTCGAGTGCAGACGGCCGCCGTAGCGCGTCCTGAGCCTCGCGATCTCCGACGCTCCGCTCGAGCTGAGATCGGCGACGTCCGCTTCCCCGCGCGCGACCGTCACCAGCTGCGCCTTGGGGGGCACGTTCAGCTTGATCACGATCTCGTCCGGGTAGCCGTCGGGTCGTGCAGCACGTGACCACACTCGGAAGCGAGGGTTTCGCACCAACCGGATCTGCCGGCCCGGAACATTGCTCGCGACCATGTACGGGCCCGTTGCCGGTAGCGGACGGTTGCCAGTGTCCTCGCTCGGCGTGCTCGCTGGGACTGCGGCGGCGATCGGGAGCGCGAGCTTGGCCAGTAGATCGGCGTCCGGCTCCGTCAGATGGAACGTGACCGTTCCGGCGCGATCGTCGGTGACGATGCCTCTCGAGAAATCGCATTCCGGCGGTCGCCGTGAGCACGCGTCCGCGCCCACGATTGACCCGAACAGAGCCGCTTCGAAGGGAGCAAGCGCGAAGAGGCGCTCAAGAGAATGACGGAGATCCCGCGCTTGTACGAGCCTGCCCGTCGAATAGCGAATTCCCTCGCGCAGCCTGAAGGCGTACGTCTTGCCGGCGTCGGTCGGCTGGGGCAGTGAGGCCGCGAGGTTGGGCACGACCTGAGTGCCCTCTTTCCCCCCGACCTTCCTGAACCCCGTGAGCCCGTCGTTCGTCAGGTCGTTCGTGCTGAAGGCGCTCAGCGCAAGCGCGGGATCGAGCGAGCCGAGGGTGAGCTCTCGCGTGAGCGCCGTGAGCGTGCCTCCGCGGTGCGCCTCGCTCCCCGGGCGAACCGCGACGTAGATGCCGCCGGGAGCGACGGCCAGGCCAGCCGGACCGCCGCCGATGCCGATCGAGTCGACAACTTCGTCCGTAGCTGGGTCGATACGTGCAATCGTGGCGTCCACCTCGCTGCCGACCCAGATCGCATCGAGTCCGGCAGCGATCCCGTACGGACCCTCGCCGACCTCGATCGTGGCGGTAACGGCCGACGAGTCCGGGTCGATTCGCGACACCGTTCCGTCGAGGTTGTTTGCCACCCAGATCGAGCCGAAGCCGATGGCGATGCCGGTCGGGCGGCGTCCGACGTTCACTGTGTCCACGACGCTTCCCGAGCGAGGGTCGATCCGAACGATCTTCCCATCCGAGCTCGTGACCCAGACTCCCTCCGTTCCGGCCGCGACGTCGAGCGGTTCGACCCCTACGCCGGACGGACGAGCGACCTTGCCGGACGCGGGATCGATCCTCGACACCGTGTGGTCGTCGCGATTCACGACCCAGACGGCTCCACTTCCGACGGCAACGCCGCTCGGACCGTTGCCCACGTCGATCGTCTCGATCACCTCGTTGGACTCGGGATCGATCCGAGAGACCGTGCCAGACGCGCCGTTCGATTGAGCCGTCCCCGAAAGCGATGCCGGCAGGCCCGCTTCCAACACGAATGGTCTGCCTGACCGTCTTGGATCCGGGGTCGATCCGATCGACGGTGCCATCGGCGGTATTCGTCGCCCACACCGCTCCTTCGCCGATGACGACGTCTGTCGGGAAGGTGCCGACCGACACGTCCCCCACGAGGCGGCCAGTCTCCGGGTCGATGATGGCGACAGAGTTGCCAGCGGCTGCGTCGATCGAGTCCCCCCCGGACCCGCCCTGACCGAAGGCGAAGATCGGGATCGCGATGGCTGCCGCCACGACGCCGACAAGCGCGGCGATGAGCAGCGTGCGCCGCGAGACGCTGCGCGGCTCGGCGACCTTCTCCGCTTTCAGTCGCGGAAACTCGGTTTGGAGGCCGTCGATATCCAGCTGGAAGAGGCGCTCCGGACGGTCGATGTCCTTGAGCCGGTAGGAGCCGAGCTCCCGGATCGAGACGCCGTCGGCCTCGTCGTCGACGAGCTCGCGCGTGGCGTTCGACAGCATGACCTGCCCGCCGTGCCCGACGGCTCCGATCCGAGCGGCGCGATGCACCCCGAGGCCGACGTACCTTTTCTCCCCGACGACTGGCTCTCCGGTGTGCAGTCCCATTCGCACACGGACCTGCTCACCCTCCGGCCAGGCATGTTCCGCGAGCGCGCGTTGGGCGACGACGGCGGCACCCAGAGCCGCATTCGCGCGTGCGAAAGCGAAGAAGAACGAGTCCCCTTGCGTGTCGATCTCGCGGCCGCCCCGCTCGGTGGCGGCCTCGCGGATGATGCGCTGGTGTTCCGCGAGAGCATCGCCGTAGCGCGCTCCGAGCCTCTTCAACAGCTGGGTCGAGCCTTCGATGTCGGTGAAGAGAAAGGTGACCGTGCCGCTCGGCAGTTCCGACATTCCCGTCCTTTCGCCCGCAGTCCGATTCCAATCCTACGGCCGCACGGCGACGGGGAGACGACCGGGCGGCCCTACTCGATGGCCGGCAGCTCGGACAGCCACGGCGTGCGGTAGCCGGACTCGTCCCAGAGCACCGGGAAAAACGACTCGTCGAGCGCGAGGTCGCCGCGGCGGCGATAGCGGGAGTACGTGACGTCCACGTTCTTCTCGTGGAAGCGCACCTCGACCGGGAGCAGGTGCGAGACGAGCGCCATGCGGGAGACGGTCTTGCTCTCGTTGGGAGCCGAGCCGTGCCAGGTGAGCCCGTGGTGGAAGGAGCCGCCTCCAGCCTTGACGACCACGGGGACGGTCTCGACCTGCTCGCCCTCCGGTGCCGCTGCCCGCGGCCCGGCGAGCCAGTCGTCTGGCGCGTGGAACTGCGTGCGCTCGGGCGGCGTCTTCGGCCAGTGATTCGAGCCGCGCACGAACTCGAGCGGACCAGCACTCGCTTCGGTGTCGTGCAGGGCGAGCCAGCACGTGACCATCTCGGAGGGAACGAGATAGTCGGCGTACGAGGAGTCCTGGTGGAAGCCGATTGCCTTCGTGCCTGGCGGTTTCCAGAGCACGTTGTCCTGCAGGATGCGAATGCCGCGGTAGCCCATGAGCTGCGCCGCAAGCCGCGCGGTCTTCTCCGACAGCACCTGGGCGGCGACGACCGAGTCCGACTTCCACGCGTTGCAGAGCTGCCGCGTGCGGTCTTCGGGGTCGCGGCCCGGAACCCAGTTCACCTCGTCCGGCCTGATCCCGGTCTCGTACTCGCCGTCGAAGAGGCGCAGGTAGCGCTCGCGCAGCAGCTCGAGCGCGGACTCCGAGACGAGGCCCTCCTCGACGATCAGGAAGCCGTCCCGCTCGAACGCCTCGACCTGCTCCGAAGTAAGAGTCCTGATTGACACGGTCATTGCTTTACCAGAGGCCGCTGATCGGGACGCCCCATATGCGATCGGCGAGCGGGATCGTGCTGGAGCCGGTGTAGAGGACGACCCCGGCGACAAAGCGTTCGCTCCGGGCGTCTCGGAGCTTCACGATTGCTCTGTAGTCGGATGAGTCGATGGTGGCCGCTGCCTTCACCTCGAGCGCGGCGATATCTCCGGAGGTCGTCTCGAGTATGACGTCGATCTCATCGCGGCCTCGTCGGTAGTGGTACTGCCTGGTTTCGGTCGTCGCGTGTTCACGGAGACGTGCAATCTCCATTGCAACGAAGTTCTCGAGGATCTTTCCCGTGACTTGTGGATCGTTGGCGATTCTCTGTTCGTCCGCACCGAGCAGGTGGGCGAGAAGGCCGCTGTCTACGATGTAGATCTTTTCCTTGTGTACCTCACGGTTCCCGAGGTTTGGAGTCCATGCCTGGACCCTCTGGACGATGAAGACGGTTTCGAGGAGGAGCGTGTAGCGCTTGATCGTGTCGTTGTCGAGGTGGAGCTTGTCCGACATGTTCGTCGGTGCGAACAGATTCGCGGCCTGGGATGCGATCAGCCCCATCAACCGGGGGACGTGCTCGAGCTTGTGCGCGTCGGCGACATCGCGGAGGTCACGTTCGACGATCGAGCGGATGTAGCCGGCGTACCAACGACGACGGCGCGTGCTGTCTCTCGCTCGCGCTTCCGGATATCCGCCGCGCGCGACGATGTTCGCGAACGCGTCACGTCCTACAGGTGCGTTCTTCACCCAAGGGAGTCTTCCGCCGAGAAGCTGATCGACGAACATTCCGTCGGACACGTTGATCTCTGCCTGTGAAAACGGCCAGAGCGCGATGTACTCCGCCCGTCCGGTCAGAGCTTCCTGGATTCTCGGCGCGGTCAGGATGTTGGCCGATCCCGTGAGCAAGAACCGCCCCGGAGTCGGATCTCGATCTACGGCGTCTTTGATCGCTAGAAGCAGATCTGGCACTCGCTGGATCTCGTCGATGAGCACTGGGCCGGGAAAGCCGGCGAGAAAGCCAGTCGGATCCGCCGTCGCGGCCTGACGCACAGCTCGATCATCCAGGCTTATCGCATCCGCCGGATGATCGCGAGCCACGATCGCCTGGGCAAGAGTGCTCTTTCCCGTTTGGCGAGCGCCGAGTAGGACGACGACGCGCGTGTCCTCCAAAGCTTGGAGGAGCAGCTCGTGAACGTGGCGGCGAATCAGGTAGGCCACGTCTGTTCGTCATCCTTTCTAACGCCGATGAGACGTGCGACAGCGGCGGTTGTGATGTGCGTAAACCGCGATTTTACGCCGCGGTAACGGCGATTATAATGAGGTCGAGCGCTGGCAGCAAGCGGACGCTGCCGATGCTACGGACGTGGGCGCGTCCTCTCGGGCTCGTAGCCGAGTGTCGTCGCCGGGATGCGCTTCTGGAGACCGTCGGCGTCCGGGCACCAGTTCACGTCATCTCGCCGGAGCGTTCCGCGTCTCCTTCGGATAGCGGCAGACCCGCCCCGTGATCATGTCCGGCGACTCCCATTCGTACCGGGCGTGCAGTGTCCATGCAGGACGGGCATTGCGTTGCTCCGTGCGCTGGGGTCAGGCTTAAGCCTGACCCCTCGGGCGCGTCTTCTCGGGGTCGTAGAAGGGGAAGCGGACCACCGTCGCGGGGATCCGCTTCTGCAGCCCGTCGAGCTTGCCGACCTCCACCTTCTCGTCGAGGCCCGCGTACTGGACCGCGATCCGGCAGAGCGCGATGTTCTTCTTGAGAATCGGGCTGCGCGTGCCGCTCGTGACGACCCCGACCTTGCGGCGGTCGACGTAGACGTCGTCCCCGTGGCCGGCGGTCTCGTTACCCTCGAGCTCGAGTCCGACGAACACGCGTTGCGGGTGAGCCTTGCGCTCTCTTAGCGCGTCGCGCCCGACGAAGTCCTCCTCCGTCTCCAGGTCGACGGCGAAGCCGATTCCGGCCTCGAAGGGATCGACCTGGTCGTCGAACTCGTAGCCGGCGAAGATCAGCCCGGACTCGATCCTCAGGATGTCGAGCGCCTCGAGGCCGAGCGGCGCCAGGCCGTGCTCGCCTCCCGCTTCCCAGATCGCGTCCCACACGGCTGGCCCATCCGACGGATGGCACCAGACCTCGTAGCCGAGCTCTCCCGTGTAGCCGGTGCGCGAGACCACGATCGGGATCCCGTCGTACGTTCCGATCCGCCCCACCGTGAAGCGGAACCAGCGGAGATCCTCGAAGGAGGTCTGCGTCGGCGGCGTCCACACGATCTTCTTCAGGATCTCCCGGCTCGCCGGACCCTGCACCGCGACGTTGTGCAGCTGGTCGGTCGACGGCTTGATCCACACCTTGAGCTCGTGCCGATCGGCGAGCTCCTTGAGCCAGATGCCGTCGTACTCGTCCCCGCCGACGAAGCGGAAGTTGTCCTGCCCGAGCCGGTAGACGGTCGCATCGTCGATCATCCCGCCGGTCTCGTTGCAGAGCGCGGTGTACGTGACCTGGCCGACGGACAGCCGCCGCGCGTCGCGCGTGATCGCGGTCTGGATCAACTTCTCGGCGTCCGGACCGAGGACCTCCCACTTGCGGAGCGGTGAGAGATCCATGACGGCAGCCTTCTCGCGGCAGGCCCAGTACTCCGCGATCGAGCCTTCGTTGTCGAAGCAGTGGGGCAGCCAGTAGCCGCGGTACTCGGTGAAGCTCTTCGTGAGCTCGCTCGTCCGTGGGTGGAAGCCGGTTTCTTGCGTCAGCACCGGATCTGCGTCTGCGGTCACGCGCCGGGCGATCGCCACGGAGAACGTGTTGTCGGGCGCGTACACGCGCACGTGCACGGGCGTGATCTGCCAGCCGTTCGCCGGGTCGATGTCGTCAGGACACGCTGACGAAGCGCAGACGAGGTCGCTCATCGCACGCAGGAGCACGTAGTCGCCGGGACGCGACCACGGTTCGTCCATCGTCAGAACCATGCTCGAGTCGAAGCTGGTGTTGTAGAAGAAGTTGAGCGCCTCCCAGCCCTTGCGTGGCGCGACCCCGTACGGCACGACCTGGCCGTTGAAGTTGTCGGAGCAGTTGGTATGGCCGGGATAGCCCATGTCCTCGTAGTACTTCCGCGTGCAGGCGAGGGCGAAGGTGTCGTGCCGCCCGACGGTGTCCCGGACGACCTCGACGAGCGGATCCATGTCCACGTCGTAGAACTTCCCATAGAGGCCGGGCTGCGGATACGCCTGTCCCATCAACGTTCGCGTCGTCGTCGCGTCGAGGCCTCGCTCGAGCCCGCTCTCGAGCTTTCTCCGGTGGAAGGCGAGGAAGTCGGAGCACTGCTTTCCCTCGATGTCGATGATCTGGATGTACTCGCCGGCGCGCACCTCGTAGGCGAGCGCGGTGGCGGCGTCCACGCGCACGTCGAGTCGCGGCTCGGCAAGCGGGGGTGGCAGCTCGTACTGCTCGTAGCTGCGCGGCGTGCTTCGACGCACCTCGACCAGGAGCTCGGAGGGCGGAGGGGCGCCGTCGACGATGCGCCCGCCGGGAGCAGCGACGACGACGGTGACCGCCCGGTCAGCGCGAAACGCCTGGGACGAGCCGGGCGGAGACCACTCGCCGAAGAGCCGCACCGCCGTGGCGTCGGCTGGATCGAGACCGCGCGCACCGAGCTCTCCGACGAGAAGACTCCCGTTTCGGTCACGGAGCGCCTCGCGCATTACGGTCGCCGGCGCGTCGGCGTTCGCACCGAGCGCCGCCGCGTCGTCCCGTCCCGCCGAGTCGAGCACGGTGACCTCGGCGACCTGCCCGCCGTCCTTGTCGACGACCGTCACCCGCTCGTCCGGCGCGAGCCCGAACACTGTCGCGCCACCCGGCCGCACGAGATACGTCTCGAGGAACGGGTCCTCGGGGAGAAGCCCCCTGAGCAGGGCGGGTGTGCCCGAGACCGTCACGCGCCGGCGGGAGCCTTGGCCTCCTGCTCGATCGCCTCCGCCATGAGCTTCTCGGCGAGCTCGCGCTTGCCGTCGGCGTCGAGCTTCTTGACCTCGTTCTCGACCGCGCGACGGTTGTAGGTCTGGTTCCAGTAGTCGAGCGAGTCGAAGCCGAGGAGGACTGCCTTGCCTACGAACTGCCGGAGCACCTCGTTCGTCGGGCCCATCACCCAGCCGGCCTTGCCGTCTCGGAGGTAGCGCTCGAGCTCCATGTCCCGCTTGTAGCCGGAACCGCCGCAGGCGTGGAGCATCTTGTCGACCACATGCGCCACGTTCTTGGCCGCTATGAACTTGATCTGCCAGGCCCAATGCAGGTAATCGGCGCGGGCGAACTCTCCGACGGCCAGGCTCTTGGTGTTGTCGTTCGTCGCCTTGTCCATGGCCTGAGCCACGGAGTACGTGAAGGCACGACTCGCGTTCGTGTCCATCACGGCCTCGCCGACGTAGTCCTGGATGGTCGGGTAGTCGGCGACGCGCAGGCCGACGTCGACGTGCCGCTTGCGGGTCGTATGCCGTTTGGCGATGTCGATCGTGCCGAGTGCGATGCCGTTCCAGACGGACGACGAACCGATCAGGAACCAGGGGTCGACGGACTCGTCGTTCGAGGCCGCGCCGTCCCCCTCCGGGCCGACGATCTGCTCCAGAGGAACCTCGACGTTCGGCACCTCGAGCGGGCCCGATTGGTTGCCGCGGAGGCCGAGCGCATCCCAGAGGGACGGTTGCGACTCGACGTCGTCGCCGTCGATGACGAAGACGGAGAGATCGTCGTAGCCGGAGAAGTCGGGGCTCGTCGTCTGCACGACGTAGAAGTCGGCGAAGCCCGCGGAAGTCGTCCAGGACGCCTTCTTGCGCACGTTGTAGCCGCCGTTCGAGCGCTCGGCGCCGGACGAGATCGGATACCAGAAGTGCGACCCGGTCTCGGGATCCGAGTACGAGAGGGTCCCGATCTTGCCGCTCCCGAGCGGGCGGATGTACTTGTCGATCAACTCCGGCGTGGGGCGGAGCATGATCGTGTTTACCGCGCCGACGTGCATGACGTAACACATCGCGGTCGAAGCGCAGCCGTAGCGCGCGATCGTCTCGCAGACCATCCCGTAGGCGACGTGATTCTCGCCGAGGCCCCCGTACTCCTCGGGAACGGTCAATGCGAGAAAGCCGTGCTCGCCGAGCAGCTCGAGGTTCCGGCGTGGGTAGAGGAGCTCGTCGTCCGAGCGCTTCGCGTTCACACGGAGCTCCTTCTCGCAGAGCTCGATCAGAAGCGAGCGGAGCTCTTTCTGCCGGTCGGTGAAGAACCAGTCGGGATCCCACTCGTATCCGAGCCCCCAAAACGGCTCGGAACCCCACATCTTCTCGGACATGCCCACCTCCGGTCGCGGTCGCTCGCCGGGATCATCGTAAAGCGTCAGCGTCTGCGGGGAAAGGCGAACGCAGTCGTTGTAGCTGTTCTTGGCGCCAGCGCTCCGTCGTCTCGAGGTCGTTGAACGTGAAGAGATGGAAGCCAGCCACGTTCGGTCGTGGGTGATCGAGACTCTTCTCGAGCCCCTCGACCAGCGGGCCGGGGTCGAAGGCGCCGCGGAACGTACTCCCGAGCCAGCCTCGGTGCGTGCGCAGGAACCGGAGCGAGTCGCCGACGCCGATTCGCGCCGATACGCGCAGGAGCTTCGAGCGTGGCACGAGGCCGGGAAGACCGATGTAGATCGGGAGGCGCGTGCCGCGCTTCCACACGGCTGCGACCCAGGCCGCGGTCACCTGCGGGTCGAAGCAGATCTGGCTGACGATGTACGTCGCGAACTCTTCCTTGGCGAACATCAACTTGATCGTCGCGTCGTCCGAGATGAAGGCGTGGCTCTCCGGGTAGCCGGTGATGCCGACGTCGTGAAACGGCTGCCCGAGCTCCGCCAGCGCCCGTACGAGCGGGAGAGATCCGTCGAACTCGCCCGCGGGCTGCTCGGCGTCGCCCGCCAGCACCAGCACGTCATTGGCCCCGGTTGCGCGAAGCCGCTCGACAAGCTCGGCGAGGTGGCCCAGGTCCCGGACGTGGCGCGCGGCGAGATGCGGGACGACGGCGTAGCCGTGCGCGGCCACCTTCTCGACCAGCTCGAGCGTTGGCTCGAGCCCCTTCTTCGGCGAGGTCGTGACGGTCACCGTCACCTCGGTCGGCACGTGCTCGAGCACGGCTTCCTCGGCTCCGGCGAGCGGTATCACCTCGTAACGGGGCCGGGCGAGGAGCTCAGCGAGCACCGGCGCCTTCTGCCTCGGGGCCTCCATAGTCGAACGTCAGCCTACGTTCGACGTCTCCGCGGCGGCTCCGAGCGCGACCTCCTGCTTCGGCGTGTCCTTCTTGGGATCGATGAACGGCTTCCGGACGACCACCGCAGATTGCCGGCCCGCTGGTGCCTCGACCTCGAGCTCCGTGCCGAACTCCGTGAGCTCGATCGGCAGCATCGCGTAGCCGATGTTCTTCTCCAGTCGCGGCGAGTAGCACGCGGAGGTCACCTGCCCCACTTGCCTGCCGTCCGTGAAGACCGGGAAGTAGTCGATCATGGAGCCGTCGTTGTAGCTGCCGAGACCAGGCCCGCCGATCTCTACGCCGACCAGCTTGCGCGAGACGCCCTCGGACTTGATGCGCTTGAGCGCCTCCTTGCCGATGAAGTCCGCGTCCTGGTCGAGATCGACCATCCACTCGTACCCCATCTCGACCTCGTACGGGTTCGTGTCGAACCACATGTCGCAGCCGAGCGCGAGGATCCCTGCCTCGATGCGCTTGATGTGACACGGTCCGATCACGGTGAGGTCGTGCGGCTTGCCGGCCTCGAGAACTGCGTCCCAGAGCTTGACGCCGTCGCGCGTCGCGTTCTTCAAGTAGATCTCGTAGCCGAGCTCGCCGGTGTAGCCCGTCCGGGAAACGATGACCTCCATGCCGTCGAGCTCGTACGACTGGTGAAAGTAGTACGGGATCTCGACGATGCTCTCGCCGAAGAGGTCGACCAGCACGTCCTTCGACTTCGGCCCTTGCACCTGAAGCGGTCCGACGTCCGGCTCGCCAATCGTCACGTCGAGACCCGAGTGGTAAGCCACGCCCTGGGCCCAGAGCAGGATGTCGCTGTCGGCGAGCGAGAGCCAGAAGTGGTTCTCGTCGAGACGCAGCAGCACGGGATCGTTGAGGATTCCGCCTTCGGGCGAGGTGACGAACACGTACTTGCACTGGCCGACCTCGCACTTCGTCAGGTCGCGAGGAACGAGCATGTTGGTGAACGTGAACGCGTCGGGGCCGCTGATCTCGACCTGCCGTTCGACACCGACGTCCCACAGCGTCACGCCGTTCAGGAGTTGCCAGTACTCCTCGACGGGGTCGCCGTAGTGGCGGGGGTGGTACATGTGGTTGTAGAAGCTGTACAGCTTCACCCCATGGCGGCGGGATGCGTAGAAGTAAGGCGACCTGCGGATGCGGGAGTACTGCAGGACCCCGGGATGCTCGGTGATCTCGCTCAACGCTCTACCTCCGTACTCCGTGGATTGTTCCGTATCGTGGAACTGTCCTGTATCGTGAAACACGATAACGAAGTGTCCGGGAGCCCGCAATGGTGCAGTCCGTCGAGCGTGCATTCGCGATCCTCGAAGCCGTGGCGCAGCGCCCGGCGGGAATAACCGCGCTCGCCGATCGTCTCGACCTACCGAAGAGCACCGTCGCCCGCCTGCTGAGCTCGCTCGAGCAGCTGGGCGCCGTCGAGCGTCTCGACGGGCGGCGCTGGCGCGTCGGTCCGGCGGTGGAGGCCTTCGCGCGGACGGTGCCGCCGGAGCGCAGCCTCGCCGCCCTCGCCCGGCCGACGCTCGCGGATCTCGTCCGCTCGGTCGGCGAGGACGCCGGCCTCGGCCTTCCGGACGGGTGCGAGGTTCTCTACATCGACCAGGTGGAGTGTGACCACCCGGTGCAGGTGCGGGACTGGACCGGGACGCGGGCGCCCCTGCACGCTGTTCCGTCGGGGCTCGTCTTCATGGCGGACTGGCCCGAGGACGCGGTCGACGCCTACGTCGCGCGCGGCC
>JALZOK010000084.1 GCA_030857225.1 Actinomycetota bacterium
TCGAGGGCGAGGCCGGCACGAACGACCCGGTGGGGATCGCGCTCATGATCGGGATGATCGAGCTCGCGACGGAGGACGGAGGAAGTATCGCCGTCGTTCTCGAGGAGTTCGCGATCGAGATGGGGATAGGGCTCGCGGTCGGAGTCGCCGGCGCGATGCTGCTCTTACCCGTTTTCCAACGGGTACGCCTCACGAGCCCGGCTCTCTACCCCATCCGCGTCTTGGCCGGAGCCGGCATTATCTATGGGCTCGCTTCCGTTGCCCACGGGTCCGGGTTCCTTGCGGTCTTCGTCGCCGGAGTGCTGCTCGGTGACGTGGCATTGACACGCAAGGGAGAGATCGAGGTATTCCACTCGTCACTCGCTGCGCTGGCCGAGATCGCCGCGTTCGCCGCTCTCGGGCTCTCGGTGGGGTACAGCGATCTCGACCATGCGACCGTCTGGGCCCAAGGCCTCGTCCTTGCCCTTGTGCTCGCCCTCGTTCTGCGGCCTCTGGCACTCGTGCCGCTGCTCGCGCCTGTGCGGCTCCGTCGTGGGGAGAAGCTCTTCATCGTCTGGGGTGGCCTGAAGGGCGCCGTCCCGATTCTCCTCGGCTCCCTCGCCGTGCTCGCCGGTGTCGAGGATTCAGGTCGTATCTACGGGATCATCTTCGTCGTCGTCCTATTCTCGGTCCTGGTGCAGGGAAGCTCGATCACCTTCGTCGCCAAGCGTTTGCACGTGCCGTTCCGGACCGTCGACCAGAACCTCGTCGAAACGTTCGAGTTCGCCGTGGGCGAGTTCGCCTTTGCAAATGGTCGACGGATCGAAGAGCTCCCCCTCGCCGAGCGCGCCTGGATCGGCGTTCTCGTCCGCGACTCGCGTCCACAGGCGTTCGGCCCCCAGACCGTGCTCGAGCGAGGCGACCGCGTGCAGGTGTACGGTCAGCCCGAGACCGTCCCGGCACTCACGCGAATCTTCGCCGGTCGCTCTCAGTCATACGAATAGAAGCCGCGGCCGCTCTTGCGGCCAAGGAGCCCGGCGTTCCTCATCGCCACGATCCGAGGCGGCGGGGCGATGCGCGGCTCGCGCAGCTTCTCGTACAGCGCCTCGGACGCGTGCACGTGTACGTCGATCCCGACCAGGTCGACGAGAGTGCAGGGCCCCATTGGCCATCCCGCCCCTGCAGTCATCGCCGTGTCGAGCTCCTCCGGCGAGATCCCTGCTTCGTCGAGGACGCGGATACAGTCGTTCAGAAGCGGGATGAGAACGCGGTTGACGACGAAGCCGGGCGTGTCGTGGCAGCGGATCGGCTTCTTCCCGAGCCGCTCGCCCACCGCATACGCTGCCTCGACCGCATCGTCGGTCGACAGCTCAGCCCGCACGATCTCTACGAGGGGCATCAGAGGAGCAGGGTTGAAGAAGTGCATACCGACGACCCGCTCTGGCGTGGAGACTGCAGAGGCGATCTCGGTGACGGAGAGCGCCGACGTGTTCGTCGCCAGAATCGCGTCCGGCCGGACAACCTTCTCGAGCTCCGCCAAGAGCACGTGCTTGGCCTCGAGATCCTCGACGATCGCCTCGATCACGAGGTCGCAGTCCGAGAACGCCGAAAGCTCGGTTGTCAGCGCGAGGCGCTCCAGCGCTGCGGAGCGCTCGCCCGAGGTCATCCGCTGTTTGTCGACCTTGCGTTGGAGAAAGTGGGCAATGCGATCCCGCGCCTTCTCGCCGAGCTCGTCGCTCACCTCGCGACCCACGGTCTCGTAGCCGGCTTCGATGGCCAGCTGCGCGATGCCGGCGCCCATCGCGCCAAGGCCGACGACGCCGATTGTGCGGATTTCCGACGCGCTCACGACGCGCCAGCCTAACGGGGCACAGCCGTCACCCGCGGGCGGATCAGCTCGTGGATCGTCGCCGACGCGACTTCTCGTCGATGCGAGAGTCGACGCCTGCGATGTACGCGAGCGGCCCCACGAGCACGAGGAATGCGATGAGGACATAGGCGAACATGTCCACATTGTCCTCCTGCCGCAAGATCAGCACCACTCCTAATACCTTCTCGTCTGATCAGTCAGCCTAATCGCTGGAGGAAAGCCTCAGAGACGCTCGATGACCCCCGCGATCGCCTGTCCTTGGCCGATGCACATCGTCGCGATGCCGTACCGCTCGTTCCGCCGGTCGAGCTCGTTCAACAATGTGGCAGTGATCCGCGCGCCGGTGGCGCCCAGCGGATGGCCGAGCGAGATGCCGCCTCCGTTCGGGTTCACGTCACCCGCTTCCCAGCGCTCGCGGAGTCCGATATCGGCCAGGAACTGGAGCACGACCGAGGCGAACGCCTCGTTGGCCTCGATAACGGAGATGTCGTCCCAGGTCAGCCCGGCCTTCCCGAGCGCCCGCGCGCATGCCTCCGGATTTCCGTGGAGCATCCGATAGGGATCGACGCCGGAGAGTCCGAAGGAGACAAACCTGGCGCGAGGCGTCAGCCCGAGGCGCTCCGTTGCCTCACCGCTCGCCAGGAGCATCGCCGCCGAGCCGTCCACGATCGAGCTCGAGTTCCCGGCGGTCACGACCCCGTCCGGCTGGAACGCGGGCTGGAGCGAGGCAAGCTTCTCGACCGACGTATCCCGGCGCGGCGTCTCGTCCACAGCGAAGAGAACTGCGGCGCCGGTCCCGCCGGTCTCCACGGGCACGATCTCGTTCTCGAAGCGGCCCTCGTCAATCGCAGCGATCGCGCGCCGGTGCGACTCGTACGAGTACGCGTCGAGCTCCTCCCGCGTTTGTCCCCACTCTTCCGCGATCACCTCGGCCGAGATGCCCTGCGGCACGATCGGCCAGCGCTCGCCGATCTTCTCGTTCACCGCACCCCAACCGGCGTCACCGAGATTCGAGCCCATCGGCACCCGGGTCATGTGCTCCACACCCGCGGCGACGACGAGATCGAGATGGCCGGCCTGGACGGCAGACGCTCCGTTGAAGGCCGCCTGCAGCGACGAGCCGCACTGGCGATCGATAGTCGAGGCGCAAACCGTCTCCGGCCAACCTCCGACGAGCACCGCCTGCCTCCCGACATTGAGCGCTTGCTCGCCGACCTGGGTCACGCAGCCCATCTGCACGTCCTCGATCTCGCCGGGCTCGACATCGAGCCGGTCGACGAGCCCGTTCAGAACCTGCGCTGCGAGCTCCTCTGCCCGAATGTCCGAGAGCGAGCCGTTCCGCCTCCCGATCGGAGACCGGACGGCATCGACGATGTACGCGTCCCTAGCCATCGACAACAGCATAGAGGCGCCACATTCCCGGAACGCCCTTGAGCTCGTGCTCGCCTCGTTCCTCGAACTCGATGCCGGACCCAGCGACAAGATCCTTGACCGTCTGAGAAACAACCACCTCGCCGGCTGCAGCGCTCGCCTGTACCCGCTGACCGATATGCACCGCTATACCGGCGACTTTCTCGCCGACGACCTCACATTCGCCCGTATGAAGGCCCGCGCGGATCTCGACTCCGAGCTCACGAACCGCGTCGCGGATCGAAGTCGCGGCGCGAATCGCTCGGGCCGGGCCGTCGAACGTCAGGAAGAAGCCATCACCCGTGGTGTCAACCTCATGTCCTCGAAACCGTGCCAGCTGGGCGCGAACGAGCGCATGGTGGCGCTCGAGCAGCACGCGCCATTGAGCGTCGCCAAGCCTGGCTGCGAGCGTCGTCGACCCGACGATGTCGGTAAAGAGCACGGTCGAGAGCACCGTCTCGTGCTCGCGCTCCTCGACGAGGCCGTCCAGAAAGCGCTCGACGACGTCCGCGAGCTCGATTCCGAGCCCGATGAACATGCCCGTGCCCGGGAACTCGAGCAGACGCGCATGGCCGATGCGGTCGGCCACGTCGCGTGCCGCGCCGACGCTGTCTGCCCGACACAAGACGAGCACCGGAACGCGGATAGCGGGAAGTACGCCGCGGATGTCCGCTTCGCCCATCATGCGATAGAAAACCGCCGCCGCCGCCGGACTCCAGGTCTGCCGGAGATTGGCCACCCACCACTCGCGAAAGCTCGAGTCCTCCGAAAGGCTCGGGTCAGTCGAGCGCATGAACGATTCGAGAAACTCCTTCTCACCCCACTTGTCGCGAACACTTGCGACGAGCTGACGCCACTCGCTTTCTGACACTCCCCAGGGATAGTCGGGCTGAGAGACGTATCGCGCGGCGGGGTTGAGGAGCACCAGTGCAGACGTACGCTCGGGGTATGTTGCAGCGAAGACCGCTGTCACCTGGCTGCCGTCCTGCGACCCGATGAGCAGCGCACGCTCCGAGCCGACCGCGTCCATGACCGCACGGACGTCGTCCATCCGGGTCTCGAGCGTGGCGAACTCCCGTGGTCGGTCCGAGAGCCCGGTGCCACGCTTGTCGAGGAGGATGAGCCGAGCGAATGACGAGATTCGAGTAAAGAGCTCGACGAAGCGCGGTTGCTGCCAGAAGAGCAAGAGGTTGCCGTAGCTCGGGACCAGGACGACATCGTGAGGACCAGCGCCGACAACCTGGTAGGCAATCGCGACGTCTCCGCTTCGGGCGTAGTGAACGTCCGGCACGTCCATGGAGAAAGTCTCCCATCTAGACTCACGCCATGGCTATGACCGCGACCGAACGGAAGCTGCTCATCGGTGGCGAGTGGGTCGAGACCGGCGAGTGGATCGAGGTGCGGTCGCCCTACGACCGGGCAATCGTCGGTCGCGTGCCGAAGGCGGGCGCCGCAGAAGCGCGAAAGGCTGTCGACGCAGCCGAGCAGGCAATGCGCGAGCCCCTTCCGGCTCATGAGCGAGCTGCAATCCTCGACCGCACCGCAGCGTTGCTCGCCGAGCGCGCAGACGACGCCTCCCGGACCATCTCCGCCGAAGCCGGCAAGCCGATGAAAGCCGCGCGAGTCGAGGCTGCCCGAGCGGTGTCGACCTTCACGATGGCGGCCGTCGAGGCACGCAAGCTCGCCGGGGACGTCGTCCCCATGGACGCCTCACCGGCCGGAGCCGGGAAGATCGCGTTCACCTTGAGACAGCCGATCGGGATTGCCGGCGCCATCTCACCGTTCAACTTTCCGCTCAACCTCGTGGCACACAAGGTCGCACCGGCGCTCGCCGCCGGCTGCGCCGTCGTCTTGAAGCCTGCCTCTCAGACTCCGCTTTCGGCACTCTTCCTCGCAGAGCTCGAGACCGAGGCGGGGCTTCCCGCGGGTTGGCTGAACGTGGTCTGCGGACCGGCCAGCGAGATCGGAGACGTCCTCGTCGAAGAAGAGCGGGTAAAGCTGATCAGCTTCACCGGCTCGGCTCCGATCGGCTGGAAGCTCCGTGAGCGAGCTCCGCGCAAGCGCGTCAATCTCGAGCTCGGAAATGCGACGCCCGTTATCGTCGCGGCGGACGCGGACCTCGACGATGCCGCCACTCGTCTTGCCGCGAACGCATTCTCGTTCGCCGGCCAGAGCTGCATTTCCGTCCAGCGAATCTATGTCGAACGCAGCATCTACGACGCCTTTCTCGAGCTCTTCCTCCCTCGCGTCGAAGCGCTCGAGACGGGAGATCCGTCAGACGAGGCGACCGACGTCGGCCCCGTTATCTCCGCATCCGACCGCGATCGAATCCTCTCCTGGATCGAGGAGGCAAAGAGCGGCGGCGCCACGGTGCTGACAGGTGGCCGGCTCGACGGCGAGCTCCTGCTCCCGACCGTGATCGCCGAGCCGCCCCCAAAGGCAAAGGTGTCCTGCGAAGAGGTGTTCGGGCCCGTTTGCACGGTGACGCCCTTCGACACGTTCGACGAGGCGATCGCGCTGGCGAACTCCACGCGTTTCGGGCTCCAGGCCGGAGTGTTCACCCGCAATCTGAAGAATGCTCTCCGCGCAGCGCACACGCTCGAGTTCGGCGGAGTGACCGTGAACGAAGCCCCGACCTTCCGTGCCGACCAGATGCCCTACGGCGGCGTCAAGGACTCAGGGAACACGCGCGAGGGACCCGCGTACGCCGTTCGGGAGATGACCGACGTCCGTCTCGTCGTCCTCCAGCTCTAGGCTAGAGCCCGTGCCAAGGCAACGTACCGAGACAACGGGCACAGGTGGGCTCCCAGCGACCACGCTCCCTCCACCCGTCCCGAGGGAGCTCAGGCGGGAGCGCAAATCGCTGTTGCAAGTGCGCGAGGAGCGGCTACGCGACCTCGGAGGGCTCGCACTCGAGATGTACAAGCGGGACCGCTTCAACGCGGGTCTCGTCGTCGAGCGCTGTGCCGAGCTCGTCGCGATCGAAGCCCGCGTCCACGAGATCGATGCTCTGCTCGACGGAAGCTCACGGCTGCGGCGCGGCTCCGCGACCTGCGCCTGCGGCGCGCCCTTCCTGCTCGGAGCGCGCTTCTGTGCGACCTGCGGTCGACCCGTCGCCGAGGCAACGGCTGGCTCCCCGAACGACAAGAGCCCCAAATGAACGGCTGTCCACGCTGTGACGCGCGTACGGCGCACGGTCAGGAGTACTGCCTCGAATGTGGAATGCGTCTCCCCGATTCAGGCACGCTCGGTGCACGGCGCGGAATGCGTTCCGGCTGGGTCGTTCGAACGACCCTGGCGCTTGTCGTCGCCCTCACCGGCGCTGCATTGGCCGTCGCCGCGACGAACAGCGGCAACGACCGGACGGAGCTGGTGACGGCCACCGGTGGGTTTGCGACCCTTCCGGCTTCCTCCACGCTTCCACCGCCGTCCGAGACGAGCGCCGCGGGCATCACGGAGTGGCCCGCCGGCGATGACGGCTGGACGATCGCGCTGGCGACGCTCCCGCAGACAGGCGGTCGCCGGATCGCCGCCGCGCGGGCTCGAGTGGCCACGAAACGTGGACTGGCGCCAGTGGGGATTCTCGACTCCTCGCAATACGCGAGCCTGCACCCGGGCTACTGGGTGATCTTCACCGGCATCTACGGATCAGAGGCGGAGGCGACGAGCGACCTTCAGGCCGCGCGACGGTTCGCACGAACAGCCAGTGTGAGGCGGATCGTTCCCTAAAACTCGTCCGTTTGTTGTCTGGATCGACGACTCCCGACCACGACTTTGTAACACGGCCGAAAAGACGCTACACTCCGCCCTGCGGAGCCGAAAGCAGTCACTTTTTCGCCCACCGAGAGGGATCCTCCGAGGAGTTCGAGCGTTCATTGGAAGACCACATCGCGCAGCTACGCTCCTGTATGTATCAATACTCGCGAGCGATCTATCGCTCGATCAAATCACTGATCGATCCGTATGCCGATCGAAGCACGCAGCTCGAGTACCGCCGTGCGGTGCTCTGCGAATGTGAGCAGACCATGGAGCGGCTCGCCGAAGACCCCCACTATTTCGCCCGTCCGGATCGCGCGCTCTTCGCAGATATCCGACGCTACTTTCCGATCACTGCGCAGGCACAAGTCGCCTGGGCAGTTCGCGAGGGCGTAGGCGCCGCGACAGCGTTCATCGAGCAGCAGATCGAGGCTGGCATGCTCGACGGAGGAGTGTCGCGCTGTCACGCGACGACACGGAAAGGCAAGGCGTGTCAGCGCACGCCTCTTCCGAGCAGGGACTACTGCCCGTCGCATCAGCATCTCGAGCAGCACGCAGCAGCAGCAGCAGCCGCCTGACGGAATTCGCGCTAACGGATTCCGACCTTGCGCCCACGACGAGCGGCTAAGCTCGTCACGCGTATGTCGCACGACGCCGACAAGCTCATCCGTCAGCTCTCACTCGTCGCCTTTCTGATGGCCGAGCGCCGTCCGCTGACGGCGAGGGACGTCAAGTCGAACGTCGAGGGCTACAGCGAGATGTCAGACGAGGCGTTCGCTCGCCGCTTCTATTCCGATCGCGCTGAGCTGACCGCGCTCGGTGTTCCGCTCCAGTCCCAGCGTGACGAATTCACCGGCGAGGAGCTCTACACACTCCGTTCGGAGCACTACTTCCTCGATCGCCTCGAGCTCGACGACGACGAGCTCGCCGCGCTCCAAACAGCTCTCTACTACCTCGAGGGCAAGTTCGCGTACGCCGAGCCGTTCCGGCTGGCTCTGCAGAATCTCGCGCTAGGGCGGACCGGTTTCACGGAGCCGCCAACGGACACGGCAGAACGCGTGCGCGTGAGCGCGCCCGACTACTCTCCAGAGCTCGCCGGGCGCCTCTCGAAGCTCGAGTCCGCGATCTCGAAGCAACGGACGGTCCGTTTCGGTTACTGGAGCCCTCGCCGAACGCGACCCGGCGAGCGCGTGCTCAATCCCTACGCACTTCGATTGGACGATGGCAACTGGTACGTGATCGGCCAGGATCTCGACCGTGACACCGTGCGGACGTTCAAGGTGTCCCGAATTCGCGGGGACATCCGCTTTGCCACGAGGCGCGAGCGCGACTTTCGCGTTCCTCCGGAGTTCGACGTGGAAGAGCATCGCGTTCCCCGGCCCTGGCAGATCGGCGAGTCCGTCGGCACCGCCCGGATCGCCGTCTCCGACGACACCGCGTGGTGGGTCGAGCGCACGCTCTCCGACGCCGGGTCGGTCGAGGATGGGGTCTTCGAGACCGAGTTTGCGAATGTCGATCTCCTCGCAGGTTGGGTTCTCCGCCAGAACGGTCGCGCAGTCGTCCTCGAGCCGGACGAGCTGAGAAGCGCCGTGGCCGACGGCCTTGCCTCTCTCGTAGAAACGCACGGAGGCAACGCGCCCGTGCCTGCCGGATTGAAGCGCAGTGACCCACGACAACCGCTACCCGAACGCCCGGTTGGCCCAGTCGCGCCCGAGCGCTTCGGCGTCCTGCAGGCGCTCCTCGCACAGCTTCTCGCAGCGTGCGGTGAGGAACGGGCTGCCGTGCTCGACGCCGCCGAGCTTGCCGGGCGCATCTCGATCCCGCTCGAAGAGCTCCAAGATCACCTGTCGCTTCTCAACCTCGTCAACTTCGGCGGAGGCTGCTACGCGGTGTACGCGATGCACGACGGTGACGTCGTCAGGGTCGACAAGGAGCTGTACGGCGACGTGTTTCGTCGGTCGCCGAAGCTGACTCCGCTGGAGGCTCGCGCCATACGGCTCGCCATCGAGTACGTCGGCCCGACGATCGCCGCCGATGCGCACACGCAGCTAAAGCGTGTCCGCCGAAAGCTCGAGGAGACGTTCGGCCGCTTCGATCTGGCCGCAACCCCCGAGCCTCGGGTCGCCCTCGACGAAGAGGCGCTCGTGAAAGTGTTGAGCGACGCCGCTGAAAAGCGCCGTGTGGTCGAGATCGAGTATCTGAAGGAAGGGAACGAGAGTCCGTCCATGCGTCAGGTAGAGCCGTACACGATCGAACGGGAGCTGCCTGTATGGCGCGTGCACACGTGGGACCGAACGGTCGACGCTGCGCGGACGTTTCGTCTCGACCGGATGCGCTCCGCGCGACTCACTGACGAGCGCTTCGAACCGCGCGAGGGATTCGACCCGTCCTATATGACCAATCCGCGTGTGGCCAGGCTGCACCATTCGCCCGTCGTCGCACGCTGGAAGCTCGAGCGCGGCGCACGTGCGTTGACGGACGGATCGGCTATCGCCGATGTTCCGTACAAGACCGAGGAATGGCTCCTCTCGGAAGTGCTCGCGGATCGTGGCGAGACCATCGTGCTCGAACCTCAGAGTCTTCGTGATGTCGTGGCAAAGCGCGCTCGGCGCCTCCAGCGCGACGCGAGCCGTGTCGCGACTCCAGGTTGATTCACGAGCCGCCCGCTCGCGCCTTCAGGACACAGGCAACGCGATGGTGAACGTCGCACCCTGGTCCGGAAACGACTCGACCGTCAGCGCTCCTCCGTGCGCCTCGACGATGGAACGCGCGACTACGAGACCGAGCCCCGACCCTGGGCGTTCCGCGTTCAACCGCACACCCGCTTCGAAGATCCGCTCCTGATCTCCGAAGGGAATTCCGGGGCCCTGGTCGATCACCGACAGCAGCACGGCTGTTTCGGTTGGTCGCGCACGCACGACCACCTTGCCCACTGATCCGCCATGCCGGAGCGCGTTCGCGACGAGGTTGTCCAGCGCCTGGCGCAGCCGAAGCGGGTCCACCTGCAGGACCGGGATGCCCGCGTCGACCTCGGCCCGCACGTCAGCCCCTCCAAGGGCGGCGGCAGCCACGGCTTCATCGACGATGCGCCAGATGTTGACCTCCTCCGGCCGTACCGACGCGTGCGCGGCGTCCAGGATCAAGCGCTCGATGCCCCGGCAGGCGGCGACGGCGAGCTCGACGAGCCGGAGACGCGCCGAAGCCTCGAGTCGACGGTTCTTGGAGAATTCCGCGATGGCCGCAAGCGCGGCGGCGGGGCTCCGGACCTCGTGAACGAGAACGGCCAGGCGATCCCGTCCCGGAAGGGTCACGCGGATCTCTCGCCGATCCGCGTGAGGGCCCACTCCGCCGCGTCTCGCAGCATCGGGTCGTCGCCTCTCACGTAGTGCTGGACGCTCGGTATCAGCTCACTCGTTCCCGTATTGCCCGCGGCAAGAAGCGCGTTTCTGCGTAACCAGCGAGGGTCGTTGCGGGGGACGTAGAGTCGGTCGAAATCGGCCACGAGCTCGTCTCCGTCTCTCTCGAGCCAGTCTCGCAGCGACACTGTGGGCGTCGCGTCGACCGCGTGTGGGACGTGCTCGCGCCGCTTCTCGACCCCTCGGTTCCAGGGGCAGACGTCCTGGCAGACGTCGCAGCCGTAGACGCTGTTCCCTAGTTCCATCCGATACGGCTCCGGAATAGCCGAGGGAGCCTGCGTCCAGTACGAGAGGCACTTCGTCGCATCGAGCACACCAGGCTCGTCGAGCGCCCCGGTCGGACACGCATCGATACAGAGCCGACAAGATCCGCAGTCGAGCTCCAGCGGCACGGTCGGCTCGATCTCGACGTCCGTCACGAGCGTTCCCAGAACCACCCACGACCCGAACCGCCTGGTGATTGCCATCGTGTTCTTGCCGTAGAACGCGACGCCGGCGCGTACAGCGGCTTCGCGATCCACGTGATCGTTGGAGTCGACGAAGACGCGGTACGCGCCGCCGATCCGTTTGCCCAGCTCGTCGAGCCCGTCGCGCAGCTCCGCGTACGAGTCGCGCCACGTGTAGCGAGGCAATCGTCCCTCGTCAGCGCCAGACTCGCACCCGGGCTCGTAGTAGCAGAGCGCCGCGGAGACGACGCTGCGAGCCCCCTCCAGGAGCACTTCCGGATGGCACGAGATCTCCGGCCGCGCCATCGTGAAGCGCATTTCCGCGAAGAGCCCGCGGGCTTTGCGCTCACCGATGTGCCGCTCGGTGTCCTCGTAGGGCGCGACCGGGGCTGCGCCGAGGACATCGAACCCGAGGTCCGCGGCCAGCCGAGTCAGCTCGGCGGCAGTCATGAGAGGATTCTGCCTCGTGAAGGCCGTTCGCATTCACGAAGACGGAGACCCGGAAGTGCTCCGCTACGAAGACGTCCCCGATCCCGAGCCCCAGCCGGGCGAAGTTCTGGTCGAGCTTCGGGCCGCAGGATTGAACCATCTGGATGTTTGGATCCGAAGGGGGCTTCCCTCCGTCCCGAAGCCGCGGATACTCGGCGCCGATGGGGCGGGAGTCGTCGTGGCTCTCGGTGACGGCGTCGAAGGCTTCGAGATCGGCGACCGCGTGGTCGTGAACCCGGGCATCGTCCACGAGGGCCGCATCACCGTGATCGGGGAGCACACCGACGGAACGTACTGTGAGCTGAAGGCGTTTCCCGTTGGACAGCTCTACCCGCTCGCCGAGCAGCTCTCCTTCGAAGACGGCGCTGCGTTCCCCCTCGTGTTCGAGACCGCGTATCGCATGCTCGTGACCAAGGCGGGTCTCCGCGAGGGCGAGTGGGTGTTGATCTGGGGAATCGGCGGCGGGGTGGCGCTGGCCGCGCTGGAACTCTGCCGAGCGCTTGGTGCTCGCGTGATCGTCACGTCGTCCAGTGCTAACAAGCTCGACCAAGCACGCGGCTTCGGGGCGGACGTCGCCGTCAGTCACACCGACGAAGACGTGGTCGCAGCTGTCAAAGAAGCCACCGGTGGCGAAGGCGCAGCGGTCGTGGTGGAGACCGTCGGGGAAGCGACCTGGGAGCGGTCGCTAGCTGCAGCGGCACCCGAAGCACGCGTCGTGGTCTGCGGAGCGACCTCTGGGCACAGCCCTCCCGCACGTCTCTACCGGCTGTGGTGGAAGCAGCTTGTCGTGTACGGATCGACGATGGGGACACCAGCCGACTTCGAGGGCGCGTATCAGCTCATCCGCGACGGGCGGGCACGAATCCATGTCGACAGCGTGTTCCCGCTCGCCGACGCTGCGACGGCCCATGAGCGCCTCGAGTCGGGCGCGCAATTCGGGAAGGTCGTCCTGCGAATTCCGCGCTGACACCGCTGCGAAAGCAACCGTAGCGGCCGCGAAGCGGACGCCGTTCAGCGATTCCCGCGCCATCCGAATCCGCGCTAGCGAATTCGGATCTTGCGCCAGTGAATCAGCCGAAGCGAGGATGAACTTCGTCGTCCGACATAGGGCGACGGCAACCGTCGCGCTTTCCTTACCGACGTGAAGGAGAGTCACCATGGCTGAATTGACGAAGCTTGAGGCAAGGCTCGGCGAGGTAGCGGGACTGGCGATGGCGGCTCAGGCCGCCACGAAGAAGGTAGTAAGCCTCGCCAAGAAAGAGCATCCTGAAGTTGTCCCGGACCTCGAGCAGATGCACGAGGAGGCAGCGGAGACGGAACGTCTGCTGTACCGAGCTTGCGGGTAGCTTCGGTGCCACAGAGACATCGCTGATCTGGCCTCAGAAGAAGATCCTCACGAGGCTGCGTAACCCGTTCGTCCGCCCCCTGGGCAATCGAGTGTGAGGCAAGGAAGACTTGTTTACCCGAACGAGTATCGCGGGAACCGAGTAGTGGAAACCCCGGATCCGCCGCGAGAGAACCTGCCCATGGCAGCGAACTTGAGGACCGGCGGAATTCGTGTCAAGGGCAGCCGAAAAGTGCACCACTTTCGGCAGCCGAAAAGTGCACCACTTGGGGCCGAGTAGACAGTCAAACGAAGAGCTCGCAGGCTCTTAGAC
>JALZOK010000127.1 GCA_030857225.1 Actinomycetota bacterium
CTCGACTCACTGACGAGCTAGAGGAAGCGATGACGACCGGATCAGCTCGTGCGACCGCGTCGGCTGTGCGCCAAGTCGAGTTCACCTCTCCGGAGGTGATCCGCGCTAACGCGCGCACGGTTATGCAGTACGCGGGCATCGAGCCAGCGGACGGAGACGGGGCCGCGATTACGCGCGGCCTCGTCGCTGCCCTAGACCGCCTGCAGAGGTACCCGACCCCGCTCCCCGCAGGTGACGAAGGAATCGGGAGGCCAGCTCTGGTGTTTGTCGGCGAGGACGAGGGTTGGGGGACGAGGATCGCGCAGAAGTTCACCGCGCGTGACGGTCATCCGGAGGGGGACGCGTCGAGAGTTCCAGGCACGAAGCATGCAGCGGTACAGACCGGCATTGATGATGGTCTTAAGCTCGTGGAGGAGTACCACGTAGGCTATGCGGAGACGGTTGGTCAGCTGATCGCCGTGATTGTCGTCGGCTCAAACTCCGCCGTGCTGAGTGGGAGCGACAGCTCGCAACTCGCCACGATATTCCTCAGTCCGAGGGACAACTGGGGCCAGCTTGACTATGCAGAGGCGATCCTGCACGAGGGTGTTCATCAGGCTCAGTTCTTGGATCAAATGATCGAGCCCTGGTTTGAGCGGCCGCATTGGGACCTGAACCGAGAGGAACTCATGGTCATCAGTCCAATTCGCCGCGTTCGCCGGCCACTCCCGCTCACGCTTGAAGCGGCGTGCGTCGCAGCCGTACTTCTCGATTTGTTGTGGTGGGTCGGCGACCATGGCCGCGCCACTGAGATGGCAGTCGCGACCGCGGAATCGCTAACGGGCGTAAAGAAACTCGACCAGTTGCTCTCAAGCCGGGGCCGCAGCATCGTCGATCAACTCGCCGGCGCCGTCAGCGTCTCCCCAGCTCTCGCTGCCGCGGAGTAGACGGAGGCGCGGTCCGATGAGACGCACTACGGCCACACCGCACCGAGCGGGCGTGGCGCTCGTCTCGATGCCCTTCGCCTTCCTAGAGACGCCCTCGATCGGGTTGAGCCTCCTCCGCGGACGCCTTGCCGAGCACCGGATCGAAGCCCGCATCCATTACCTGACGCTTGACTTCGCCCGCCGCATCGGCCGAGGACCGTATGAAGCGATCGCGACGAAGCCCGGCATGTCGTTCCTAGCAGGCGAGTGGCTCTTCAGTTCTGAAGCACTCGGCCGTGCTCAGGATGAGGACGCTTACGTCGACGCGATACGTCGAGGAGACTTGGGTTCTGTTTCCGAGAAATACGACTTCGAGGTCTTCCTCGAGCAGCTGCGAGACGCTAGGAAAGCAATTGGGGAGTTCCTCGATGACTGGGCCGACCGCCTCGTAGCGCAGCGCCCGGCGATCGTCGGATTCACGTCCGTCTTTCAACAGCACCTGGCGTCGGTTGCGCTCGGCCGCCGGATCAAAGAAAGGGATCCGCGCGTCGTGACATTGCTCGGCGGCCCAAACTGTGATGATGTCCTCGGTGTCGAAACCGCACGTCGTTTCCCCTTCATTGACGGCGTCGTCTACGGCGAGGCGGACGACGTTATCGTGGAGCTTGCTCACCGGGTCCTCACTGGCGAACCGATCGACAGCGTTGATGGAGTCTACTCGTCGGAGAAAGCTTGGAATGAGCTAGCGCCGGCAGGTGAATGCATCTCGACGGCCCCTGTCAAAGACCTCGACGGACTGCCCGTCCCGCGCTATGACGATTTCCTCACCCAGCTCGACGAAGCCGATCTCCACAACGTCGTTCGCCCCGAACTCCTACTCGAGACATCGCGAGGTTGTTGGTGGGGTGAAAAACATCACTGTGTCTTTTGCGGTCTAAATGACGTAACGATGGTTTATCGTCACAAATCGGCGGACCGCGTGCTAGACGAGCTCTCCTACATGCAGGCGCTTGCGCCACATGCACGTATCACAGGAACCGACGCAATATTCAACTTGAAATACTTCCACGACCTGATACCTGCTCTCGCCGAGCGCAAAAATACGGCCGAGGTGTACTTCGAGACGAAGGCTAACCTTCGCGATGACCATGTCCGCGACTTCTATCGCGCTGGCATCCGAACGCTTCAGCCGGGGATCGAAAGCTTCATCACGCAGGTGCTGAAAGGGATGGACAAAGGAGTGACTGCGGCTCAGAACGTCCGCCTGCTCCGCTCGTGTGAAGAGCATGGAGTCCTGCCGCTATGGAACCATCTGTGGGGTCTCCCAGGGGAAGATCCAGACGACTATGCGGCGCTTGCCAACAAGATTCCCCGGCTGACGCATCTTCAGCCGCCAGGGTGGATGGGCCCGATCGCGCTTCTTCGGTTTAGTCCGCTTCAGATGTACCCGGAGAAGTTCGGCATTCAAAATCTACGGCACGCCGCGGTATATGACTATCTGTATGCGACGCTTCCCGACGAGGCGAAGGATAACCTCGCCTACTACTTTGATGGAGACTTTGCAAATCAAGATCGCATCAGCGAGTACACAGCTTCGGTTGCGGAGGAAATCCGCGTGTGGCGGCAATCCCACTATTCGAGCATTCTCTTCTGGGAGGACTACGAGCACGTAATTCATCTCTGGGACACACGCGCTGTCGCATCTTCGCCGTTTGTTGAGCTTCGAGACGCCGAGCGAGCCGTGTTTCTGGCGCTTCGGGAACCAGCTTTGCCAGGTCGGGTCGTTGATGACGTCGGGGAGATCTATGGCACCGCCGCGGCAACCGACGCCGTAGAGCGGCTTGACGAGCTTGGTTTGCTGTTCGTAGATGGGGAGCGTTGCCTCAATGTGGCGGTGGCGGTCTCGCGATATGCGGCCGAGTCGGCGACTCCGCAGGTGACGTTCATTCGCGGAGAAAAGCTCAAACTGTGGCGGCGCGTACGCGAACTGACGACCGGCACGACTGCAGTAGCAGACTCAGAGAGCGAGGTGGTGGCGATCGCGTAAGGAAGCAACAGTGGAGGAAACTACTTACGCCTGCGCCCGCCCGCCCTACCCTCTCTGTGCGAAGTGACCTGTCGGTGGGGGAGTACCGATAGGTCCACCTTTGGATTGGGCACTCGTATAGTCGCGCCGAGGGGTACTTCAGGCCATCGCCGCGAAGGCGGGGGAGTCGCGGAGTATGCCAGCCAGATCCTCCAGTACTTCGGACCCTCTCCGCGAAAGTCTGTGTTCACGAGCTTTGATGCCGTTGAGCGAATCGACCAGCACTCGGCACATTTCTGTAGCACGCTCGCGGGCGCCGGCGGTCCACAGGAGATCGACAAGAGGGACGGCAACCGTTGCGGCCTGGAGCGTGCGGGAAATTGGGCGCGGAACACGCCGAATCGGGCTAATGACAAGTGCGTCCGGATCGCTGGGATCATCGGACGGCTGCGAGTACCAGCTCTGGATCATCTGATCAAGATACTGAGCTTCGTGGATCGCCTCGTGAAGCAGTGCGTCGGCATAGTCCAGTGCCATCCAGCCTGGCTGCGGATTGATGAAGATCGTTCCAATCTGTCCGCTGACGCTCGCGTTTACGACTCGGTTCCCAGTTCCGATGAGCACGAGCACGACGAGTTCATCGACCGTAGCGGCGTATCCCTTGTGGTATCCGTGCAGGAATTCGTATCCCTCTTCGATCAGCGCACGCACGCGGTCGCGCTCCTGAAGGGGCACCGGTTGCGGCGACGTTCCCACACCCGTGCGGCTCTCGTCGTCACGGAACTGTGCGATGAGCTCGGGATAAGGCTCCTCGTTCTCCTCGACAAACACCAGAGCTGGCCTCCCGATTCCTTCGTCACCTGCGGGGAGCGGGGTCGGGTACCTCTGCAGGCGGTCTAGGGCAGCGACGAGGCCGCGCGTAATCGCGGCCCCGTCTC
>JALZOK010000128.1 GCA_030857225.1 Actinomycetota bacterium
GCCCACGGCAGGATGATCAAGAGGCGGATGAACCACCTCCCACGGAAGTCGCGGATCAGATAGTGGGAGAGAATTGCGGCTCCGACGAGCACGATCGCCTGGGAGGCGAAGGTGAAGATGAGCGTGTTCCGCAGCGCCTTCCGGAAGTTGTCGTCCGACCAGGCGTTCGTGAAGTTGTCGAACCCAACCCAGTTGCCTTTCAGCGAGCCGCCGATCGCGTCCGTCATACTGAGGTAGATCGCCCAACCGAACGGAAGGCCCACCACAAGCACGATGAAGATGACGGCCGGGGCGATCAGCAGAGGCGCGAGAACCCGGCGGTCTTCGAGCGCACGTCGCCAGCGACGCGCGCCGGTCTTTCGTCGCGGAGCGGCCTGGGCCTCCATCGATCCGTTCGATGCTAGTAGATTTGGCTCGAGAGAAACGTCGTCCCCTGGGGAGGCTTGAGTGGCGGAGATCACGCTCGAGAACTTGACGAAGGTGTATCCGGACGGCACGGAGGCGTTGACAGGCCTCGACCTCGACATAGGAGACGGCGAGTTCGTCGTCTTCGTCGGCCCCTCTGGTTGTGGCAAGACCACCGCGCTCCGAATGATCGCCGGCCTCGAGACGATCACGTCGGGGACGGTGAAGATCGAGGGCAACGTCGTCAACGACCTGCCTCCGAAGGACCGAGACATCGCGATGGTGTTTCAGAACTACGCGCTCTACCCGCACATGAATGCGGATGCGAACATGGGTTTCGCCCTCAAGATGCGCGGCGTCCCGAAGGACGAGATCGACCGCCGGGTTCAGGAGGCCGCGCGCGTGCTCGGGCTCACCGATGCGCTGAAGAAGAAGCCGCGCACCCTCTCCGGCGGGCAGCGACAACGCGTCGCCATGGGGAGGGCGATCGTTCGCCAACCGCAGGCGTTCCTGATGGACGAGCCGCTCTCGAACCTCGACGCAAAGCTCCGCGTCGAGATGCGCGCGGAGATCGCCCGTCTTCAGCGCGACCTCAGCGCGACGACGGTGTACGTCACGCACGATCAAACTGAGGCGATGACGATGGGCGATCGAGTGGCGGTGATGAGAGGTGGACTCCTGCAGCAGGTCGACGCTCCCCAGGTGCTCTACGAGCGTCCTCGGAACCTATTCGTCGCTGAGTTCATCGGGTCTCCCGCCATGAACGTGGTCATGGCAGACCTCGTCCGCTCGGACGGCGACATCTGGGTGCACTTCGGCGACCAACGCCTGCGGTTGGATCCCGCCACAGCGGAGCGTCGCTCTGAACTCGTCCGCTTCGAGGGCCGGCAAGTGATCCTGGGAATCCGACCGGAGGACATGGAGGACGCGGCGCTTCTCGGTGAGACGCACGAGGATCGGCGCATGTCGATCGTGTGCGACATCCGCGAGGACATGGGCTCGGAGGTGTACGTCCACTTCAACATCCCTGGGGAGCCGGTCGCGTCGAAGGAAGTGGTCGAAGCGATGGTGACCGATGCCCCCGAAGACGCTGAGGCTCGGCTTGCCGCGGAACGTGCTCGGGGGACCGGCGTCTCGTTCGTGGCTCGCCTCGACCGGACGACGGACGCCCGCGAGCGCCAGCCTCTCGAGCTCGACGTGGACGTCAAACGACTCCACTTCTTCGACCCGGACACCGGCCTCGGCGTAGGCTCGAGCTCTCATTAGAGCTTGTTGCGAGCACGAGACGCGTAATTGGCTAGCGTCCCCTCGACACGTCAGCGAGTGAGGGGGTAAGGCGAATGAAGAGAGTCATCGCCGGCATCGGGCTCGCGGTCTGCCTCGCCGTCGCGGCGCCGAGTGCGCTTGCGAGAGGGGACGCGCAGGCGGCAACCCAGGCGCCGGTTTCCGTACAGCTGCTCGCCATCAACGACTACCACGGCAACATCGAGCCTCCCGGCGGAACACTCTTCGGGCAGCCTGCGGGCGGCGCGGAGTATCTCGCGACCCACCTCGCCGCGCTCAGGGCTCAGAACCCGAACACGATCACCGTCGCCGCGGGCGACCTCATCGGCGCTTCGCCGCTCACCTCGGCGCTCTTCCACGACGAGCCCTCGATCGAGTCGTTGAACGAGGCGGGGCTCCAGGTGGCGTCGGTCGGCAACCACGAGTTCGACGAGGGCAGAAACGAGCTGTTGCGCATGCAGCGAGGCGGTTGCCACCCCGTAGACGGCTGCCAGGACGGCGACCCCTTCGTGGGCGCCGACTTCGACTATCTCTCGGCCAACGTCGAGGCCCAGGTCACGGCCGCCCAGCGGACGGCCTATACCAAGGCTCTCGCCACCTACAACAAGGCACGCGCCGCGTACACGAAAGCTGTTGCGCGCTACAAGCAGCGGCTGAAGGCAAAGCGGGCGGCTTGCAAGAAGAGCCCGCGGTCGGCGACATGCAAGCGAAAGGTGGCCGCGCCGCGTCGCTTCACCCGCAAACGGCCGGCGGCGCCCACGGCGAAGCCGCTCTTCCCGGCGACGAAGATCGTGACCACGGGCGGGATCAAGGTCGGCTTCATCGGCATGACGCTCGAAGGCACGCCGTCGATCGTGACGCCGAGCGGCGTCGCGGGCTTGCGCTTCCTGGACGAAGCCGACACGGCAAACAGGTACGCCGCCGAGCTCAAGAAACAGGGTGTGAACACGATCGTCGTCCTCATCCACGAGGGCGGTCTGCAGACCGGCGGTCTCAGCGACTGCGCCGGAATTTCGGGCGCGATCGTCGACATCGTCAACCGCATGTCCAGCGACATCGACGTCGTGATCAGCGGCCATACGCACACGCACTACATCTGCACGATCGGCTCGAAGCTCGTCACGAGCGCCAACTCGTTCGGTCGCGTCGTCACGGATGTCGACCTGACGGTCGAGTCGACTAACGGCAGGGTGGTCACCAAGACCGCGGTGAACACGATCGTCCCCCGCACGATCGCGAAAGACCCCGAGGAGACGGCCCTCGTCGAGAAGTACAAGCGGCTGTCCGCGCCTCTGGCCAACCGCGTCATCGGGTCGATCTCCGCCGACATCACGCGCTCGCAGAATCCTGCGGGAGAGTCCGCGCTCGGCGACGTGATCGCCGACGCGCAGCTCGCCGCGACCCGATCGAGCGGCGCGCAGATCGCCTTCATGAACCCCGGCGGCATCCGGGCGCCCATCTCGGCCGGCGAGGTTACCTACGGCGAGCTCTTCAGCGTGCAGCCCTTCGACAACCAGGTCGTCAAGATGCAGCTCACGGGCGAGCAGGTCTATCGCGCTCTCGAGCAGCAGTTCGGCGCCGACGGCAGGACCCGAATCCTCCAGGTGAGCGGCCTCGAGTTCTCCTACAACTCGACGAACCCCGCCGGGCAGCGCGTTACGGGCGTCACCCTCCCTGACGGCACCCCGGTAGACCGGAACGCCACCTACACCGTCGCGGCCAACAGCTTTATCGCCACCGGCGGCGACGGGTTCACGGTCTTCAAGGAGGGCCAGAACCCCCAGACCCTGGGCAGCGACCTCGACGCCCTCGAAGCCCACATCGAGAGCCTCCCGCAGCCCTTCACCGCCCCCGACCCGAACACGGACCCGAGGATCATGAAGCAGGGGTAGGCTTCAGCAGTCAGCTTTTCGGGCGCGCCCTGTGGCGCGCCCTTTTTCTTGCCGTCGGCGGCAAAACATATTTAACCGAGACTTTTCCGGGCGTTAACCTGCTGCCGCTTGCCTTTCCTTATAGTTGTTACTTGTTACTTACGTAAGACTGGCGGGTTCCCGCCGGTTGCACAACGAAGGAGGGGGACACCTTGAACCGGAGCCGTCTGCTATTCGCCCTGGCGGTGGTCGTGCTTACCGCAACCGTCTCCGCCGCGGCCATCGCGAAACCGTCTGGGACCGGGA
>JALZOK010000129.1 GCA_030857225.1 Actinomycetota bacterium
GAGCTCGACCGGCGGGTCGCGCACGACCGCGACGGCGCGCTCGCAGAGGTGGCGCGACGTCAGCGCGTGTCGTCTTCTGGCGGAAGCGCGACGCGACGGGCGACAGACCCCGTGCCAGCCGCTCCGTCCCACCTACCGGCCTCGCAGCGGCGCAGGTGATCGCGGAAGCACGGCACTGTCGCCGTCGCAGGCATCATTCCCGCCGTGCCCTACGACGTGCGGTGCGAGCTGTGCGGACTGCGGTTCGACGCCGGATACAAGCTCGACCTCGCGGTTCGAGCGGGCCGCACTCGTGCCATCTGCCCCGGTTGCCGTCGTCCTCGACCCGAGTCGACGAAGGCTGATCGTGACTGGTGGCTCGCGAGGTTCTCGATGGACCAGATTAAGGAGATGGCCGCGGCGCTCAACGCCTGGCGCTAGGACGGGATTCCGGAAGATCTTCCTAAAAGCACTCGGCTGCGCCTGGCGTTCGTCTTGCGGGCAGGGCCAGACGGCCAGCGGCAGCACGTAGGCAGCGGCGGGGACGCAGTCTAGGCTCAGCGACCGCCACGCGGGTCTCGGCGAAAGCGCGCCGGTCGCCGCGTATAACTCCGGACGTGGTCGTCACAGTGGTGACAGCAGCTCGAACGCCGCTTGCCGATTGGCTGCTAGAGGCCTACGACTCGTTGAGGCAGCCCGGGGAGGTTTCATGGGAATGGGCGCTCCAAATTGATGGAACGGTCGAAGATGTGCGCGCCGTCCCTCCATCCATAAGGAGCGATCCGCGCGTTCGCGTAGAGCCGAACGGGCGGTGGCTCGGTACGGCCGCGACGCGAAACCGTGCCCTGAGTCGTTCGAACGGCGAGTTCGTGCAAAACCTCGATGCAGACGATCTTGTTCTTCCTGGCGCTCTCGACTCGGCTGTACGTGCGCTCCAGGAAGAACCGGCCGCTGCTTTCGCGTTTGGCCGCACGGTTCATCTTCACGAGGACGGGCGGCTGACGCATCCGTGGGAGACGGAGGTCGCATTTCCTCCCGGTCGTATCGAGCCTGGTGTCGTTTCGGATTTTTGGCTGCAACACGGACGGGACGGGATGCCAATCTCACCTGTCATGTGGCGCCGCAGCCATCTCTTCGCGATCGGCGGGTGGGCCGCACTCTCGACGTTGGAAGACAAAGCGCCCGTCATGACGGCCGCTGAACTCTGGCCGAGCGTGTACATCGACCTCGACGCCCAGGTGTATCGCATTAACGAAACACAGACGACGGCTTCCGCGGAGTTCGCCGCCGAACGACGCCCGAACGAGGCGTTCCTTCGCGAGCGCCTTTTCGCGCTTAAGAGACTTGGTCTGCGCCCGCTACCTCCCTAGCGCCGTTACCCGATCCCGCGAGGATCGATGGAAACCGTGCGCATAGGCCGTGGGTTCCGCGCCGCCCGGAACCTTCGTACCAAGTCGAAGCTCGGGCTAGCCGCCCGCCGGCTCCACGGGTCGCGACGAGGGGGCCGGAAGACGCGGGGGGCCAAGCGCCCCGATTCGCGACATCGGGACGGAGGAAACGCGGAGCCTTCGCCGGGCTGGGCGATCGTCCCTTGCTCCTTCCGCTTTCCTATCGAGCAGCATCTCATAAACGCAGAGGGTCTCGCGCGCAGTGCGATCCCACGAAAACCGCGCGGCATGCGCGAGCCCGCGCTCGATGAGGTCAGACGGCGGGTCGAGGATGAGTGTCCGGATTGCGTCGGCGAGTGCCCGCTCATCGCGCGGCTCGACGAGGAGGGCGGCAGGGCCTGCGATCTCCGGCAAGGAGCCAGCGGTCGAGACGACAACGGGGCAGCCGCAGGCCATCGCCTCAAGCGGCGGGAAACCGAAGCCTTCGTACAGCGATGGCCAGGCGAGGCAGGCGGCGCCCGAATACCAGGCGGAAAGTTCTTCGTCGGGCACGTGCTCCGTGAAGACGACATCGTCATCGAGCCCGAGCGCCCGGACGAGCGCAAGTGTCCGCGCCCGGAAGGGCGCCTCGCTCCCGCCCGGGCCACCGACCTTGACGAGTTTGAGATCGCTCAAGCGCCGCTCGCGCTTGAGCGCGGCGAACGCGCGCAGAACCGCGGCGAGGTTCTTGCGCGGGTGCTCGGAGCCGACGAAGAGGATGTAGCGCTCGTTGAGCAGCCGCCGTTCGACGGGCCGGAACCGCGCGTGGTCGATACCTTCGTGCACGACGAAGATCCGCTCCGCGGGGACACCGAGGTGGCGGACGACGTCGCGCTTGGTCGTCTCCGAGACGGCGATCAGAGCGGTCGCGCCAGCGACCCCGGCGTAGTCGAGTCGGAGGAGCAGACGGTCGCGGAGGTTCGGCCGGTGGATGAAGACATCCAGGCGCTTGAGGTCGAAGAAGCGGATGAGATCGTGCACCGTGACTACGTACGGGCGTGAGAGAAAGCGGCCGTAGCGGGCGAGGTGGTGGTGGGGAAAGTGAACGAGCCGGCCGGACGCCCCGCGCAGCAGGCGCACGTGGTCAAGATCGGCGACCAGGAGCTGGAGTGCCCGCCGCGAGAGGAGCGGCACCCCGAAGAGGTCGCCGGTTCGCAGGTAGCCGTCGATCTCGACCGCCTGAACGTCGAGTCGCGCGGCGAGCTCACGCGCGTAACGGTCGAGCGAGCCGCTCCCGGCGGTCGTGGCGAGAACGATTCCCGATGCGACCGCCGTCCCTGGATCGATCGTCGCCGTCGTCGGCGCGGATTCGGGGGCCGAAACAAATAGCTGCCCTGAGTCGTCACCGCTCACGAGCGCCGGTGTCCCATCGCGTCCACTCTGAAGACGGGGCCATCCCTTCGCCGGATACGAACGCACCACGCCTCGAGGGAGTGGGCGCCCGGGCGTGCCGGCATCCTCTCGCTCCACGCCGTCGTGGCGGTAAACGACCTTACGCCGGGGACCGAGGCGCGGTTCGAAGGCAAGGGCATTTCTTCACACTCTCACACCGGTGTCGTGCCCCGCCCCCGGTTCCGTCCGGACACCCGTCGTTGATCACCGCCCGAAGATGATGTTTGCGTTCGCGTCCGCCGCGCCCGTGACGACCTCGGCCGCCTCGTTCACCTCGAACAGCCCGAGGTCGCTCGAGCCCGTGACGTTGAGCAGGATGCCCGTCGCTCCCTCGATGGACGACTCCACGAGCGGCGCTCGTCGCGGTGTCGTCGCGGCCTCTGCCGTCCGGCTCTCGCCCTGAGGCGACGCCCAGCCCATGAGAGCCGAACCGCCGGCCATGCTCACGCTTTCATCCTGTCCGCTGGGGCGGAGCCAGCTTTGGTTGTCGCAGGAGGAGCCGAAGTGCGACGCACGGGGAACGGCAGGGACCCGCGCAGCGCCGCCTGGCACGGTTCTCGAGGGTTGGTCCCGAGCCCGGGGGCCTACCGGCGGCGGCCGCTCCCTTCCCGAGCCCGGCGCTCGGCCGGCGTCTCTCGGCCGTGGATGACGTCGTGGTAGTCGAGCAGCGAGTGCGGCAGGCGGTTGAGCTTGCGAGGCTCTTAGTAGGCGAGGCGCTCGTACCGACCCTCGAGGGTGTTCGGGAAGAGGGGGACGCCACCCAAGCCGAGCCGGGCGGTGTGAAGGACTGCGGAGGCGGATCGCGGCGCTCCCCCGCGCTCGCTGCGACTCGCGGACCGGTGCTCGGGCGCTCGCTCCGGGTTGCGGTAATCGGGGCCGAGTAAGCGCTTCATCCGCTTCTCGGCGGCGCGCCTGGCGGACGTGCGCCGTGCGCGCTCGGCGTCGGCGAGGCGACGCCGAATCGTCTTGCGGTTGACGCCGTACTCGGCGGCGAGGTCGCTGACACTCATATCTGCCACCGGTGACGCGCCTGTACAGCCCGTGGCGCTACCGGTCCGGCCCG
>JALZOK010000023.1 GCA_030857225.1 Actinomycetota bacterium
CGCGTTTCGCGGCGTCGTCCCGCTCGACAAGCGCTTCCTCGGAGGAGAGGCGATCGGCGAGCTCTTCGATCGCGTTCTTCCGGCCCTCCAGCGTCTGCTCGCCGACGAGACCTGGGACACGATGCTCGCGGTCCTCCACGGTGGCGTGAACCGCGCGATCCTCTCCTACGCGCTGACCGGCGAGCGCATGTTTCTCGGGCACTTCGAGCAGGCGCCCGGCTGCGTGAACGTGCTCGACGTGGGCGACGAATGGCCCGCCGATGCGATCGTCCGCGCGGTCAACATCGCGCCGCACGACCTGCTGCACGCCTCGTCGCGGCTGACAACGATGGAGGGCTACTGGGAGGAGTTCCTCGCCGGACCGCAGTAGGCCGGGCATGCCCGGCACCTACGAGACAAAAAGGCGGCCTGGACAAGAGCCGGTGACTGTCACCCTCGCGGGTGACAGTCACCATGCTTGTGCGCGCTAGCGCGGCCGGCCGTCGATCAACTTGCCAACCGGCACCCAGACCTTTTCGTTCGCGTTGAACCGCTGGAGCTGCATCTGGCTGATGACCCAGTGGTCCTTCTTCGTGGTCTTCTGCTTGACGCCCGGGAGCGCGAACTTGTTCGTCGAGTTCAAGCTCAGGAGCGCGTTCATGAGACTCGCGCGGGTCGGGTTCTTCCCGGCCTTGTACAGCGCCTGCACGAACGTCTCGGCTTTCGCCACTCCGTAGTAGATCTGACCGTCCCTGGAGTTCCGTCCGGGCAGGTACTTCTCGACGATCGTGCGGTACTGCTTCATCGCCGCGTCGTTGTCCCACGTCGGGCTGTCCGAGTCCTTCAGGTAGGTCACGGAAAGGAGGCCGTTGACGTACGGCGCTCCGGCCGACGCAACGGCCGCATCCATCGGCGTCCGGAACGCGGAGACCGAGTTCATGTAGATCTGGTCGGGGTTATAGCCGAGCGCCTTGCCGGTCGCAATCGACCTGACCGTCGGCGTCGGGATCTGGAAGATCACCAGAACGGCAGCTCCGGTCGCCTTGATCTTGGCCATCTGAGAAGCCGAGCTGGTGGCGGTCGACTCGACCGCCTCCGTCGCGACGATGTTCTGATCGGCGTAGGCCTTCCCGAGCCCTACCCGGAGGCCGAACAGGTAGTCCTTGCCGTAGTCGTCGTTCTGGTAGATCACCGCGATCTTCTTGCCGTTGTGGTTCGCCTTGATGTGCAGGCCGTAAATGCGGCCCTCGGCGATGTAGTCCGGCTGCCAGCCGATCGTCCACGGGTACTCCTTGTACTGTGTCCCCCAGTACGACGCACCCGTCGAGACGAGCGTCTGCGGAACCTTCGCCTGGTTCAGGTATCCGCGCACAGCGAGGTTGTGCTCCGTCCCCAGCTGGCCGACCGTCGCGAAGACCTTGTCCTCCTCGACGAGCTTCCGCGTAAGTTGGACGGTGTTCGCGGGGTTGTAACCGTCGTCGTAGTACCTCCAGACGATCTGGCGGCCCATGACGCCACGCTTGCCGTCAGGTCCACGCCGGGCGTTGATATGGCTGAAATATGCCCGCATCCCGAGCGGGATCGGCGCATACGCCGCCGCTGGGCCTGTGAGCGGGAACGTCCCGCCGATCGTGATCGTCTTGGCCGTTACCCCCGGTGTCTGCTCCGCCCCGCCGAGCGCACCCGGCACCGTAAGCGCGAGGGCCCCGACGAGGGCCACCCCACACGCGATGAGCTTTCGCACAGACTTCCCTCCTATGTCTCCACGCCGATACCTGCCTGTCAGAGGCGAGGGTAGCTCCGAAACACCCGTTCTGCCATGAAATGTGAACAGGTGGCGCAAAGATCGGAGACCCGTCTGCCTCAACCGAGACCGATTTCCTGCGCGAGCGCCTCGGCCTCGTCGAGCTCCGCCGAGAGCGCCTCGATCCCGTTCGCCCAGATCGCCGGATCGGTGAGATCGAGCCCGACGATCTCGGCGAGCTCCTCGGGCGGCTTCGAGCCGCCCGCGCGGAGGACGTCGAGATACGGCTCGACCATCGACTCGCCCTCCTGCTCGTAACGCCGGAAGATGGAGAGCGCGAACAGGAACCCGTAGGCATACGCATAGACATATCCGGGAGTGGACAGGAAGTGCGGGATGTAGCTCCACCAGGTCCCGTATCCGTCGATGTCGACCGAGTCCTCGAACATCTGCTTTTGCGACTCGAGCCAGAGCTCCTCGAAGCGGTCCGTCGCGACCTCGCCCTGCTCGCGCCGCTCCGTGTGCACCGCGTGCTCGAACCGGTTCATCGCGATCTGGCGAAACACCGTCGCGATCGAGTCCTCGATCCGCCCTGCGAGCAGGTTGAGTCGGCGACGCGGATCCTCCTCGAGAGCGAGCAGGCGTTTGAAGGTGAGCGCCTCGCCGAAGACCGAGGCCGTCTCGGCGGTCGTCAGCGGGGTGTCGGCGTTGAAGAGCCCTAGCGGCTGAGCAAGTGAGCCGTGCAGGCCGTGCCCGAGCTCGTGCGCGAGGGTCAGGATCGAACGGCGATCGCCGGTGAAGTTCATGAGGATGTACGGGTGCACGCCAGGGACGCTCGTCGCGCAGAACGCGCCGGTGCGCTTGTTCTCACGTGTGGGGGCGTCGATCCAGCTCTCCTCGAAGAAGCGCTCGACGACGTCGCCGGCCTCGGGAGTGAAGTCGTGATACGCGGCCAGGACGACGTCTTTGGCCTCGTCCCAGGACACCTTGGCGGGGTCGTCGGCGATCGGCGCGAAGCGGTCGTAGAAGGTGAGCCGGTCGAGCCCGACGAGCTTCGCCTTCAGGCGGTAGTAGCGCTGCGGGACGTCGTAGCGGGACACTGCCGCGTCGACGAGCGCCTGCACGGCCTTGTCGGTCGTGTCGTTTCGCAGGTTGCGCGACGAGATCCACGTCTCGTATCCGCGCAGACGGTCGTCGATCGACTTGTCGACAAGGATCGTGTTGAACACGAACGCGCGCGTGCGCAAACCGGGCGCGAGCGCCTCGGTGACCGCCTCCGCCGCCGTGCGCCGCTCGTCGCGATCGCCGGAGTAGAGCTTCGCCATCGCCTTCTCGAAGCTGGTCTCCTCGCCGTCGATCTCGACCTTCAGCGCGCTCAAGAGCTCCTCGTGCAGCCGCGACCAGGCGCTGACGCCGGAAACCGACTTCTCCGTGAAGATCTTCTCCTCGGGCTCCGAGAGCAGGTGCGGCCGGAACTTCCGCAGCGAGCGAAGCCAGTGCTGCCAGTGCTCGAGCTCGGGGTCGGCAACGAGCGCCTCAGCCTGTTCGTCGTCGAGGTCGGCGATCTCGAGCCCGAAGAAGAGGAGCTGCGTGTCGAGTGCGGCGCCCTTCTCGGTCAGGCGCGCGACGAGCGCCCCGCGGGCCGGGTCGGCCGTGTCCGTCGAGAACCAGAGATGCGCGTAGTAGATGGCGCGGGTGAAGATCGACTCGATCCGCTCCCGCTCGGCGATCGCATCGGCGAGCCCGCCCGCGTCGAGGTCGGCGATCATGCCGTAGTACGTCTCGCGAAAGGTCTCGGAAGCCTTCTCTGCGTCCTGCACGTCCTGCTCGAGGCGGGCGTCGTCACCGCCTTCGTAGAGGTCGGAGAGATCCCACGCGATGCCCTCCGCCCCTGTCAGCTCTGTAGTCGTCATGGGCAGGACTTTACTTACGCGAGAGCCGGCATCAGCTGGTCGCCGATCAAAGCAACCATGTCGTCGTCGGAGTGGTTCAAGTGCTGGAGCATGACGCGGTCGACACCCAGCGCCTCGAGGTCTCGGATTCGCGCGGCGACCTCCGCGACCGTTCCGGCGAGCCAGGTTTCGCGGCGCTCCTCGAGCATCTCCTCCGCGCCGGCAGCGCCGCCACGCACGGAGAGGAACGTGCCGATCCGGTCGAGGAGCTCGCCTCGATCCGAGCCGACAAAGCAGGCAGTCATCACCGAGAATCCGAGCGTCTCAGGGTCGCGGCCCGCTTCTCGGCAGGCGTGATCGAGGCGTTCTTTGCGCTCGCGGAGCTCGCCATTCGGCGCCCCTAGGGTGTTGACCTCGTCGGCGAAGCGGGCGGCGAGCGCGGCAAAGCGGGGCATGACGGTGCCGCCGAGGACGAGCGGCGGATGAGGTTTCTGTACGGGTCGCGGCAGCGCCGTCTGCTCTCGGAGCTCGTAGCTCGGCCCGCTGTGGTCGAAGGCGTCCGTGGTCCACGAGCTGACGACGACCTCGACCTGCTCGGCAAAGAGCGCGAACCGCTGCTTGGCGTCGAGGAACGGGAACCCGTGCTCGAGGTGCTCACGCTCGTACCAGCCGGCGCCCATGCCCACGTCGACACGGCCTCCGGAGATGTGGTCGACGGTAGCGGCCATACGCGCGAGGACGCTCGGATGGCGGAACGTCGACGGCGAGACCAGGGTTCCGAGGCGGATTCGCTCGGTGACCGCCGCGAGCCCGGCAAGCGTCGCCCACGCGTCGAGGGCGCCTGCCTGCGGCCTGATGATCGCCGTGTAGTGATCGGAGCGAAACAGCCCTTCGAGACCGTGGCGCTCCGTGAGCCGAGCGAGACGCACCCAGTCCTCCCAGGTAACGCCTTCCTGCCCCTCGATCATCAGGCAGACGCGCACTGATTCTTCAGGCCGGCATCGTGGCAACGGGGTATTGGGTAATCAGCCGGTCGCGTGTGAGCAGCACGAGATCCTCGGCGAGGGCCTGCGCTACGAGCATCCGATCGAATGGATCCGCATGCAACAGGGGCAGATCGGCGGCCGAGCGACCGTGCGCCCACGTCACGGGCAGCTCGTGGAAACCCGCTCGAATGGCACCAGTGTCGAGCTCAGCGGGCGTAGAGATTCGACCGAGTGCCTGTTTGAGCGCCCACTCCCAGACGCTGGCTGCGGACACGTACGCCGGATTTACCGAGTCCTCGAGAGCCTCACGTGCCTCGTTCGCAAGCAGCGCGGGATCCTCGAAGAACCAGATGGCGACGTGGGTATCGAGCAGGAGCCTTATTGCGTGTATTCCTCGAACTCGGGCAAGGGCGCGTCGAAGTCGGGTGACATCCACACCTGCCCCTTCCAGAAGCCTCCCTCGCGCTTCTTCGGCTGTGGCGCAGGAACGAGCTCGACAACAGGAGTGCCGTTCCGCGCGAGCACGACCCTCTCCCCCGACTCGACGAGACGGACGAGCTCCGAGAGGCGCGTCTTTGCCTCGTGCATGTTTACTACGACCATGCTAGCTAGGTTAGCTAACCTACAGCTCGCGTCAAGGTGACGAAAGTGTCGGGTCTGTAACCGGCGCCCGACAAACGAAACGCTCGCAGAGGTAGACCGCCGGCTTGCCATCGACGAGACCTTTTCCGTCGAGCAACGGCACTCCCTCCGCGGGGCCGACGGCGACGACGGTGCGCGGCTCGAACGAGGCGAGCGCTGCCCGGGCCACCGGCGAGTCGACCGACCCCGCGATCGCGATCTCCCGCGGCGGGCTGAACCAGAGGTCGAGGCCGCAGAGCATCCAGGCGAAGCCTCCCGGCGCGCGCCGAAGCGCAGGCTCGACGAGGCGGAAGACCGAGACCGCCTGCCGCTCGAGCTCTTCGTCTCCCCAGATGCGGCCCAACCGAAGGAGCACCCACGCGAGCATCGAGTTGCCGGACGGAATGGGGGTGTCCTGAAGATCCTTCGTACGGGGCACACGCTCGTCCGCGTCCACCGCGGCCAGGTAGAAGCCGCCTCGATCCTCGTCTCCGAAGAGCTCGATGGCAAGCAGCGCAAGCCGGTGAGCTTCGGTCAGCCAGCGAGCGTCGCCGGTCGCGACGTGCAGCTCCATCAGCCCGTAGGCCACGTTTGCGTAGTCGTCCAGGAACCCCGCGCCGCTCGCCCGCCCGTCGCGCCTCGAACGGAGAAGCCGGCCTTCGGAGTCGGAGAGCGGTCCCAGCAGGAACTCGCCCACTCCCCGGGCGACGTCGAGCCAGTCGGCCCGCTCCAACCTGTATCCAGCCTCGGCCAAAGCAGCGAGGGCGAGCCCGTTCCACGAAGCGAGTACCTTGTCGTCTCTGAACGGCTGCTCGCGAGTCGCGCGCTCGGCCAGCAGCCCGGCCTTGAGCTCCGGTTCGAGCTGCCCGCGCACGATTAGGCGCCCGTGCTCGAAGGGCTCCAGTAGCTCTCGGGGAATGCCTGACGACTCCGCCTCCTGCTCCGTCCACGTGTACGTCAGTCCCTCGACTCCATCCGTGTCCGCGTCCTGGGCTGATGCAAGACCTCCCTCGGGAAGGAGCAGCTCGCGGAGGAGGTAATCGTTGGTTTCCTCCACGATCTCCCGATAGCGGGGGCGCCCGGTCACGACCCACCCGTGCAGGTACGTGGAAGCCAGCACCGCGTTGTCGTAGAGCATCTTCTCGAAATGTGGGACGAGCCAGCGCGCGTCGACCGAGTAACGGTGGAACCCGCCCCCGACCACGTCGTAGAGACCGCCCGCGGCCATCCCGTCGAGCGTTGCGGTGACCATCGCGAGCGCGTCCTCGTCCCCCTGTCGCAGGAGGAACTCGAGCGTCGAAGCCGCCGGGAACTTCGGCGCGCCGCCGAAGCCGCCGAACGCGGGCTCGAAGCTTCGCGCGATGCCCCGTGCCGCTTCGCCCAGGAGCGACTCGGTCAGCGGCTCGTTCGACGGTCGTAGCTCTGAGTTGCGCCGGAGTGTCTCGTCGATCTGCGCCGCCTGGCGCTCGATGTCCGCGCGCCGCTCGGTCCAGGCGCGGGAGACGGCCTGGAGGAGGTCGCGGAAGCTCGCCAGGCCGTGCCGGGGCTCGGGCGGAAAGTACGTTCCGGCGTAGAAAGGCTTTCCCTCGGGCGTCATGAACACGGTCGTCGGCCAGCCGCCCGAACCCGTCATCCCGACGGTCGCTTCCATCGTCACCGCATCCACGTCCGGTCGCTCCTCGCGATCGACCTTGACGTTGACGAACAGGTCGTTCATCAGCGCAGCCGTCGCCGGATCCTCGAACGACTCGTGCGCCATCACGTGGCACCAGTGACACGAGCTGTAGCCGACCGAGACGAGCACTGGCTTCTCCTCTGTGCGCGCGCGCTCGAACGCATCCTCGCCCCACGGATGCCAGTCGACCGGGTTCTGGGCGTGCTGGAGGAGGTATGGGCTGGTCGCGTCAGCCAGACGGTTCATCTCACTACGGTATGCGGTTGACTCCGTCCGGCGTAGGTCTTAGGGTGCCGCGCATGGACAGACAACGGATCGGGCTGTGGGGAACCGTCATCTTCGCTGGGGCAGCTGTGGTTGGTGTGTTCGTGCAGCTCTATCTCATCGGAGGCTTCCTCTTCGGCGAGACGGACTGGCTGGACGCGCACAAGGACTTCGGCAAGGCCGTCCATCTGGCCTACATCCTGACGTTCCTCTCCGCGCTCGTCGCAGCCTGGCCGAACTGGCGCGCGGTGAAATGGCCGTTTGTGCTGGCCGTGCTCGGCTCGATCCAGGCATTTCTTGCCGGCGGCGGAGACGTGGGCGGCGACAACGGCGCCCTCCATGCGTTCCACGCGGCGCTCGTGCCGATCGTCGTCGTGCTCGCGCTCTTCATCGGTTGGGGGGCCTGGAAGCACATCCGGGCAATGCCCGACGCGCCGACGAACGACGCAGCTCGCAGCTAGCGGGCTAGTACGTCAGCACGCGGTCGCTCTCGAGAGCGAGTTGCACGAGCTTGCTCGGCATCGCGAGCTCGACGGGTTTCCCTTCGAGGTCGGTTTCCCCTAGCCCGCGCGCCTTGCTCGACATCCCCGAGGCGTAGATCCGGGCACCTGACGGCACGACCGCGTCGTACGACTCTCTGAGGCTTCCCGTCCCGAGCCGACGAGCGAGTCGAGGACGCTGTCACGGAGGAGTTGGACCGAATCCCTTGCGAGGAAGAGGTCGACGTCGTGGCCCTCCTCGATCGCGGCCTTCGCGACCAGGAAGCCGAGCGCAGCCCGGGTCGGACTCTCGGGTCCGCTGGTCATGTGGATGAGGATCTTCGGCACGCGCGAGAGTCTAAACGGTGGCAGCTCGGCGTTTGCGCACATGCCTGACGACCTCGACGACGAGGCCGAGGGTCAGCGCGATGCCGAGCGCGACGAGGACCCCCCACACAGGGTGCTCCTCGAACGTCTTTCCGAACAAGTAGCCGAGCATGGCCGCGTACGTCGCCCAGAGCAACCCCGCCGCGATGTCGTAGACGATGAACCGCCGCCAGGTGAACGAGTGCACGTATCCGGCTGAGAATGTGACCGCAGTCCGTCCGCCCGGGATGAAGCGCGCAAGCAAGATGATGTAGGCCCCGCGCTCGTCGAGGGTACGCTCGGCCCACTCGAGCCGCTTGTGCGCCTTCTCGCTCGAGAACCAGCGCTTGACCGTCCTCTCCCCGACGAGGCTGCCGACGCCGTACGAGATGTTGTCGCCGAGAATGGCGCCCGCTGCGCCCGCGAGGATGACGAGCAGGAGGCTTAGATCGCCCGATCCGGCAAGGCTGCCGCCGATGACGACGAGCGTCTCACTCGGCACGAGCGGGAAGAAAGCGTCGATCGCAGCGATTGCGAAGATGACGAGGTAGCTCCACCACTTGCCGGAGACCCACTCCGTCAGCTGGTCGAAGTCGAGCCAGTCGGGCACGCACGCATCCTCGCAGGAGCGCACGAGGAAGGGGTCAGGCTCTAGCCTGACCCCGAAAGGGCTCGGAGTCATCATGATCTGCCCGGTGCCGTTCCTCCCCCTCGCCGGCATGCGCGTCCTCGACGTCACCACCTCGATCGCAGGCCCTTTCTGCGCGGAGATCCTGGCTGCGCTCGGCGCCGAGGTCGTCAAGGTCGAGCGGCCGGACACGGGAGACGACGGCCGCGCCTGGGGCCCGCCGTTCTGGAACGGCGAGGGAGCGATGTTCCTCTCGGTCAACGCCGGCAAGCGATCGCTCGCCCTCTCTCTGCGAGACGAGCGAGGGCTCGAGGCTCTGCTCCGGCTCGCCGAGCGTTCGGATGTCTTCCTTCAGGGCCTCCGGCCGGGTCTCGCGGAGGAGCTCGGGTTGGGCGCTGCAGCGGTGCGGAAGCTGAACCCGAGGCTCGTCTACTGCTCGATCGGCGCGTACGGTCGCGTCGGCCCCCTCTCGACGGAACCGGGGTACGACGCGCTGATGCAGGCGGCAGGTGGTCTCATCAGCATGACCGGCGAGCCGGGACGCCCAGGGGTCCGAGTCGGCTCGTCGGTAATCGACATGGGCACCGGCATGTGGGCCGCGCTCGGGATCGTCTCCGCATTGCTCGAGCGCGAGCGCACCGGCGCGGGCGCCGAGGTGGACACGTCGCTCTACGAGACCGCGCTCGGCTACATCGGCTACCACCTCGTCGGCTATCTCGCGGACGGGACCGTGCCGAAGAGAGAAGGCACCGTCTTTCCGATGGTCGCCCCGTACCAGGTCTTCCCCACGCAAGACGGGGAGCTCATGATCGCGGGCGGGAACGACCGGCTGTTCGTCTCGCTCTGCGAAGCGCTGGAGCTATCGGATCTCGCCGTCGACGAGCGGTTTCGTACGAACCCCGACCGCGTCCGCAATCGCGAGCAGCTCGTCGCGCTCCTCTCGATCCGCCTCCGAGAGAGCACCACCGGTGAGTGGCACGAGCGCCTGTCCGTCGCAGGCGTCCCGGCGGCGCCGGTCGCAGACGTCGCAGACGTCGTCGCCTCGGCGCAGACGCAGGCGCTCGGAATCCTGCAGCCAGTCGAGCATCCGACCATCGCCGACCTGCGACTTTTGGCATTGCCGTTCTCGTTCGACGGCACGCGAGCGGCGCACCAACTGCCTCCTCCCCAGCTCGGGGAGCACTCGGAAGAGATTTTGCGAGAGGCCGGCTACTCCGAAGCGGAGATCGCCGGGCTCGCGGCCGACGGCGTCATTCGTACGCGATCGCCCTGAGGGGATCGAGGTTCGCGGCGCGGCGCGCGGGAAAGACCGCGGCGACGATTCCGACGACAATCGCCGCGATCACGAAGATGATCACCTGGAGCGTCGGGAACGAGAACACGAGGAAGTCGACGCGATAGATCAGGAGGGCTGCGAGCACGATTCCGAGCACGATCCCGATCGTGGCTCCTATCAGTGCCGTGATCACGCTCTCGTGGCGGATCATGCGCCTGATCTGACGCCGAGTCATCCCGATCGCGCGCAGCATCCCGATTTCGCGCGTCCGCTCGAAGACCGTCAGCACGAGCGTGTTCACGATCCCGAAGAGACTGACGACGATCGAGAGGGCAAGCAGCACGTAGAGGATGTTCAAGATCGAGCTCAGCCCCGAGATCTGGTTGTCGATGAAGCCTTCGCGCGACTGCGCCTTGGCATTCGGAAAGTCCTCGAGCGTGGCATCGAGTGCAGCCTGGTTCTCGTCCGTCGCGCCGCCTTCCATCTTCACGAACGAGTAGAGATTTCTCGGCTGCGGTACCTCGGCGTCGAAGGCGGCGGCCGAGATCGTCACCGCCCCGAACGGCGATCCTCCGCTCGGCGGATCGAAGATCCCTTCGACCCGGAACGTCTTCGAGCTCCCGTTGGGGAACGTCACCTCGACCGGCGACCCCAAGCCCACGTCGTTGTCCTCTGCCCAGCCGTCGTCGACGAACGCCCCGTCGTCTCCGAGGGTGGCGATCGTGTTCTCCGGCCCTTCCACCCAGTCGAGATCGATCACCTCCTGCATGCCGGGGTCGACGGCGGTTATGAAGCCAGCTTCGCCGTTGCGTAGCGCCTCGCCCGTCCGCACGTTCCCGATCACCGTCACCCCCGGCGCCTCTGCGGTCGCTTCGGCGGCGTCGATCGGGATCGGCGAGAAGTTGTTCTGCGCGGTGATCGCGTAATCGCCCGTGAAGAGATCGTTCACGGAGCTCTTGAAGGACACGATGATCCCCGAAGCGAGCGTTGCCACGAGCGTGACGAGCGCGAGCCCGATCATCAGCGCAGCCGCCGTCGACGCCGTTCTCTGCGGGTTCCGACGCGCGTTGTCCCGCGCAAGCGATCCGGCGGCGCCGCCCATCTGCGTCGCCGGCCACCCGAGCACATGGGCGAGCGGACGCACGAGGCGCGACGAGAAGAGCGCAACCCCGAGGAAGACGAGGAGCGTGCCGAGACCCATCCAGATCAGGACAGCCGTCGTGTCGAGACTCTCGGCGAAGAGGCCATACGCGAGCGCAGCGAAGCCGCCAACGACCATGAGCAACGCTCCCACCCCGCGCAGACGCGCGAAGCGACCGGGTGGCAGCGTCGCTCCCTCCCGCACTGCGGCGACCGGCGGCACGCGCGTCGCGCGGATTGCGGGTCGCAGGCTTGCCCCGAGGGTGACGACGATCCCCGCGAGGAGCGCGACGATCACCGTGCGCGTCTCGAAGACGAGACCCGTGTTCGGCAGCGTGAAGCCGACCAGGTCGAACAGCCAGAAAAGGCCCTTCGCCAGCAGGAGCCCGAGGAAGAGGCCGATCAAGGAGGCCACGACACCGACGACGAGGGCCTCGAGAATGATCGAACCGAGCACCTGGCGACGCGAGGCGCCGAGCATCCGCAGCGTCGCGAGCTCCCGCGTTCGCTGCGCGATCGTGATCGACAGCGAGTTGGCGATGACGAAGGAGCCGACGAAGAGCGCGATACCGCCGAAGGCGAGCAGGAACGTCTGCAGGAAGGTGATGAACTCGTTGGTCTCCTCGGCGTCCGACTGCACCTGCTCACCCACGCCCTGCACCTGAGTGCCCTCGGGGAGAATCGCCTGGATCTCCCGCCCGAGCTCCGGATCGGTGACGCCGGGCTTGGAGGCGACCGCGATCTCGTCCAGGCGGCCCTCCTTTCTCATCAGCCGCTGCGCGGTCGGGAGATCGAAGCCGGCCAATGTCGCCCCTCCGATCGTGAGGCCCGAGCTGAACTGCATGATTCCCGAGATCGGAAGACGCTGAACCGGGCCCTCGGCCTGGACGCCGATCGTCTCACCGACCTCGAAGTCCTCCTTCGCTGCCGTCTCCCTGTCGACGATGATCTCGTTCGGTCCCGGCCACTCGCCCTCGACGAGCGTCAGCGGGTTGAAACGCGAGTCGGGATTCGCGATCGAGAAGCCGAGGTTCGGTGCGCCGCCGTACACCACCGCCTTGCCGTCGTCGGCGATGAGCTGAGTAGCGTCGGAGTCCACGCTTCCCTCAGCGTCCTCCACGCTCGAGAGCCCGCGCACCTCCTCGAGCAACGACTCGTCGAAGGTCGGCTCCGTCACACCGCTGCCCTCGCTGAGATCGAATGCCGACTTCCCGGAGATGACCGCATTCGAGCCCTGGCGGATGTCCGTGAAGATCCTGTCGAACGCCTGATCGATCGAGTCCGTGAGGACGTACGTCCCGCTGATCATGGCGACGCCGAGAACGATGGCGAGGGCCGTGAGAGCCGTCCGCAGCTTCCGGCTCAGCAGGCCGCGGATGGCGAAGCGCGTCATTCGTAGGCGATCGCTCTCAGCGGATCGAGCCTCGCGGCGCGGCGAGCAGGCATGATCGCGGCGAGGATCCCGATCACGATCGCGACGATCGTGAGCACGATGAGCTGGATCCACGGGATCGCAAAGCGAATGTCGTACTCGGCGAGCGCCCGGTTGACGAGAGCCGCGAGGAAGATCCCGAGCGGGAGCCCGACGGCCGCACCGATGAGCGCGGTGATGATGCTCTCCTGGCGGATCATCCGGCGCACCTGCCGACGGGTCATCCCGATCGCGCGAAGCATCCCGATCTCCCGTGTGCGCTCGTAGACCGACAGAACGAGCGTGTTGATCATCCCGAAGATGCTCACGAACACGGCCAGGGTGAGCATGACGTACAGGAACGAGATGAACTCGTTGAAGTCCGCGTCCTCGCGTTCGATCCACTCCTCGCGCGTCTCTAGCTGCGTGTCGGGGAAGCCGGCGATCGCCGCTTCCATCTGCACGCGGTTGTCGTCGGTCGGCTCGGCGGCGACGTTGGCCCAGGTCCAGCTGTTGCGCGGACGGTCGTAGAGCGAGTCGAACAGCTCCCTCGAGACGTTGACGCTCTCGAGCAGCGGGTAGAACGGTGGCGGCTCGAAGGTACCCACGACCGTGACCTTCGCGGTGCGATCTGCGGTGGAACGGATCGTCACTTCGTCGCCGATCGCGATGTCGTGGTCCTCCGCGTAGTTCGAGCTTGCGACCGCGTTCGTCGTGCCGAGCGTCGCGAGCACGCTCTCGTCGCCCTCGCGCCAGTCGAAGACGTACGCCTCGGCGATCGTGTCGGGCTCGATGCCCCCGATCTCGGCCGAGCTGCCGTCGACGAGGCCGGCGTCGGAGCGCACGCTGGTCACGAGCTCGGGTACGGTCGAGGCCGCGAGCGCATCGCCCGCCGCCGCGACGAACGGCGTGTACCCATCGAGCGAGGTCACGACGTAGTCAGCGGCGATCTGCTCTTCGATCGCCTCGCGGTTCGACGCCTTCATCCCGTTCGTGAGCGTCGCGATGAACGCGACGAGAGCGATACCGATCATGAGCGCGGCGGCGGTCGCCGCCGTTCGGCCGGGGTTCCTGCGGGCATTCTCTCCGCCTGTGCGAGCGGCCACGCGATCCGGGACGACGCTCGGGAACTCCGCAGGCCACTCGGGCACCCAGCTTGTCACCGCGCGGCGCAGCCACATGACGAGCACGACGAGCGCGACGAGCGGATTGAGCAGCGCTCCGCCGACGAAGGCGCCGACGCGGCGCGCAGCCGATCCCGGTCCCCATGCTCCGTATCGCACGAGCCAGTAGGGGAGGAGCCACAAAGGCCAGAAGAGGACCGTGAAGGCGAAGGCTGCCCAGCGGCCGATCGGACTGCTGACCGCCGCGAGCGGACTTACGACGTGCGACGAAAGCATCGCGACGCCGAGGAAGAGCAGGAGGACGCCGGCCGCGATCGAGAGCAACCGGTCCGCGGTCCCGAGCTCGTCGGTGAACATCGCGCGGGCGAGTACGACGAGGGCGACGACGACGGCGACCCCGGCGACCCATGGTACGAACGGGGCAAATCTGGACTTCGGGAGCGTCGCACCCTCGCGCACCGCCGCGATCGGAGGCACCCGGGTCGCCCGGATCGCGGGGAACAGACCCGCGGCGAGCGTGATGCCGACGCCGACGACCAGCGCCACGATTACCGTCCGCATCGCGAACACCCGGTCGGCTGTGGGGAGCTCGACTCCGAGAGCCCGGAAGAGCCCCTCGATCCCCTCTGCCAGCAGAACGCCGAGACCGAGACCGATGAGCGATGCGGCGAAGCCGATGACCAGCGACTCGAGGATCACCGAGCCGAGGATCTGACGTCGCGACGCGCCGATCGTCCGCAGCGTGGCGAACTCGCGCGTTCGCTGCGCGACGGTGATCGAGAACGTGTTGAAGATGACGAACGCTCCGACGAAGAGGGCGATACCGGCGAAGACGAGGAGGAAGTAGCGGAAGATGGCAGTGAACTCGTTCACCTCGTCCACCTGGTCCTCGGCCTCCGCCGTCGCGCTCACGACCTTCGCCGTCTCCGGGAGCACGGGCTCGATGGCCGCGACGAGGTCGTCCTCCGTGATGCCTTCGCTAGCCACGACCGAGATCGCGTCGTACTGACCCTCGCGGTCGAGGAGCTCCTGCGCAGCCGGGATCGTGAACACCGCGAAGCTCGCATTCCCAAGGCTGTCGAGGCTGCCGTACTGCGCGACTCCGACGAGCTCGAACGAGCGCTTCGGCTGGAGAGTCGAGATCTCGACCGTGTCGCCGACCGAGTAGCCCTGGTCGTCCGCCGTGCCGACGTCGATGACGACTTCGTCGGCACTCGCCGGCCAACGACCCTCGAGGACGTTGAGCGGATTGAACTGGTCGAGCTCCGGAGCCGTGTCGATGCCGAATCCGAAGGTCGGCGCGCCCTCCGAGCTCACGGCCCTCCCCTCGGACGTGAGGATCTTCGTGTTGCGCTCGTCGAGCACCGTCCCCGTGGCGAGAGCGACACCCTCGACACCGCGCACCGTGTTGAGCAACGACTCGTCGACGGGTGGGCCGGGCGGGCTCTCGCCATCGATCGAGATATCGAGCCCCCGGCCGGTCACGACCGCATCGGTGCCGGCGTACGACTCGGTGAAAAGTGTCGTGAACGCACGGTCGATCGTGTCCGTGAGGATGTAGGTGCCGCTGATCATCGCGACACCGAGAACAATGGCAACGGCGGTCAGAACCGCCCGCAGCTTGCGGCCGAGAAGACCGCGAAGCGAGACGCTGAGCATTACGCCGCGATCTCCTCCAGAACCTGCAGGATCTGGTGCGCATTGCATTCGCCGAGCTCACGCACGATCTGGCCGTCGGCGAGGAAGAGCACCCGGTGCGCCATGGCCGCCGCGCGCGCATCGTGCGTCACCATGACCATCGTCTGGCCGTAGTCGTCCACAGATCGGCGGAGCAGCTCGAGGATCTCGTTGCCGGTCGACGAGTCGAGGTTTCCGGTCGGCTCGTCGGCGAACAGCACTGTCGGCTTCGACACAAGCGCGCGTGCGATCGCAACCCGCTGCTGCTGTCCGCCCGAGAGCTCGGAAGGACGATGCGAGAGCCGGTCGGTGAGACCGACATCGGCGACGATCTTGTCGACCCAGCCGTCCGCAGGCTTCTCGCCGGAGATGGTCAGCGGGAGCGTGATGTTCTCGCGCGCGTTCAGCATCGGCAGCAGGTTGAAGAACTGGAACACGAAGCCGATGTGCTGGCGCCGTAACTTGGTCAGATCGTTGTCGCCGAGTGTCGTTATCTCGGTTCCCGCGACCTCGACCGTGCCCGAGGTCGGCTTGTCGAGCCCGGCGAGAATGTGCATGAGCGTCGACTTGCCGGAGCCTGACGGCCCCATGACCGCGGTCAGGCGCGCGCGGTCGATGTCCACTGAAACACCTCGGAGGGCGTCGACGGCCGTCTCCCCCTGTCCATAACGGCGGGCCACGTCCGACGCGACGACGACCGGCACGTCTCCATTCCCGTTCACTCCACCCAGCTCCTCTCCTCGAATGAGCGGCACAGGCTACAGCCCTCCACTTGCACCCTGGCTGAAGTGGTGACCTTCGGGCAAAGTCCGGGTATGGAGTCGGTTGTCGAGATCCAAACCGCCCTCGAACGAGCGCGGGCCGGCACCGATGAGCTCCTCGCGCCGGTCTCGGATGAAGGGCTCATCGAGCACGTCTCCCCGCTTCAGCTGCCGCTGGTCTGGGAGCTCGCGCATCGTTCACTTCGAGGAGCTCTGGCTGCTCCGTGACCTCTACGGCCAGGCGCCGGTCGCCAACTCGCATCGCGAGGTATACGACGCGTTCCGCCTGGAGCGAAACGGGCGGTCGAAGCCTCCTGTCCTTCGTCCGGAGGCCGTACGAGCGTACGCAACCGACATTCGCGAGCGGGTCCTCGAGGCGGTCGAGCACACCGACCTCGACCGGCCAGGCCCGCTGCTCAGGAAGGGATTCGTCTTCGGGCTCGTGCTGCAGCACGAGCTCCAGCACCAAGAGACGATGCTGCAGACACTCCAGCTCCGGACCAAGGTCGAGTATCCGGTGCGAGACGACAGCCCCTTCGGCGACACCTCCGACGGTCCCGGAGAGATACGGGTGAACAGTGGGTCGTTCGTCCTCGGTGCGACCGACGAGCCGTGGGCCTACGACAACGAGCTCGTCGCGCACGAGCTCGAGCTCGACACCTTTTTCATCGACCGGACTCCGGTCACGAACGGCGCCTTCGCCGACTTCATCTCGCACCGCGGCTACAGCTCGCACAAGCACTGGAGCCCCGAGGGATGGGCGTGGCGCGAGCGAGAGAAGATCACGGCACCGCTCTTCTGGAAAGGGAGCAAGGACGGCTGGGAGCGCGTGCGTTTCGGCCGACGCGAGCCCGTTCCGCTGGACGAGCCCGTTCAGCACGTCTCCTGGTACGAGGCGGACGCCTTCGCCCGCTGGGCGGGTAAGCGGCTCCCCTCGGAAGCGGAGTGGGAGCGAGCGGCGGCCTGGCACGAGCGTCGAGGCAAGGATCGCTTCCCGTGGGGCGGCGAGTGGACGGGATACGAAGCGAATCTCGGCCATCGTCGCTTCTCCCCTGCTCCGGCCGGCTCCTACGCGGGCGGCGAGAGCCGGGTCGGGTGTCGCCAGCTCACCGGAGAGGTCTGGGAGTGGACGTCGTCCCACTTCCTTCCCTATCCCGGCTTTTTGGCGTTCCCGTACCCCGAGTTCTCCGAGGTCTACTTCGGGGACGAGTACCGCGTCCTCCGCGGCGGCTCGTGGGCAACGGACTCGGTCGTCGCGCGATCGAGCTTCCGGAGCTGGGACTTCCCGGATAGGCGTCAGATCTTCGCGGGCTTCCGCTGCGCCCGAGACGGGTAAGCAGCGGACGATGAGTGTCCGCGTGGAGGTCCTCGTCGATGAGGCCGACCGCAAAGCGGCGCTCCGCAAAGCGACACTTCGGGGACTCACCGACACCCCGAAGCAGATCCCAGCAGTCTGGCTCTATGATGAGCGAGGCTCGCTTCTCTTCGAGGAGATCACGCGTCTGCCCGAGTACGACCTCACACACACCGAGCGGCAGATCCTCGAGGAGCGGGGACACGAAGCACGCGCTTTCAAAAGAACCCCCTACTCTCGCGCGTTGCGATTGCCGCCAACTCCGAACGCGACGAGATCTCGAGCTTTCGAAAGATGTGGGCAAGGTGAGTGGAGACCGTTCGGCCGGAGATGAAGAGCCTTGCGCCGATTTCGGTGTTGGTGAGACCTTCGGGGACGAGCCGGGCGACACGTTGCTCCGCCGCGGTGAGGCTTCCCCAGCCCGTGAGGGGTCGTCCGCGGGGGCCACGTGCCCCAGTCTTCACACCCAGTGCTCGTAACCGATGCGAGATCCGTACCTCGTCACGCGTTGCGCCGAGAGTCGCATGGATCTCGGACGCCTCGCGAAGGAGCTTGACACCGTCGTCCTGGAAGCCGTGCCGGGCGCGGCTCTCACCCGCTTCCTCGCAGGCGGCAGCCAGGTCGAACGGGCGCGGTCCTTCGCGATAGGCGGCGACCGCATCGAGAAGGGTGTCCGGATCGTCCTCGAGCAGCCCTCGGCACAGGAGCGAAATCCCGTCAACCGTCGCGATGCCTCCCCCACGGCTCGCGAGCTCCGCCGCACCCGACACAACCCGCTCAGCGAGGTCACGCTGATCGTGATCGAGGCTCAGTCGCACCAGTGAGCGTCCGAATATGCGGAAGTCGGGCACCGCGCCTATCTCTTTCGCCTGGCGCAGCTGGGTTGCGAGCAGATCGAGGGCCGCTTCGGCGTCCCCGCCAGCCTCGAGTACCTCAGCCTTGAGAGGGAGGAACCAGAGATTGCCGCGGCGCCATCGTTCCGGCGGCAAGGCTTGCTCCAGCCGCTCGAGTGCGAGGCTCGCCTCGGTCATGCGCCCTTGGTGTAGTGCGAGCAGTGGCCAAGGATCTGGCTGATGGGTATCGAGACCCTGCGCCTGGGTCTCCTCCACGAGATAGCGCAAGCTCTCGAGCTCGGCGTCGGCATCGTCCCAGCGGCCCGAGAGGAACGCTCCGTACGCCAGCCCGCGGTGGCAAAGATTCACGTATGCGACTGCGCCGATTCGCTCGTATTCCTGCATGCTCGACCGCAGCAAGCGAGCAGCCTCCTCGATCCGATCTGCCGCAATCAGGTTCCAACTCTGGAAGACGTGCGCGTTCGCGAGGATCAACCGGGGCGAAACACCCAGATCCGGATCGTGCATCAGCGCCGATTGAGCCGCAGCGATTGCCCTCCGGCCAGAGGCCACGGCCTCCATGTACCGGCCCTCGAGCCTTGCGACGATGCCTCGGGTGTTCTCGATCGGCACGGCTGAGATACGTCCGATCTCGCGGCCGGTGCGAAATGCCTCTTCGGCGAACGTGAGCGCTCGCCGAAGCTCTCCAGACGCGACCTCTGGCATCACCGCAAGCGCGAGGAAGTGAGCACGCTCCGCAGCTCCGAGCCCTTCCACCGCGAGCCTCTTGGTGCAGAGTTCCGACATCTCCCGCAGGCGGTACTGAAGAAAGTAGAGCGAGCCTAGAGCCAGCGCGGCGTGCCCCGTCACACTCGAGTCGTCTGCCCCGGCGAGAAGCTCCCGGGCCACGGCTTCGGCGCGCCCGAGCTCTCCGGTCCACACGAGGGGGCGGATCAAGCCGACGTTCAGGTCGACCCGGATGGGATCGCTCAGCGGGGCGAGCTCGAGCGCACGCTCGAACAACTCGATCGCGACCGTTGGGGCATGGCCGACGAGCTCCCTCGCTGCTCGGGTCAGCCATGCGACCGCTTCCGCATCTCCATGCGCCGCACTGAGCGAGAAGTGAGCGGCAACTTGGCCTGGTGAAGAACCAGCCGCCGCAAGCGATCGTGCCGCGTCTAGATGAAGGCTCGTGCGCAGTGTCGGAAGGAGCTCGACGTAGAGCACCTCGCGTACCAGATCGTGCCGAAAAGCGAACCGACCACCGAGATCGTGGACGAATCCGGCGCCAACGGCGTCGGTCAGATGACCCACCAGCGTCGCCGGCGACTGCCTCGTCACCGTTGTCAAGTCGGCGAGTGCAAACGTCGTACCCAAGACCGACGCGACTTTGAGGACGTCCAGCGTCTCCTCAGGGAGGGAGCTCATGCGGCGAAGGATGGTGTGGCGGAGCGACGGGGAAAGTTGTGGTCGTCGATCGATCTCCACGACGTCGTCCAGCAGCTCGGCGGCTCCCTCGTCGACCAACGTTTGGACGAGCTCACGGACAAAGAGGGGGTTTCCTCCCGTCACGCGGAGATGTGCTTCGAGCTTCGAGCCGACTCCGGCCGCCCCGGCGGTCTGGGCCGCCAGCTCGACCGCCTCCTCGTGCGAGAGGGGTGGGAGCGACACGTGGACGCAGTCCAGCTCCAAGAGGATGTTCACGAGTCGCGCCAGCTCGCGGCTCCGAGGAAGGGGTCGGCAACCGAGGAGAAGAACAAACGGGAGATAGGCGACGCGGCGGGAGAGACGATAGAGCGCAAGCAACGACGAGGGGTCAGCCCATTGCACGTCGTCGACCGCCACCGCAACGGGACGTGTCTCCGCCTCGCGTTCGACCAGGTCGCACATGCTCTCGATCAGCTGGAAACGAAGATCGGCGCTCGTTCCAGCGAGCTCGGTGCCGCCTCCGCGAGCGAGGACACCGGCGATTCTCGTCCGCTCGGGATCCGAGGCGCTCCCCAGATCCAGCGCGTCCGCGATCAGTCCGAAGGGCCGCTCACGCTCGAGCTCCTCGCCCTGCCCGCGTCGCACCGTGAATTCAGCACGCTGAGCAAGCTTGCAGGCCGCGTCGAGAAGCCACGACTTTCCAATGCCGGGCTCCCCCTCGACGACGATGAACGCAGCTCGGCCACGTGCCGCAGCCCCGATTGCCCCGTCAAGCCGACGAAGAATCGCGGCGCGGCTGCCGAGAGGGCTCGACATCGCGGTCTCGACCATGTCCAGCAATCGTAGGCTCGCCGGGCGATTACGGCGATAGCCGGGCGCTGACTGCAGCGGATGGCTTGCGGCGTGAGCTGAAAAAGCTTACGAGCCTCATCGAACGCATGTAGCAGGCCAAGCCCAGCCGCTGAACCAGATCCAGCGTGGGCGTCTTCGGTGAGCTCGCGGCCGCCCAGCGACCACCACGGACGGATCGACGTTCCCGAGCGCGGCCTTCAGCACCATCGGCCCAACGTCGACGCGCCTCGTCGTGCAGAAATCAGCCATGTGACGGATGTTCTAGGCCCCTTGGAGGTAGAGGCTTCCTCGGACTGCGCGTATCAACGGTGATGCTCAGGAGGTGTCTCAGATGACGACGTTTCAGCACAAATCCAAGATCCTGGCGATAGCCATCGCCGCGATCGGTCTCGGTTTGAGTAGCACGGCGACTGCGGCAGGCCCGACCTACACGAACTTCACGACACAGCCGTTCGCGGAGACGAACGAGTCGTGCACAGGAGAGACGGTCGACGTCTCGGGTGTGATCCGACACCACGTCGTTTTCGTCGAGGATGCCACCGGCGGTTTCCACAGCAACGGGATCTTCACCACCATTGCGAAAGGGATCAGCTCGAGTGGAACGCGTTACGTCCTCAACTTCACCGATCGCTTGAGCCAATACTTCGGACCGGGAGAGCTGGATGACGAGGGAATCCCACTCGGCCCTCCGGTGATCGCCACAGCGACATTCTCGTTCCGCCTGATCAGCAATGACGGGTCGCCGAACCTGATCATGCGAGCGAAGTTCCACATCACCATCAATGCGAATGGAGAAGTCGCGGCCTTTGCGGATGACTTCCAGATCGACTGTCGCTAGGAGGAGCGGGCATCACCTAACGCATCAAGGTCGCGGCCTCGGTGAGCACCTCGCCGAGAATCCGCACGATCTCGTCGAACTCCGCCTGCCCGGCGACGAGCGGCGGTGAGATCTGGATCACGGGATCGCCGCGGTCGTCCGCGCGACATATGAGACCGGCGTCGAAGAGCGCGTTCGAGAGATAGCCGCGCAGGAGGCGCTCGCACTCCTCGTCCGAGAAGGACTCGCGCGTGTCCTTGTCCTTGACCAGCTCGAGCGCGTAGAAGAACCCGGTTCCGCGCAGGTCGCCGACGATCGGGAGTTCGAGGAGTTGCGAGAGCGTGGCCCGGAAAGCGTCCTCGCTCTCGCGTACGTGCTCGACGATCCCCTCCCGCTTCATGATCTCGATGTTCTTGAGCGCGATCGCGCACATCGTCGGGTGGCCGCCGAAGGTGATCCCGTGGGAGAACATCGACGTCTGCTCGAGGAACGGCTCCATCACGCGGTCGGTCGCGACCACCGCTCCGATCGCCGCGTAGGAGGACGAAAGACCCTTCGCGCAGGTGACGAGATCCGGCCGGATGTCGTAGCGCTCGGACCCGAACCAGTAACCGACTCGCCCGAAGGCGGTGATCACCTCGTCAGCGGAGAGCAGGATGTCGTAGCGGTCGCAGAGCTCGCGAACGCCCTTCCAGTAGCCAGCCGGAGGCGTAAACGCGCCGCCCGCGTTCTGCACCGGCTCCATGTGCACGAGGCACACCGTCTCGGGCCCCATCGAGACGATGACCTGGTCGAGCTCGTCCAGAAGGAAGCGAGTGAGCTCCTCCTCGGTCTCCTCGGGCGGGCGGTGGTAGCGGTTGGTGTTCGAGACGTGTCGCACCTCGGGGACGAGCGGCTCGAAGGGCTCACGGAGCGCTGGAATCCCGTTGATCGAGAGCGCGCCCATGGTCGTTCCGTGGTACGCGATGTCGCGCGCTATGGCCTTGTAGCGAGACGAGGCGCTCGCGGTGGCGGCAACCTGCTGGTCATGGCGGACTTGCGACTCGTCCCCCCCAGCCGTGATCGTCTTCCCACCCCGCGCCGAGTAGAACTGCCGTGCGAGCTTCCACGCCGACTCGACCGCCTCGGAGCCACCGGAGCAGAAGAACGCGCGGTTCAGGTCGCCGGGGGCGAGCGAAGTGACCTCGGCCGCCAACTCGATCGCCCTGGGATGCGCGTAGGACCAGTTCGTGTAAAAGGGCAGCTCGCGCATCTGCTCGAGCGCGGCCTGCCCGATCTCCTCACCGAACGAGTAGCCGATGTTCACCGAGAAGAGCCCTGCCAGCGCGTCCAAGTAGCGCTTTCCGTTGGCGTCCTCGAGGTAGCAGCCGTCGCCGCGGACGATGATCGGGACGTCCGCCGTCTGGTATCCGCCCATACGGGTGAAGTGCATCCACAGGTGTTCCTTCGCGGCTTTCTGGAGATCGATGGTCGTCGTGCTCATGCGATTCCTCTTTGTCTCTTGGCGCCCCGGAGCTGCCAGAGCACGTTAGCGAGGGCGAGCCCGATCGCGACGAGGAAGATCGCGCTTGCCACGACATTTATCTGCGGAGGCACCGAGACGCGCGCGATCCCCCAGACGAAGACCGGGAACGTCTGCTCTCCGCCCGCGGCGAAGTACGTGATGACGAAGTCGTCGATCGAGAGCGCAAAGCCGAGCAACGAGGCCGCGAGTATCGCTGGAGCGAGGAGCGGGAGCGTGATCTTGCGGAATGTCGTCCATTCGTTCGCGCCTAGATCCATCGCCGCCTCTTCGAGATGCCGGTCGAAGCCGATCAGTCGGGCCTTAACCGTCACCACGATGAAGCTCACAATGAACATTACGTGGGCGATGAAGATCGTCCAGAACCCGAGCGAGAAGACGCTCGTCATGTTCAGGAAGAGCGTCAGCAGGCTCGCGCCGAGGACGATCTCGGGAGTGGACATCGGCAGAAACACGAGGACGTTGGCCGCTGCCCGCCCCCGAAAGCCGTGCCGGACGATCGCCATCGCCATCAGCACCCCGAGGACGGTGGCCACGAGCGTCGCGAGGAGGCCTACCTCGATCGACGTCACGACCGCGTCGCGCAACCCGAGCACCGCATCCCACTCGGCCCAGTTGTCCAGCGTGAAGCCCTGCCAGACGTAGTTGAAACGGCCGGCAGGGTCATTGAAGGAGAAGAGGATCACCACCGCGATCGGCAGCATCAGGTAGCCGACGACGAGGAGCGCGAAGGCAGTGAGCGCGTGCCGCTTGACGAGGCGCCAGGTCATCCCGTCAGCTTCTCCGTGCCGACGAGCTTCGCGTAGACGAGCAGCGCGACGAGGATCGCGGCCATGAGGATGAACGAGAGCGACGCGGCGGTCGGATAGTCGAGCGACTCGAGGAACTTCGCCTGGATGACGTTGCCGATCATCTGCTGCTTGGGCGTCCCGAGCAGCTCGGCGTTGATGAAGTCGCCTGCCGCGGGGATGAAGGTGAGAAGGGTGCCGGCCACGATCCCGGGCGCCGAGAGCGGGAGCGTGACCCGGAGGAACGCCCGAGTCGGGCTCGCGTAGAGGTCCTTCGCCGCCTCCAGGAGCCGTCCGTCGATCTGCTCCAGCGAGACGTACAGCGGCAGGGCCATGAAGGGGAAGAAGTTGTAGGTGATCCCCGCGACCACTGCCAGCGTCGTGAAGAGCAGCCCCTCCGTCTCGCCGAGAACGTGGACCGAGCGCAAGAGGCCGACGACCGGCCCCTCGTCGGCGAGGATGTTGAGCCAGGCGAGCGTCCGGATCAGGTACGTCACGAAGAACGGCGCGACGATGAAGAGCAGGAAGAGGTTCCGCCACGGGCCCGCTCGGAACGCAATCCAGTAGACGAGTGGATACGCGAGCAGGAGCGCGATGACCGTCGCGATTCCCGCGTACAGGAACGAGCGACCGAGCTGCGTGCGATAGTCGGAGACCGCCTCGGTGAAGTTCCCGAACTCCCACGTGAAGGCGAAGTTCGGGAAGATCCCCGACTGGAGAGACTGGTAGCCGAGGAACCCGAGCGGGACCAGGAAGAAGAGCGCGAGCCAGGCGAGCCCCGGGGCGAGCAGGAGGTAGGGCGTGAGCCCGGGATGGCGGTGGAAGAACGAGCCCATCTATCCCCGGTCGGTGCGCGGCCGACGGTGGGGTCTGGCTGCAGCCAGACCCCGGGCCCAGCGGTGCCGAGGGCCTGACTTCAGCCAGGCCCCCCGAGCGCGCCGCTCCAGCTCAGCCATCACTGACCGAGGACCCGCTGCCACGCGGTGATGTACTCCTCGTTGGCGAGGGCGGCCGAGTCGAACTGCTTGACCTGCGCCAGTGTCGCCTCGTCCGGGAAGATCAGCGTGTTGGCCGCGGTCTCCGGATCGATCTTCGCAAGGACCTCCTTGGCGCCCCTGACCGGTGTCACGTAGTTGACGTAGGCAGCGATCTTGGCGGCCACCTCGGGGTCGTACACCGAGTTCATGTAGGTCGATGCCGTGGGAACGCTCCCGCCCGTCGGGATGAACATGTTGTCCGTCCAGATCATCCCGCCGTCCTTCGGGATCGCCCACTTGAGCTTCGGGTTGTCGGCGAGCAGCTGGATCACGTCGCCCGACCACGCCACCGAGGCGGCGAAGGTGCCGTTCGTCAGCGGCTGCGCGAAGTCGTTCCCCGTGAACCTGACGACCTGCTCTGAGTCGACGGCCGCCTGAACGCGCTCGATCGCGCGCTCGTACGACTCGTCGGTGACCGCGCCAGGGTCGTCGCCGTTCGCAAGCATGACGAGGCCGACCGAGTCCGCGAGCTCCATCAGCATCGACACCTTGCCCTTGAGCTTCGGGTCCTCGAAGAGCTGCTCCACCGACTCGACCGGGCCCGTCAGCTCCTCGTTCCAGGCGATGCCGGTCATGCCGGACTGCCAGGGGAGCGAGTAGTCGCGGTTCGGGTCGAACGGTGGGCTCGCCTGCGCGGCGACGAGGTTCTCCATGTTCGGGATCAGGCTCTTGTCGAGCTTCTGAACCCACCCCTGGTCGACCAGCAGCCCCGGGAAGCGCGAGTTGTCGGTGAAGACGAAGATGTCCCGACCGATGCCTTCACCCTGCGACAGGGGGCCCTGCACCTTCGCGAAGTACTCGGCGTTGTCGTTGATCTCCTCGAAGTAGTTGACCTTGATTCCGGTGTCTTGAGTGAACTGCTGGCGCGTCGTCGGCTTGTCGACGTCGATGTAGAGCGGCCAGTTGGCGAAGTTGAGCACGGTCTTCAACTCGCCACCAGCGGTCTCCGCGCCTCCTCCTCCCCCGCACGCCGCGAAAAGCGCCGGGAACGTGAGGAGCGCCCCCGCCGCGGTACCGCGCCGTACCAGCTCGTTTCGGGTCATCCCCTCCACGGTCTTCGCGCGGCCAGAATCCGCGCGAGCGGACTCTGGCCTTGCGCCCAATACAGTCATGCGACCTCCTCCTCTGCCTCGTTCTGATCCCTTGGCACCTCCCGATCGACGACGAAGGTCGCCTCCGGGCTCCAGCTCAGCGTGACCTCCGCGCCGCGCGTTGCGACGTGTCCGCCGGCGCCGGTGTTCTGCGCGAACACCTGCACCGTGCCTGCTGGGGTGCCCACCACCAGTTGAGTCGCCACGCCGAGGTACGCGCTCTCGCTGATCCGCCCTCCGAGCCGGTTCTCGCCCCCGCCCTCGCCGAGCGTGATCTTCTCCGGGCGAACCCCCGCCGCGACCCGGCCCGTGCGCCCGTTCACCTGCACGCGCACCAGCTCCCCGCTGTCCAGCCGTACGGCGTCCGGCCCTTCGACCGTGCCCGGAAGCAGGTTCGAGATGCCGAGAAAGCCGGCCACGAACGCCGATACCGGGCGCTCGTAGAGCTCCCGCGGGGGGCCGAGCTGCTCGATCCGTCCCTGGTTCATGACCGCGATCGAGTCCGCCATCGTCATCGCCTCCTCCTGGTCGTGCGTGACGTGCACGAAGGTGATCCCGACCTCGTTCTGGATCCCTTTCAACTCGAGCTGCATGTGCTTGCGGAGCTTGAGGTCGAGCGCGCCGAGCGGCTCGTCTAGCAAGAGAACTCGCGGATGGTTCACGAGCGCGCGTCCCAGCGCGACCCGCTGCTGCTGGCCGCCTGAGAGTTGCTTCGGCTTCCGCTTTGCGAATCCCGAAAGTCCGACAAGCTCGAGCATCTCGTCGACACGACCTGCGCGCTCGCCTTTCGCGACGCCTTTTCGCTCGAGGCCGAAGCCGACGTTGTCCTCGATGGACATGTGCGGGAAGAGCGCATAGCTCTGGAAGACGGTGTTGACATCGCGCTTGTACGGCGGTAGGCCGACGACGTCCTGGTCGCCGAGGAAGATCCGCCCTTCAGTCGGCTCCTCGAAACCGCCGATCATGCGCAGCGTCGTCGTCTTCCCGCAGCCCGACGGGCCGAGCAACGCGAAGAACGAGCCGCGTGGGACCTCGAGCGAGATTCCGTCGACCGCCACCGTCCCGTCGAACCTCTTGACGACCTTTTCGAGCCGGACGTCCGGAGGAGCCGCGGCGGTCGTCATTCCGCGAGCTTTACGACGACGTGCTTGATGCGCGTGTACTCCTCCATCGAGTAGAGCGACATGTCCTTCCCGTAGCCCGATTCCTTGAAACCGCCGTGAGGCATCTCGGGCGTGAGCGGGAAGAGATGCTCGTTGATCCAGACCGTCCCGAAGTCGAGCTGCGCGGCCACCTTCAGCGCGCGGCCGACGTTCTCGGAGAACACCGAGGCGGCGAGCCCGTAGCGGACGTCGTTCGCCATCGCGATAGCGTCCTCGTCCGCGGAGAACGGCTGGACGGTGACGACCGGGCCGAAGACCTCGTTCTGGACGATCTCGGCATCCTGGGCGACGTCGGTGACGATCGTCGGCTTCACGAAGAAGCCACGCTCGCCGACCGTGCCGCCGCCCGTGACGATGGTCGCCTTGGCATCGGTCGCGCGTTCGAGAAACCCGAGCACACGCTGCTGCTGCTCCTGCGAGATCACCGGGCCCATCTCGATCTCGTCGTCCGACCCTGGATCGCCGACGGTCATGGCATCGACCGCGCCCACCGTCTGCGAGAGAACGTCGTCGTAGATCCGTTCGCTGACGAGGATCCGAGACGAGGCCGTGCAGTCCTGACCCGAGTTGAAGTAGCCCCCGATCTTGATTGCCTCCGCCACGGTGGCGGGGTTGGCATCGTCCAGGACGACCATCGGCGCCTTGCCTCCGAGCTCCAGATGCAGGCGCTTGACCGTGTCGGCGGCGTTCTTCGCGATGATCTTCCCGGTTGCCGTGTCGCCCGTGAGCGAGACGAGACGGATGTCCGAGTGCCGGACGAGCGCGTCACCCGCCGGAATGCCCTCGCCGGTGACAACCTGCAGGACACCCGGCGGAATCACCTCCTGCGCCAGTTCGGCGAACCGGAGCAGCGTCAACGGCGTCTGCTCGGCCGGCTTGACGATCTGGACGTTGCCGGCCGCGAGCGCCGGCCCGATCTTCCACATCGCCATGTACAGCGGGTAGTTCCAGGGGCAGATGCCGGCGACGATGCCGAGCGGCTCGCGCCGGATCATCGAGGTGTACCCCTCCACGTACTCACCGGCGGACTTGCCTTCGAGATTGCGGGCCGCGCCCGCGAAGAAGCGAAGGGTGTCTGCGATCGCCGGTGGCTCGTCCTTCGCCACCCACCAGGGTTTTCCGACGTTCCGCGACTCCAGCCGCGCGAGCTCCTCGGCGTTCTCGTCGACGATGTCCGCGAGAGCGAGGAGGATCTCCATCCGGTCCTTCGGCGTCTTGAACCGCCACTCGGACCACGCCTTCCTCGCGGCTTCGACCGCCTCCTCGACGTCCTCTTTCGTCCCGCCCGGTACCTCGGCGATGACCTCACCGGTCGCAGGATTCAGGACCTCCATCGTCTCGCCGCTCGACGACTCCACCCACTCGCCGCCGATGAACTGCTTCATCTGGGTCACCGAAACGCTCACAGTCGACCTCCGTTTGCGGGATCTCGGATGAGCGTATCGCGTCGAATGCACGGTTCGCACCGCATCCTGAAACCCCGCTCAGGTAGAACCGCCCTGCCGTGAGAATCCTCGTCGTCGGAACCGGGGGCGTGGGCACCGCCTTCGCCGGGATCGCCCGCCACCGCACGTTCTTCGAGCACTGCGCCCTCGCGGATTTCGACCCTGCGCGGCCCGAGGCAGTGGTCGCCGACCTCGACGACGGACGCTTCAGCGCCCATTGCATCGATGCGTCGAGCGCGGCGGACGTCGTCCGCCTGATCCGCGAGACGCACGCCGACGCGGTGCTGAACGCGGTCGACCCTGTGTTCAACCTGCGGATCTTCGAGGCGTGCCTCGAGGCGCGCGTGTCCTACCTGGACATGGCGATGTCACTCTCGCAGCCCCATCCGGAGCATCCGCACGAGCAGACCTATGTGAAGCTCGGCGACGAGCAGTTCGCGCAAGGTCCAGCGTGGGAGCAGGCGGGACTGCTCGCGCTGGTGGGAATCGGCGTCGAGCCCGGCGCCGCCGACGTCTTCGCCCGGTACGCGGCGGACGAGCTCTTCTCGGAGATCGACGAGGTCGGGGTGCGCGACGGCTCCAATCTCGTGGTCGACGGGTACGACTTCGCGCCGACCTTCTCCATCTGGACGACGATCGAGGAGTGCCTGAACCCACCTGTGATCTGGGAGAAAGGGCGTGGCTGGTACACGACGGCGCCGTTCTCCGAGCCTGAGGTGTTCGACTTCCCCGAAGGGATCGGTCCGGTCGAGTGCGTGAATGTCGAGCACGAGGAGGTGCTGCTCGTCCCGCGCTGGGTCGACTGCAAGCGGGTCACCTTCAAGTACGGGCTCGGCGACGAGTTCATCGAGGTGCTGAAGACGCTGCACAAGCTCGGACTCGACTCGAAGGAGCCGATCTCGGTGAAGGGCGCCGAGGTGGCGCCCCGCGACATCGTCGCGGCGGCACTCCCCGATCCGGCAACGCTCGGCGACCGCATGCACGGAAAAACGTGCGCGGGAACGCTCGTCACAGGGATCGGGAAGGACGGGAACCCGCGGAAGACCTACCTCTACCACGTGGTCGACAACGAATGGTCGATGCGGGAGTACGGCTCGCAGGCAGTCGTGTGGCAGACGGCGATCAACCCGGTCGTCGCGCTCGAGTTGTTGGCCGCTGGAGAGTGGACCGGGGCAGGCGTTCTCGGCCCGGAGGCATTCCCAGCGCAACTGTTCCTCGCCAAGCTCGCCGAGTACGGCTCACCACACGGCATCCTCGAGCTCGAGCCGTAGCAGTTGATGTTGCTCGGGACGATCGCGACGCGACATTGCCTTGTCGATTCAGCAGCCCTGAGCACGATGACTAGGATCGAGCCATGGCAGTTGTGAGGCTCCGCGCCCCGCTCACCGAGCTCACGGGCGGCAAGAGGGAGCTCCAGCTCGAGGGCGCCACCGTCCGCGACGTCCTGCGCGCGCTCGAGAACGAGCACCCCGCGATCAGCGGCTGGATCCTCGACGAGCGCACAACCATTCGCGAGCACATCAACGTCTTTGTGAACGGCGAACGCGGGCGCGAGGATACTGCGCTCGCCCCCGATGACCGCATCCATGTACTTCCCTCGATCAGCGGAGGTTGACAAGGGCATGACCGAACTTCTCGTCGGAACCAAGAAAGGCCTGTTCGCGCTCCAGGGTGACAACCGCGGGGCGTTCGAGATCACCTCACGGGCTTTCGCCGGGGAGCCGGTCGAGTTCGCCATGCGCGACCGGCGCAGCGGCCGGTACCTCGCCTGCGTGACGTCTGCGTTCTACGGGCCGAAGATCTTCGTCACCGACGACCCCGCGGGAGAGTGGCAGCAGGCCGAAGGCCTCTCGCTTCCGGAGGAAGACGAGAAGGCGCTGATCCGCCTCTGGACGGTCGTTCCGGGGATCGAGGACGACCACCTCTACGCGGGCGGCGATCCTGGCGTTCTCTTCGAGAGCAGTGACGGCGGGCTGACGTGGGAGCTAAACCAGCCTTTTTGGGAGCAGCCGACGAGGCCCGAATGGGGCCCCGGCGCCGGAGGCATGTGCCTGCATTCGATCGCAACCTGGCCGGGCGAGCCTGGCAAGCTCGCGATGGGCATCTCCGCGGTCGGCGTCTGGCTCTCGGACGACGGCGGCGGGGCCTGGCGCCACGGGAATGCTGGGCTGGTTCCTCGCTATCTGCCTGAAGACGCGCGGGAGGACACCTTCGACCTGTGCGTCCACAACATGCATCGCGCTCCGTCCCGACCGGAACGGCTTTTCATGCAATTTCACGGCGGGGTCTACCGCTCCGACGACGCGGGCGAGAGCTGGAACGACATCGGAACCGATACGGGGCTCCCCTCCGACTTCGGCTTCCCGCTCGTCATCGACCCGGACGACGCGGATAGCGCCTACGTGATCCCGCTCGTCGCCGATCTCGATCGCGTGACGCCCGGCGGGCGCGTCCGCGTGTACGAGACGCGAGACGCGGGAGCGAGCTGGGTCGAGCGCGGCGACGGGCTTCCCGCCGAGGACGCGTATCTGACGATCTTGCGGCAGGCGTTCGCCCACGAAGGCTCGGGCGACGGAATGGGGCTCTACTTCGGTGCAACGTCGGGCGACGTGTTCGGCTCGCGCGATGCGGGAGCTACCTGGTTCACGGCCGCGACGAAGCTGCCGCCGGTGCACTCGGTGCGCGTGGCGTAGAGCCCGAAGTCGACGCAAACGCCGGTGACTGCCCCCGCCGGTGACAGTCACCATGCTGCCGTCAGACGATCGCGACCATCCGGTCGATCGCGCCGCGCGCGCGCTCGGCTACCTCCGGCGGAACCGTCACAACGTACTTCCAGTCGCGCAGCGAGTCGCGCAGCTTCTCGAGCGTGATCATCTTCATGTAGCGGCAGATCGCCTTTTCGGACACGGCCTCGAAGCGCTTCTCCGGGGCCTCCTTGTTCAGGCGGTGGATGATCCCGGTCTCGGTCGCGACCAGGAACCGCTCCTTCGGCGACTTCCGCGCGAACTTGATCATTCCCTCGGTCGAGAGGATGTGCGTCTTGCCGTTGCCGAAGGCCATGCACTGGCTCGCGCAGCCGCACTCGGGGTGGACGAGAAGCTCGGCGTCCGGCGCTTCGTCCTGCCAGCGCTGGATGTCGGCCGGGCGGATGCCGGCGTGCACGTGGCACTCACCCATCCAGATGCGGAGCGTCCGGCCGGTCACCTTCTCGAGCCAGAGCCCGAGGTACATGTCGGGGAGGAACAAGATCTCCCGGTCTTCCGGAATCGACTCGATGATCGCCTTTGCGTTCCCGGACGTGCAGCAGTAGTCGCTCTCCGCCTTGACCTCGGCCGTCGTATTCACGTAGGAGACGACGACAGCTCCCGGATTCTCCGCCTTCCACGTGCGCAGCTGGTCCGCGGTGATCGAGGCGGCGAGCGAGCAGCCCGCGTCGAGGTCGGGGATGAGGACAGTCTTCTCCGGGCAAAGAATCGCGGCGGTCTCGGCCATGAAGTGGACGCCGCAGAAGACGATCGCGTCCGACTCGGTGCGGGCGGCTTCGTGGGAGAGTCCGAGCGAGTCCCCGACGAAGTCGGCGACGTCCTGCACCTCGGGCACCTGGTAGTTGTGGGCGAGGATCACCGCATCGCGCGCGCGGGCGAGGTCGCGGATCTCCTCGTGCATGGTCGTGACTTCGAGTGTCGTCATGTCGCTCTTTTCCTTTTGAGGAGCGGGCTCACGGGGGAACCAGGGGTTCCTTCGTGTAACTCCAATGAGACGTCGAGTGAACGGGCGGAATGTGTGAGAGCGCCGATCGAGATCTCGTCGACGCCGGTCTCGGCGATCGTGCGGACGTTGTCGAGCGTGACGCCGCCCGAGGCCTCGAGCCGAGCCTGACCTTTCGCCAGGGCGACAGCCGCGATGAGGTCGTCCGGGCTCATGTTGTCGAGGAGGAGCGCGTCGACCTGCGCGGTCAGCGCCTCGGACACCTGGCCGAGCGTGTCGCACTCGACTTCGATGGGCAGATCCGTAGCCTTGAGCAGCCGCTCGACCGCGCTGCGAACGGAGCCGGCCGCGGCAAGGTGGTTGTCCTTGACGAGCACGGCGTCGTCGAGACCGAAGCGGTGGTTTCTGCCGCCGCCGCAGGCGACCGCGTGCTTCTCGAGCAGGCGAAGTCCTGGCGTCGTCTTGCGCGTGTCGAGGATGGCGACATCGGTGCCCGCGACGGCATCGACGTAACGTCGAGTGAGCGTCGCGATTCCCGAAAGCCTGCCGAGGAAGTTCAGGGCAACGCGCTCGCCTGTGAGGATCGCGCGCAACGGGCCCGAGACGACGGCGACGACGGTCGTGTGCTCGACGAACGTGCCGTCCTCGACCAGAGCCTCGAACTGGACTTCCGGGTCGAGAGTGAAGAACACGGCTTCCGCCGCGGCCAGCCCGCTGACCACCCCGGACTCCTTCAAGAGGAGCTCGGCCGTACCGAGAGCGTCGGCAGGGACGACAGCCTCGGTGGTGACGTCGCCTGCGCCCACGTCCTCTGCGAGCGCGGCCTGGACGACGCGACCCAGGGTGTCGGCCGCTACAGCCATGTCTCCAGTCGAGGCTCTTGGCCAATTCGAAGCACGATGTGACGCTCCAGTGACGGATTCTCCACAGGGAAGTCCGCCCGGAAATGCGACCCGCGGCTCTCCTCCCGAAGAAGAGCGCTGTCGGCGATGAGCCGTGTCAGAAGGTGAGACGAGGCCTGTAGCCGCTCGAGCCCCGCAGCGTCTCGGATCAACCCGCAGTCCCGCCAAAGTGCAGTTCGTACCCCTTCTTCCACCCGGCCGCCCAGGACGTGGCCGGGGTCAGACCCTGGACATGCCTCCTGAGCGAGGTCGAGGACATGTCTCGAAAGACGGGGTTCGCCCAGGGCGGCAAGCGCTGCCCGACGGCCGAATACGAGGCACTCGAGGAGCGAGTTCGAAGCCAGCCGGTTCGCGCCGTGGACACCCGTCGCCGCACACTCGCCGGCGGCATAGAGGCCGGGAAGCTCGCTCCGCGCGTCGAGGTCGGTCACGATCCCACCGACGGTGTAATGCGCCGCGGGAGCAACCGGAATCGGTGTCTCGGCTGGGTCGTAGCCCCGCTCCACGAGGCTCCCCATCAAGCTCGGGAAGCGCGCGCGGTCGATCTCGCGCAAGTCGAGAAGCACGGTCCCGCGCGCCGCAATGTCACGGGCGACGACGTCGCGAGGCGCGAGCTCATCGGTAAAGCGCTCGCCGAACTCGTCGAGCAGAATCGCGCCTTCTCCGCGAAGCGCCTCTGAGAGAAGCAGCGTCGAGTCGACGAGCGTCGTCGGGTGGAACTGGACGAACTCGAGATCCGCGACCGAGGCGCCCGCGCGGTACGCCGCGATCACTCCCTCGCCGAGGGCACCCGGCGGGTTCGTCGTCCGGCTCCAGAGCGCGGCGGCTCCCCCGGTCGCGAGCAGCGTCGCGCGGGCACGGATGGCGCGGCGATCGGTCACCACGCCGATGCATCGCTCCTGCGATCGCCACAAGCTCTGCATCCGTTCGCCCTCGGCAACCTCGATGTTGGGGTGCGCGAGCACCCGCTCCACCAGTCTGCGTGCGACTCGATCGCCGGTAGCAGCGCCGCCGGCATGGACGACGCGCCTCCGACTGTGGCCGCCTTCCAGCCCAAGGTCGTCATCGAACTCGACACCGAGCTCGACGAGGTCGCGAATACGGGCGGGCGCCTCTTGGGTGAGCGCGTCTACGGCCGTTGGCCGAGAGAGGCCCCGACCTGTGCGCAGCGTGTCCTCGGCATGGAGAGCCGGTGTGTCGTCGCCGCCGAGCGCAGCCGCGATCCCGCCTTGCGCCAAGGAGCTCGTGGACGAGCGAAGAGGTCCTTTCGCGAGGACGAGGACCCGTCCTTCCGGGGCCGCGCAGAGAGCTGCATAGAGCCCGGCGACGCCCGCGCCGACGACGAGGAGGTCGACGTCCTGACTATGTCCTGTTCCGTTTATGGCGCTCATGCTAGTTTTCGCCTCTGAGTCAATAACCTCATGGCCGAGTCTACCAGCGCACACGTACCCCCCGCCCACTCGGTGCTCGCCACCGTCTTCCAGGTGCGAGACGACGAGCTGCAGGTGCTTCTGTGGGAGCGGGCTCGCGATCCGTTCCGAGGCGCCTGGTCGTTACCGGGTGGCTCTCTCGGTCGTGGCGAGACGCTCGAAGCGTCGATCCTGCGTCACCTGGCCGCCAAGGTGGACGTGCGGGAGGTCGCTCACCTCGAGCAGCTCGGCACCTGGAGCGACCCGTCGCGACACCCCGAGCAGTGGGAGCTCGCTACGGCTTACGTCGGCCTGGTTCCGCTCGGCATCGACCCGCGCGTCCCCGCCGATACGAGCTGGTACCCGGTGAACCTGCTGCCGGCGACGGCGTTCGACCACGGCGCGATCGTCCTCGCCGGACGCGAGCGGCTTCGCGGCAAGCTCTCCTACTCGAACATCGGCTTCGCCCTCGCTCCGGAGACGTTCACGCTTGCGGAGCTACGCGACATCTACGCCGCCGCGCTCGGGTACGACGTGTCCGCGACCAACCTCAAGCGAGTGCTGTTTCGTCGCGGGGCGATCGAGACGACGGGTGCACGACGGGCGCACGGCCCGGCGGGTGGGCGACCGGCGGAGGTCTTCCGCTTCCGGACCAGCCGTCTCGAGGTCACCGACCCGTTCGCGGTTCTTCGCCCGCCCGCGTAGAAAGGGTTTATCCCCGCCGGATTCGGGAGATATTCGAGCGTGCTTCCGCAAAACCTTCGGCGATCTGTGCACTCAAGATCAAGTCGCCCGCGTCCGATCTTTGAGCAGATGCGGCACTTTCGTCTGTGGCTTCTCGTGATCGCGGTTCTCAGCCTCGTCGCCGAGGCGATCGGCGCTGCGGCTGTCTTCTGGCGACGACCTGATCACCTTTAGAGAACAACACGCACCAGAGAGGTCACCAGCGCGGCGACGAACATCGCCACGACGATCGGCGCTCCGCGCCAGATCGCGATCGCTGCCGCAGCGACCCCGGGAATGCGCGCGTCCGCGACGATCTCTTCGTCGCCGCCGACCGCTTGCGTGACGACGAGCGCCGTCAGCAGCACCGGGGCTACGAGATCGACGACGGACTGAGCCCTCGTCGGAAGCCGGCGCCTGCCGAGGAACACCGGTCCCGCCGCCTTGAACACCATCGTGAAAGCTGCGACGGCGAGCACGACGATCCAGACGTCGCTCATCTGCGCAGACCGAGCAGGCACGCTGCCGAGGCCGCGACGAGCGGAACGCCCACCGGCGCGACGGGAATCAGGACCAGGGTGATGGCGACGGCGATCAGCGCGGCCGCGACGGCCCTTCGTTCCCGCAGGTACGGCCTTGCGAGCGCGAGGAAGAGCGCGGCGAACGCGGCGTCGAGCCCCAGATCGTTGGGATCGCCGAGGGCGCTGCCGACGACGGATCCGATCGCGGTGCTCGAGACCCAAAGCACGTAGAGGAGGAGACCAGCGCCGACGAGGATCGGCCACTCGAATCGTCCCGACCTCCCGGAGAGAGCCCACGACTCGTCCACGATCAACTGGGACTCGACGAACCTTCGCGGCCTGCTCCCGGGAAAGATCGATGCCGCCGCGATGCTCTGGCCGATGTAGCGGGCGTTGAGCAAGACCGCCGAAACGACGGCCGCGAGCACCGTGCCACCGTCCTCCAGCACGGAGACGGCCGCGAACTGCGCCGAGCCCGCGAAGGTCGTCGCGGACATCGTGATAGCCGCCACGGCACTCACTCCCGCTGCTTGTGCCAGCACCCCGAACGAAAGACCGAAGAGGATCGGGCCGAGCACGAGCGGCAGCGCGGCGCGAACGCCGTCTCGAACGCGAGGCGTGGGACGGCCGTCCGGCGTCACGCTTTCGAACCTAGCAGCGGCGTACAGCCGGGCTGCCGTGGCTCAGGATGGGGCCGAACCCGAGGCCCGGCCGCATCCTGAGCATTTGCTGCGACTGGCTACTTGCCGTGCTCCTTCGTCACCTGATGCAGAATCTTCCCGCTCGAGTCCTCAGGAGCCGGGATCCCCAGCACGAAGGCGACGGTCGGCGCAACGTCGATCGCGCGGACGTTGGGGAGCGGCGGATGCTTGCGGATCCCCGGGCCTGCGGCGATGAACGTGCCGTGCATGTTCACGTTGTGCTCGAGATCCACAAGATCGGGGAGGTAGCCGTGCTGGCCGAAGAACTGCGAGAAGGCGATCGTCTGCCCGGGCGTCGCCGCGTCGGTCTGATACGGCGGCCGGAAGACGACCACGACGTCACCGGACCGGGTCGGATGGAGGGCGTCGGTCTTGTCGACGTTGTCGAGCTCCTCCTTCTTGAAGACGTCCAGCACCACCTCAGCTCCCGGATTCGCCGGGTCGGTCAGGTTCTCGAACGCGTCGATGATGCTGTCCCGGACGAGCTCGTAGTCGCCGGCCGGGATCTGCGGCGTGTTTCCGGCTGCGGGGTCGCGTCCTTGCACGTTGAGGTAGATCTGGGCGGTCCCGCCCGCATGGCACTCCTTGGCGAGCGTGTCGCCGGGAGTCGACGTGCCTGGATCGTTTGCCGCTTTGCGGCAGTTGCTGCTCTGCTCCCGCTCCTGAAGCCCGAGGTCGACGAGGACCTTGCTCACATTCACGGCGTACCACTGCGGCGCGAAGCCGTGATCGGAGCTCGCGAACGATGTCGTGTCATCTCCCATCAGCTCGCGCCCGAGCGCGAGCGTACCGTCGGCCTCTTCATAGGCCGAGCGGATGTAGCCCTCGCGGACACCGATTCGTCCATCGAGAACGTTGTCGTTCTGAACGTCGTCGAAGTACGGATTCGGACCGCCGTCCATGTCCGTCGGCGTGATCAGCCCCAGGAACTGGTGCGAGAACTCGTCCGTCACCGGGTTGCCCATCATGAGCAGGTCTGGTTCCACGTTCAGGTCGTCGAGGATGTACTCGAGGTAGGCCCAGTTGGCGTCCTTCCACATCAGGCCCTGCTCGACGTACGTCTCCTCGTCGACGATGAGCGCCTCGAGCGGCGCGAAGTCCGCTGCGGTCGAGGTCGGGAAGCTCGCGGCGAGGGTCTCCTCGAAGGCTGACGAGCCGGCTGGCCCCAATGCGTTGTACGTCGCGTTCACGCGGGCGATCGACGTGAAGTAGAGCCGGAACTTCGAGAGGTCGGGCGTGATCTCGATCGCCTTCAGGTAGAAGCCGCCGGTCTTGCCCACGAACGCCCCTGCCAGCGTGACCTTCACGTCCTTCCACTCGCCTTGCGCAAGGTTGGCCACCGCTGCACTGCCGTTCTTGCTCGCGGTCGACGGGACCACAAGCACGTGGTCGTACCCGGTCGCACTCCCGGCGGTGTCGTAGATGTAGACATCGAACAGGCGGGTGACATTGTTGGTCGACGGAAAGGCGGTGTTGCGTACCCTGAACTGCGTCTGCTTGGGCGTTCCCTGGGTCGCCGGGACATTCGTCCAGCCACTCGCGTCCGTGACCGCGGGAACGCTGTACGCCGGCGTCTGGTTGTCGGCCGCGCCCGTCCGCTGATACGAGACGCCGAAGGAGTTCGAGAGTGCGGGCTGCCCCGCCAGGTCGTAGTTGACGAGAACGCCGCGGTTCGAGAAGAACGTGCGGAAATCGACCACGGGCCCTTGCAGCGCAGGGACATAGCTCCGCGCCGCGACCCATTCAACGGACACGACGGTCTTGCCGGCGCGTTCGGCCGACTGGGCGATCGTGTCTGCCTGAAGGATTCCCGTCTCCGCAAAGCTCGAACGATTGTTGAAGTTCGGATCGCCCTGCTGGAAGAAGGTGTTGTTCGTGGAGCCATGCTGGGCGGGCCAGGCTCCAGTCGCAAGAGTCGCCCAACCCACCCCGGTGTTGGGTGGGAAACCCTGAAGGAGGCCGTTCTTCCCTTTGACTCCCTCGGCGAGTAGCTGTGCCATCGTCGGCATCGCCCCTTGGGCCGCGTACTTGTCGACGAGATCGGGTCGCATCCCGTCGGACGCGAACAGGATCACCTTCTCCGTAAGGGGCCCCTTGGCCCCGCTCGCCGCGACTGCGCCTCCTGTGACGGCGACAGCGGCAAGAACCAGAAGTGCGAAAGCGCCTACGAGCCCGCGAGCATGCGCGAGTCGGTGTCTCATGTCTCTCCCCTCTCCATGACGTCGAAGACGCCCGCGACTCTAACGACACACCCGCCGAACGTGAGGCTGCTCTCGGAATGCTCACGGCGTCGACACCCGTCCGTGACAATACGAGCGTGCTAAACCTCGCGACGCTCGGCTGGGATGACGATTGGAGCGCCGCCTTCGACCCGCACCGCACAGCGGGTCTCGAACCAGGTCGCGTCTCGGTACAGCATCGAGGCGCGTACGACGTTCTCACCGAGGCCGGTGAGGTGCGCGCGCGGCTTCCCGGCCGTACGCGACGCGAGATCCAGTCCCGCGCGAAGTTGCCTGTCGTCGGCGACTGGGTCGCGCTCGAGCCGGCGGAACAACAAGACCCGGTCATTCGCGCCGTCCTTCCTCGGCGCACGGCGTTCTCTCGTCGCGCAGCGCACGATCCCGGCTCGGACAACGCGCGCGAGCAGGTCGTGGCCGCGAACGTCGATGTCGTCTTCATCGTCGCCTCGCTCGCCGACGAACTGAACCCGCGGCTGCTCGAGCGGTACCTGACGCTCGCTTGGGAAAGCGGCGCCCGGCCGGTGATCCTGCTCACCAAGGCGGATCTCGAGTCGGATCCCGACGCCGTCGCGGCAAGTCTCAGCGACATCGGCGAGGTCTCCGTGCATGCGGTTTCTGCGCGCAGTCGTCTCGGGCTCGAGGCCGTCCGCGCGCATCTCCCCCCTGGTGTGACAGGGGCTTTGCTCGGCCCCTCGGGCGTCGGCAAGTCCACCCTCGTCAACGTGCTCGCCGGAGACGACCTCCTTGCGACCGGGTCGGTCGGCGAGGACGGCTCCGGGCGACACACGACGACGCGCCGTGAGCTCATCGTCCTGCCTGGTGGCGGTGTGATCATCGACAACCCGGGCATGCGAGAGCTGCAGCTTTGGGTCGCGGACGACGGGCTCGAAGCGGCCTTCGCCGACATCGTCGCTCTCGAGACGCATTGCCGGTTCTCGGACTGCCGTCACCAGGGCGAGCCGGGCTGCGCGATCCAGGAGGCGCTCATCCGAGGAAGCCTTTCGGAAGAGCGCTGGCGAAGCTACGGCGAGCTCCAGCGCGAGCTCGCCGAGCTCGCCGAGCGCCTCGCGCGCGGCGAGCGTTCCCGCGCCCGGCGCAACCGGCCGGACGCGGGAGGCTGACACCTAACTTCTCTAGGACGACGCGATGTTCGCGGCTCCCTTCGTAAGCGTGGTCGTGAACGCCCAGTCCGTCGCGGCGTTGTTCGAGTCACTGCCGTTCGGAATCCGCGACAGCGAGCCGGCGACCGTGTTCGAGTCGACCACAGTCGCATCGAGTGCCGCACCTTCGACGAGGTCGTAGGTCTGTCCGTCGATCACCGCCACCCCGATCTCGCCTTCGTACGAGAGCGCGTCCAGCAGCGCCTTGGATGCCGTGTCGATCAGCGCAACTCCGTCGGGCGCCCCGTTCTGCGCCTCGATGTCGAGCGCCACGTATGCGCCGGCAGCGAGCGAGCCCGTGAGCGCGGCCCGAACGTACTCCTGGCCGTCTCCCCCGTTCACCAGAACGAGCGCCAGGCCCTCTAGCGAGATGGCCGCCGCGGTCGTGTTCGCGATCTCGACGAACCCGCCCGAGTCCGCGCCGACCTGGTCGTAGTCGATCTCGTTGATCACGAGACCGCCGGTCGGAGGCGGGGGCGGAGGCGGAGGCGCTCCGCCCGCGCACGTGAACGCGATGAGGCCGCCCGCCCCGGTCGAGACGTCGACCGTGCCGGCGGATCCGTCCTGGCGCGTGCACGCCGAGCCCTCGAGTGCGTCCAGCGAAGCGAGGGGCGGACCTTGCGGTCCACGTGGCCCGGCCGGTCCGGTTGGGCCCACGGC
>JALZOK010000085.1 GCA_030857225.1 Actinomycetota bacterium
GGGATCTTTGCGCGCCCGCTTGAAGGGGATGCGGCCGCGAAGCGGACGCCTTTAGGGATCTTTGCGCGCCCGCTTGAAGGGGATGCGGCCGCGAAGCGGACGCCTTTAGGGATCTTTGCGCGCCCGAAATCCGCGAGAGCGGATTTCGGGCTTGCGCCTAAGAATGAGCCGGACGGTCGCGCTCGGCGAGCCACTGCTCGAAGCGGCCCTCGGGCGAGTCGAGGTAGCCACGAAGTTCGCCGTCGAAACCCGCTATGCCGTCGCGTAGCTGGAACAGGCGGAACTCGAGCACGCGCTCCGGATCGCAGGCGTGCCGGTCCCTTTCCTCAGCCGCGACCGATGCGCCGCATTCGGCGCACGGCATGTGGCGGGAAGCGAAGAAGCTGGACATGGCGGGTTCGGGGAAGCCATCCTTCGCCGTCCCGCTCTTCAACCCTGCACTGCGAAGAACAGGCCATGTATCTGTTTCTACGCTTGGGCCGGCGCAGGAATCGCGCCGAGCTGCACGAGCATGCCCAGCGTGTCCCAGGTGGTCCACTCCTCGACGACCATGCCGTCCTCGAGCCGAGAGATGGTGAGCCCCGAGACCGTGACCTCCCTGCCCGTCGGGGCGATCCCTGCCACATCGCCCGTCTGCGTTCCGCGCGCCGTCCACCGCGATGCGACCTTGTCGCCCTCCGCGATCTGGTCGTCGACGGTGATGCGGCCGTTGGGGAAGCCGTCGATGTACTGCTGGATCTGAGTTCTCGCGCCGTCCGGGCCGCTGATCGGCTCGGGGGCCGACGGGTCGTAGCCGATGTAGCCGGACCCGATGAATTCGTCGATGACGTCGATGTTGCCCGTCCACGGCTCCTCGATCAGACGTCGGACGATCTGTTTTGCATCCGCCATGCTTGCTCCTTTCGCTCGCCTACGCCGATGGAGTTCGAGAGCGGCAATAAGGGCGACGGCGAATCCCGCGAGCACGAGAGCGATCCCGAGCCTCATCCAGTCGCGACTCTGCCTCCGAAACACTTGAGCCGACTCTACAACACCGCTTCTGCTGCTGCTCTGATTCACTTGCGCGATGCTCCTTGCCGTCGACGTGGGCAACACGCAGACCGCTCTCGGCTTGTACTCGGGCGGCGACCTGCGGGACCACTGGCGCGTAGCGACAGAACGGTCGACGACGGCTGATGAGCTCGGCGTTCTCCTGAGTGGCCTGCTGGACTTCGACGACGTCGAGGGGATCTGCCTCGCGTCGACCGTTCCGGTGTTGATCCGTGAGTGGGAGGCGCTCGCGGCAAAGTGGGCGCGCACCTCGCTTCTCGTCGTCGGTCCGGGAGTGAAGACCGGTATTCAGATTCGCTATGACGATCCGCGCGAGGTCGGTCCTGACCGCATCGTGAACGCGGTCGCGGCCAAGGAGCGCTACGGCGCTCCGGTGATCGTCGTCGATTTCGGCACCTCGACCAACTTCGACGTCGTCTCACCCGAGGGCGAGTACGTGGGCGGTGTCCTTGCGCCTGGGATCGAGACGTCCATGGAAGCGCTCTTCGCCCGGGCGGCCCGGCTCGTGAAGGTGGACTACACGCCACCTGCGACGGTGATCGGGAAGACGACCGTCGGCGGTCTCCAGTCCGGCCTCGTATACGGCTTCGCGGGACAAGTGGACGGGATCGTGGGCCGCATCCGGGAGGAGCTCGGCGCGGAGGCCGTGGCGATTGCCACGGGCGGGCTGGCTGACCTCGTTGCCCCGCACTCGCGAACGATCGAGCGCGTCGACCCGTTTTTGACGCTCGACGGGCTGCGCATGGTCTGGGAGCTGAACGCGTGATCGTCGATCCCGGGACGCTGGCGATCTTCGCGATCGCCTCGGCGGTGCTCATCGCCGTTCCTGGTCCGGCGGTGCTCTACATCGTGACGCGGAGCATCCAGCAAGGTCGTCGTGCCGGAGTCGTATCGGTCCTCGGGATCGAGACTGGCGCCCTCGTGCACGTCGCGGCTGCGGCTGTGGGACTCTCGGCCGTGCTCGCGTCTTCTGCTCTCGCGTTCTCCGCGGTCAAGTATGCGGGCGCTGCGTATCTGATCGGACTGGGGCTCTGGACGCTGTTCTCGCGTCGAGCGGAGACCGCCGTCGCTGTCGCCGGCGAGGTTCGCCTCCGGCATGTTTTCGCCCAGGGTGTGCTCGTAAACGTGTTCAACCCGAAGGTGGCGCTCTTCTTCCTCGCCTTCCTGCCTCAGTTCGTCGATCCGACCGCCGCGCACCCGGCGCTGCAGATCGGGCTGCTCGGTCTCGTCTTCGTGGCCATCGCCCTCGTGCTCGACCTCGGCTGGGCGCTCACCGCCGATGTCGCCGGCGCGGTGTTGCGGCGCTCCCGGAGCTTTCTGCGGGTCAAGCGCTACGTGTCGGCGGGTGTGTACATCGTCCTCGGCGTTGCGACCGCGCTCGCCGGGGAGGACAAGGCCGGACACGCCCGGCCCTTACCCCAGATGTAGAGGTAACGGACGAAGAGGCTGCGGCAGGGGCGAGGCATGCCGGACCTCGCCGACGACTACCCGCCGCCGTAGACGGAGATCGGCAGCTCGAGCGTGACCTCGTCGCCTGACGGAATCTCGGCCTCCAGCCGTTCCAGGATCTCGAGCGCTCCCGGTGCCGCTGCGAGGAGGCGCCGCTCGACGTCTTCGGTCGAATCGAGCTGTACGAGCTCCTGTTTGAACGGTTTCGGGAACCTGCCCTGACCGAGGTACCAGCCGTAGAACTTCTTCAGGAAGCTGGAGGCGCGGCGCTCTCCGAGCTCTCGCACCGTCTCCCGGACGAACAGGATGAGCTCTGCGGCGACCTCCTCCCGCGAGGGCTTCTGCGCCCCGCCGTCGACGATCTCCTCGAGCGCCCACGGATTTCCCTGCGCACCTCGCCCGACCATGACGGCCTCGGCACCGGTGGTGGCGAGCACCGCTTGGGCCGAAGCGCGGGAGGTGACATCTCCCGACGCGACAACCGGGACGTCGACCAACGAGACGAGCTCGGCGGTCAGCGCGTGGTCAGCGGTTCCGGTGTACATCTGCTGCGCGGAGCGCGGGTGGAGAGTGAGTGAGGCGGCGCCGGCCTCGACGAGCCGCGGCCCGAGGTCGAGGCATGAACGCGAGCCGTTCTGAAGGCCGCGCCTCAGCTTGACGGTGACGGGCAGATCAACGGCGCTCGCGACCGATTCGACGATGCGGCAGGCGAGCCCCGGATCCTCGAGTAGCGTCGCACCCGCGCCCGTGCGCGTCACCTTCCTGACGGGGCAGCCGAAGTTCAGGTCGACGATGTCGGCCCCGACGGCCTCGACCATCTTCGCCGCGTTCGCGAGCGCGCGCGGCTCCGAGCCGAAGAGCTGAATGGCGAGCGGGTGCTCGTCCGCGGCAACCCGCAAGTACCCCAGCGTCCGTTCGTTGCCGTGCTCGATCCCGGCGCAGCTGACCATCTCCGAGCACACGAGACCGGCCCCGTAGCGGCGCCCCTGGCGTCTGAACGCCTGCACGCTGACGCCCGCCATCGGTGCAAGAACGAGCCGCGTCGGTATCTCGACGGCGCCGATCTGCCAGGGTCTGCGGAGGTCGATCATCGGATCGCATCGTAGAAGTTCGAATGCAGAAGGCGGTGCTGCGGACGCATTCGGGGGATCTTGCGCGCGACCAGAATCCGCGCGAGCGGATTCTGGTCTTGCGCACGGGCGAGGCGGTTGACGCTGGCTTCGCGGGGCAGCTACCATTCCGGCCGTTTGACGGGGCCGGCGGGGCCCCGCCGTCTCATCTCGGAGGGTTTTTCTTGAAGGAAGTGATCCTCACTCCCGAGGGCTACAAGCAGCTGAAGAGCGAGCTCGACAGGCTGCGCACGGAGAAACGCCGCGAGATCGCGGAGCGGATCGCCGCTGCGCGTGCCTTCGGCGAGATCGCGGAGAACGCCGAGTATGACGACGCCAAGAACGAGCAGATGATGCTCGAGCACCGCATCGCCCAGCTCGAGGAGCGGCTCGCGAACGCCCGAGTGATCAACCCGAAGGACATCGACACGAGCGTCGTCTCCGTGGGGTCGGTCGTGCGCCTCCGGGATGTCGACGCGAAGGAGACGGTCGAGTACTTCATCGTCGGCTCTGCCGAGGCCAATCCCGTCGAGCGCAAGCTCTCGAACGAGTCTCCGGTGGGAAAGGCGATCATGGGCCGCAAGAAGGGCGAGACCGTCGAGGTCGCGACGCCACGCGGCTCGAAGCTCAAGTTCAAGATCATGGAGATCAAGGCGGCGTAGAGCGTTCCGGGCTCTAGACTCGCCCGGCCATGACCGTTCCCAAGCGCTTTCCCGATCGGGATGAGATAGCAGCGGTGCGGGCGTCCACGGAGGAGCTCGAGGCCGGAGCAGAGGTCGACGTGACGCGTCGTCTAGCCGGTCGCGTGCTGGCACGTCGCGAGATGGGCAAGCTCGTCTTCTTAGATCTCGTCGATCGATCCGGCCGGATCCAGCTCATGTGCGACACGGGCCGGACAGGGGTCGTGGATGTCCACCTCGGCGACGTCGTCGGTGTTGTCGGGCGGCCGGGAAAGTCACGCCGGGGCGAGCCGTCGCTCGTGGTCGACGAGCTCGTCACGCTGTCCAAGAACCGCAGCCCTCTCCCGGACACGTTCCATGGCGTCACCGACCAGGAGACGCGCTACCGCAAGCGCTACCTCGACCTGCTCATGAACGACGAGACTCGCGAGCTCTTCCTGCTCCGCTCGCGGGTGGTGTCCGCGATTCGCCGTGTCCTCGACTCGGACGACTTCGTCGAGGTCGAGACGCCGATCCTGCAGCCCCGCTACGGCGGGGCTTTTGCGCATCCGTTCGTCACGCACTCGGAAGAGCTCGACGCTGACCTTTACCTGCGTATCGCCACCGAGCTCTACCTCAAGCGCTTGATCGTGGGCGGCCTCGAGCGGGTGTACGAGATCGGCAAGGACTTCCGCAACGAGAGCGTCTCCTACAAGCATCAGCCAGAGTTCACGATGCTCGAGTGGTACGAGGCGTACGCCGACTACGAGGACACGATGGCGCGGATCGAGGCGCTGGTCGAGCAGGTGGCGCGGGAGGTACTAGGCACCACCCGGGTCATGTTCAAGGAGCAGGAGATCTCGCTCGAACGACCCTGGCGCCGCATCCGCTTCGTCGACGCTCTCGAGGAGCTTGAGCTCTGGACGCGCGATGCGGTCGAGCTGCGTGCTTGGCTCGAGGAGCGCGGGGTCGACACAGGGGCCGACAAGGACTGGCCCCAGCTCGTCGATCACGCCTTCAGCCACTTCGTCGAGCCCGGCCTCGTCCAGCCGACGATCGTCCACGACTATCCGATCGAGCTCTCTCCGTTTGCGCGCCTTACTGACGATGACGAGATGCTCACCGAGCGCTTCGAGTACTTCGCCGGTGGGATGGAGCTCGGGAACGCGTTCACCGAGATCAACGATGCCGAGGAGCAGCTTGCGCGCTTCGAGGCGCAGTCGGAGCACGTGGAGGGGGAGCGCGGCGACCCCGACTACGTGGAGGCGCTCTCGTACGGGATGCCGCCGACCGGCGGACTCGGGCTCGGGATCGACCGTCTCACGATGCTGCTCGCGGGCCGCGACACGATCCGCGAGGTGATCCTGTTTCCAACGCTGCGACCGTCGCGCTAGCCGCGCCCTAACTGGCTGCCGCGGACTTCCACACGGGACGCGCATCGCGAAGCGTCCCCTCGTGGTCCGCGGTCACCGCCACGTCCTCCTCGGGGTGCGCCGCGCGATGCTCGCGGAACCACGCGACCGCACGCGCGATCCCCTCGTCGAGCGGCACCTGCGGGTCGTAGTCGAGAAGCTCGCGGGCCTTCGAGAGATCGGCCACGTAATGCGTCACCTCGCCGAGCAGAGACGGCGCAAGCGTCATCTGTGGATCGGCATCGAGCTCGGCGGCGATTCGCTCAGCACAATGCACGAGGGTGTTACCTTGTCCGTAGGCCAAGTTGATCGTCTGGTTGACGACTTTGCCCTCGGCAAGCGCCTCGATCCCCCGCACGATCCCTTCGATGCAGTCGTCGATGTACGTGAAGTCGAGCGTCTTGTCGTGGCCACCGTAGATGGTGATGGGCTCGTTTCGCAGCATCGAGTGGATGAAGAGCGGAATCACCCGAACCATCCGGCCGAGGTCGTTGTCGAAGCGCCCGTAGACGTTGGAGAAGCGGAAAACGAGGTACGGGAGCCCATAGCAGCGCGCGTACGAGTAGATGAACGCCTCGCCTGAGATCTTCGACGCCGAGTACGTGCTCTCCGCATACGCGAAGTCGGCCACTTGCTCGCCGTATTCCTCGAACCGGTGCACGTCGCCGTAGACCTCGCGACTCGACGAGAAGACGATCGGGATGTGCCGTTGGCGCGCATACTCCAGGATGTTGAACGTCATCACCGTGTTCTCGAGCGCCCTGTGGGGCTCTCGTACCAACTGGTGCACCTTGGCGTGCGCTGCGAGGTGGACGACGAGATCGACATCGGGATACTCGACGCCGTTGATGCCGTCCGGGAACGGCGCATAGTGACCCGCGAGATCCTGGAGGAGATACGGGAAGTCGTCGGTCCAGGTGTTCTGCCGCTTGTCGACCCCGAACACCTCGTGACCATCGCGCATGAGCCGCAGGCCGAGGTTCGTGCCGATCTGTCCAGACGACCCGGTGAGGAGAACCTTCACGGCGGCTGAACACTAACGCCCTCGACGGTCAGCTCTTCCGGCGCCGATGGCTCATGGAAGGGAAATCTCGAGCCGATGAGAATCCCTCAACAGTTCTGCCGAGTCGTGACCGAGAGGCAGTCGGCTACGATCAGACCAACCTTCGACCCGGAGCGCGGCAAACCCCGGCGGCTCCGGAGACGAACAAGGGGAAAGGAGGGTCGAAGGTTGTTCGAGCGATTCACCGAACGAGCCAGGCAGGTCGTGGTTCTCGCGCAGGACGAAGCGCGGGCGCTGAAGCACAACTACATCGGCACCGAGCACATTCTTCTCGGCCTGCTCCGTGAGGAAGAGGGCCTCGCCGCTCGCGTCCTCGAATCGCTCGACATCACCGTGGAGGAGGTTCGCGCCCAGGTCGCACGCATCGTCGGACAAGGCGACGAGGTCACCACGGGACAGATCCCATTTACGCCTCGCGCCAAGAAGGTTCTCGAGCTGGCGCTGCGCGAGGCCCTGTCACTGGGCCACAACTACATCGGCACCGAGCACATCCTGCTCGGGCTCGTGCGCGAGAACGAGGGCGTTGCCGCGCGGATCTTGCTGGACTTCGACGCGGATGCGGAAAAGATTCGCAACGAGATCATCCGCATGCTCTCCGGCCCGGGCCGTCGCCAGGCCGGGGCGGGCGCGCCTCCGGGGGAGAAGACGAAGAGCTCGAAGCTCCTCGACCAGTTCGGCCGCAACTTCACGAAGCAGGCCGTCGAGGGGAAGCTCGATCCCGTGGTCGGCCGGCAGACCGAGATCGAGCGGATCATGCAGATTCTCTCACGCCGGCAGAAGAACAACCCGGTCCTGATCGGGGAGCCGGGCGTCGGCAAGACGGCCGTCGTCGAGGGTCTGGCCCAGCGGATCGCCGCGGGCCAGGTGCCCGAGCTCTTGAAGGGCAAGCAGATCTACTCACTCGACCTCGCCGCGCTCGTCGCCGGCTCGAAGTACCGCGGGGAGTTCGAGGAGCGCCTCAAGAAGGTCATGAAAGAGATCTCCCAGCGCGGCGACATCATCCTCTTCATCGACGAGCTCCACAACCTCGTCGGGGCCGGCGCTGCGGAAGGCGCGATCGACGCAGCCTCGATCCTCAAGCCCGCGCTTGCTCGTGGAGAGCTCCAGACGATCGGCGCGACCACGCTCGACGAGTACCGCAAGTACCTGGAGCGCGACGCCGCGCTCGAACGACGCTTCCAGCAGGTTCGGGTCAACGAGCCGACGATCGACGAGACGGTGCTGATCTTGCGCGGTCTGCGCGACCGCTACGAGGCGCACCACCGCTGCAAGATCTCCGACGACGCGCTGTCGGCTGCGGCCCAGCTCGCCGAGCGCTACATCCAGGACCGCTATCTCCCGGACAAGGCGATCGATCTGATCGACGAGGCCGGATCCCGCGTGCGCATCGCCACCATGTCCGCGCCGCCGCGCTACCGCGAGCTCGAGGAAGAGATCGAGAAGGTGCGCGCCGACAAGGAAGGCGCGATCGAGGCGCAGGAGTTCGAGAAGGCCGCCCAGCTTCGCGACAAGGAGCGGAAGCTGACGCAGAAAAAGAAGGAGCTCGAGGACGACTGGCGGAACCAGGCCGACGACGAGCAGCCCGAGATCGGCGAGGACGAGATCGCCGACATCGTCTCAATGTGGACGGGCATCCCGGTGTTCAAGCTCACGGAGGCCGAGTCGCAGAAGCTGATCCGGATGGAGGACGAGCTGCACAAGCGCGTCATCGGGCAGCACCAGGCGATCGTCGCCGTCTCGAAGGCGATCCGGCGCGCTCGAGCGGGAATCAAGGATCCGAAGCGCCCGACCGGCTCGTTCATCTTCCTCGGCCCCTCGGGCGTCGGAAAGACCGAGCTCGCGAGAACTCTCGCCGAGTTCTTGTTCGGCGACGAGGACGCGATGATCCAGGTGGACATGTCGGAGTACATGGAGAAGCACTCCGTGTCCCGTCTCGTCGGCTCCCCGCCCGGCTACGTCGGCTACGACGAGGGCGGCCAGCTCACCGAGGCCGTGCGCCGCAAGCCCTATTCGGTGGTGCTCCTCGACGAGATCGAGAAAGCGCATCCCGATGTCTTCAACATCCTCCTGCAGATCCTGGAGGAGGGAAAGCTGACGGACGCGCAGGGGCGCAAGGTCGACTTCCGCAACACGATCGTGATCATGACCTCGAATCTCGGCGCGGCGCAGATCTCCAAGAACCAGACGCTCGGGTTCTCGATCGGCGATGAGGGCGGCCTCTCCTACGACGAGATGAAGGAACGCGTCATGTCGGAGCTCAAGAAGGTCTTCCGGCCCGAGCTCCTGAACAGAATCGACGAGGTCATCGTCTTCCACAAGCTCGAGCGGGCGGAGATCCTGCAGGTCGTGGACATGCTGATGAAGCGCGTGCGCGAGGAGATGGCGAAGCACGGGACCGTCATCGAGCTCACCCAGGAAGCGCGTGAGCTGCTCGTCGAGCAGGGCTACGACCCGTCGATGGGAGCGCGGCCACTGCGCCGCGCGATCCAGCGCCTGATCGAGGACCCGCTCGCCGACTTCATCCTCGGCCGCGAGCTGTCCGCGTCATCGACGGTCGTCATCGACCGCCGCGACAACCCGGTCGACGACGAGCCCCCGGTCGTGATCAAGATCATCGAGGGCCCGCCCGTGCCCGCGACTGTCGGCGCCCCAGACGACGAGCCGGCCGACGACGAGCCCGCCGCCGAATAGCGCACTCACCGTCCGTCGTGCGAAGCCGTCCGACTACGGGCGGGTGATAGGGCACGTCAACGTGTGGTGGGGCGGGCGCGAGATGGCGCCGATACTGCCGCGGCTCTTCTTCCTCCACTTCGAGGGGACGACCTATGTGGCCGAGGACGCTGAGGGCGAGCTCGCCGGGTTCGTGTGCGGGTTTCTCTCCCAGTCCGATCCGGAGGAGGCGTACATCCACTTCGTCGGCGTCTCTCCAGAGCACCGCGGCGGTGGAGTCGGCCGCACGCTGTACGAGCGCTTCTTCGCGGAGGCGCGCGGCGAGGGACGATCCGTCGTTCGCTGCGTCACCTCACCGTCGAACGTGGACTCAGTCACGTTCCACGAGAGACTGGGGTTCGAGGTCGACCGCGTGGTGGAGGACTACGACGGACCGGGCGAGGATCGGGTGCTCCTGCTCAAGCGGCTGACCTGACGCTCCCACCCACGCTCCCTCGACCAGTCCAGGTACGAGCCGGCGACGATGCCCGCGGCGAGCGCCGGCCCCAGGTAGCTGATCCAGGCCGAGTCGGCGTCGGTCAGGTTCTTCAGAAGCGTGAGGCCGAAGATCGAGCCTCCGAGCGCGACCATCACCCCCTCCCAAGGGACGTCGTCCGAGACCTGGACCTCGGTTGCGTGCACGACAGCGACGATGGCGACGATTGCCAGCGTTGCGAGTCCGATCAGCAGTCCCCAGAAGTCCCACCCGTCGAGCGCGAGCGTGGCGATGCCTGCTCGCCCGAAGTCGACCTCGAGATTCTGCCAGGTGAAGAAAAGAGAAAAGAAGAGCAGCACGCCGCAGCCGAGAACGATCTTCGAGCCGGTCGAGAGGCCCGTGATCCTGTCCATGGCTTGTCCTTTCGAGAGCACGTCGTTGCGTCCCGCGGTTATCCGCTACAGACGGTACTCGCGAATTCCGGAGTTTGCGAGATTTCGAGGGATACGCCCGCCGCCTTGATTGCGAAAACGGCGGGCGCAGCTCCTCAAGATCTACGTGCTTCGGGGCTCGTGCGGATGGTCGTGCGGACGATCGTGTTCGTCGGTCGCTGCCGTCTCCGGTTCGTCCGGCGCGATGTCCGGCTCGGAGGCCATGTCCGTTTCGGAGACAGGCTCGGGATCGGACATCGGCGCATGCTCGTGGGGAGCGGCTTCCGGCCGGACCACCGGGGGCGGCGCTGACGTCATTGGTGCTGCCGTCGTCGAGGAGGCCGATCTGTTCGGCATCTCGCTCCTCAACGTGTTCATCCCACCGGCCCCCTCGATGACCTGCCAAGCGCCGAACGCGATCACTGCGGCGAGGACGACTCCGACGTAGCTCCAGATCGTCGAGTAGTCGTCGGAGAGGTTCTTGACGATCGCGACCAGCAGGATCAATCCCCCGAGCACCGCCGCGACCATCGCGCCGGAAACGGGCAGTGGAATGTCGACCGCTGCGAGCTGGAGAACGATCCAGGCTATGAGCGCGATCGTGAGGAGTCCCAGGACGATGCCGAGGACGTTGTCCCACGCGCTCACCCCGGCACTCTGGTCTCCGAGCGGTCCGAGGTCGAACTCGATCTCCTGCCAGCGGAAGAACAGGTCGATGAAGAGGAGCACACCTCCGACGAGCATGATCTGCATCCCGCGGCCGAGAGCGTTGAATCGATCCATAAGAGCATTCCTTTCAGTTGTCGCCTGCGGCGGTTTCGAAGGGACTCTTATCGACGCGTGCGGATGTTGCAAGCAAATCGGTCCACTTTCGTGATGAACGGCGTCGGACCGCGTTCCTACACTGGATCTGATGACGACGAAAGTCCTGGTTCAGCATGTGTGCACCGAGTGCGGCACCGCCTGCCCGCGCTGGCTCGGAAAGTGCCCTGGATGCGGCGCCTTCGGGACACTCGCGGAGGAGTTGCACGCCTCGGGCTCAGGTGCGACCCCGGCGCGAGCGAGAACGCCGACGCCCCTCGGCGAGGTCTCGGCCAGCGAGGGCCAGCGAATCTCGACCGGCGTGCCGGAGCTCGACCGGGTGCTCGGGGGCGGGCTCGTGCCCGCCTCGCTCGTCCTGGTCGGCGGGGAGCCAGGGGTTGGAAAGTCCACGCTGCTTCTGAGCGCGCTCGGAGCGATAGCGCGAGAAGGACGGCGCGCGCTTCTCGTGACCGGGGAGGAATCCCCGGCCCAGGTCGCGCTCCGGGCTGCCCGCCTGGGCGGGGCGGGGAGCGTCGGCATCGTCGCCGAGACGGAGCTCGACGCCGTCTGCGCGACGCTGGAGCAGGAGCGCCCGGACGTGTGCGTGATCGACTCCGTGCAGACGCTGTACTCCTCCGATCTTGCGTCGGCTCCGGGCTCGGTCGCCCAGGTGCGGGAGGCCGCGGGCCGCCTCCTTCAGGTCGCTAAGCGGGCGGGCGTGGCGACGATCCTCGTCGGGCATGTGACCAAAGACGGGGCGGTCGCGGGGCCGCGCGTGCTCGAGCATCTCGTCGACTGTGTGCTCCAGTTCGAAGGCGATCGCTACCAGGAGCACCGGATCCTGCGGGCGACGAAGAACCGCTTCGGGTCGACGAACGAGCTCGGCGTGTTCGAGATGACCGCCGCGGGCCTCGTCGGAGTTCCCGATCCCTCGGAGCTCTTCGGCTCGACGCATCCGGGAGAGGTCGGAGCCGCGGTTGGCTGCACGCTGGAGGGAACCAGGCCCCTCTTGCTCGAGATCCAATCGCTCGTCTCACCCACCGATCTCGCGATGCCGCGGAGAGTTGGCACCGGGGTGGATCCAAAACGCCTCGCGATGATCGTCGCGGTGCTCGGCCGGCATGCAGGGCTACGCCTGGGAGGCGCTGACGTGTTCGTCAACGTCGCCGGCGGGATGCGGACCGAGGAGCCCGGAGCGGATCTCGCGATCGCGCTGGCGATCGCGTCTGCAGCGCGAGGCGCTCCCGCGCTCGAGGGTTCGGCGGCTTTCGGCGAGATCGGGCTCACGGGTCGTCTTCGGCCCGCGTCTCAAGCCGAGCGACGGACTGAAGAGTGCGCGAAGCTCGGACTGGCGACGGTGATCGCCCCCGGTGGAACTCCGGCGCGCGACCGTCCCCGCGTGCTGACCGCGGAGACGCTGAGCGGAGCGCTTCAGTCCGGCCTCGGGCAGACCGCCTAAGCCTCGATCCACCGTTTTCCCGGCCGGGTGTCGTCTGAGGTGCGGCGCAAAATGACCTCCTGAGCAGGCAAGACGGGCTGTATGGGCAGCCGCGAGTCCTGCGCCCAGGAGGTCATCCGT
>JALZOK010000086.1 GCA_030857225.1 Actinomycetota bacterium
GTCTACTACTGGACGACTCCGACCGCGGATTGCGGCGACGACCGTGGAGAGGTCTGCAAGACCCAGGAAGACTGGGAAGCCGCGTGGACCGAGATCAGGGGGTAGGTGACTGACCTCGGCCACTGTCTCCACGTTTTTCTATCGCCGTCCTCGGGTCCGGCTGGTTGCGCTCCTCGCCGTACCCGTCGTGTGGATCGTGGGCGTCTACCTCGGGTCGCTCGTCGTCCTCCTGCTCTCGGCATTCTGGGACACGAACCCGTTCACCGCCGAGGTCGTGCACGAGCTCACGCTCGACAACTTCCGCACGCTCTTCGAGCGGGACGTCTATCGAGACGTCGCCTGGCGCACGATCCGGATGGCCGCCCTCGTGACGCTCGCCGACGCCGTCCTCGCGTTTCCGATCGCCTACTACATGGCGCGCGTTGCCTCCCCTCGTACGCGCAACATCCTCGTCGTCGCGGTGTTGATGCCGCTATGGGCCAACTATCTGGTCAAGGCCTACGCCTGGCGGACGATGCTCTCCGACGGGGGAGTGATCAACTGGACGCTCGGACCGCTGGGACTTCACTTCGACGGGTACTCGACGGTCGGCCTCTGGCTCGTCTTCACGTATCTCTGGCTGCCGTTCATGATCCTGCCGATCTACGCCGGGCTCGAGCGCATCCCGTCCTCGCTCTACGAGGCGTCTGCGGACCTTGGCGGCCGGTCGCTCAGGACATTCACGCGAGTCGTGGTGCCGCTCGCGTTCCCGGCGGTGGTCGCCGGGTCGATTTTCACGTTCTCGCTCACCCTCGGCGACTACATCGCGCCGGGGCTCATCACGAGCGAGCAGTTCATCGGAACGGTTATCTACTCCATTCGCGGCGAGGCTCTGCCGGTTGCTGCCGCCTATTCGCTGGTGCCGATCGTCGTGATGATCGCCTACCTCCTCGTCGCCCGGCGACTGCGCGCCTTCGAGTCGCTCTGATGGTCGAGTCTCGCTCGAGCCGCGTCCTGTTGCGTGCCGGCGCGGTACTCACCCTTGCATTCATCTACCTGCCTCTGATCCTGATCGCTCTCTACGCGTTCAACCGGAACGTCACCCAGGGCTGGCCGATCGAGAACTACAGTACGAGGTGGTTCTCCGTCGCCTTCCACGACGACGAGGTCACGGAAGCGCTGGTGCTCTCCGTTCTCGCCGCGCTCGGTGCGACCGCAATCGCCCTCGTTCTCGGGACACTCGCCTCGATGGCCGTGTCTCGGTATCGCTTCTTCGGGCGAGATGTAATCTCGTTCGCCGTCATCCTCCCGATTGCCCTGCCGGGCATCATCACCGGCCTGGCGCTGCAGGCGACGATCGTCGACGTCCTCGGGCCGCTCGGGGTGAGCTTCGGTCTGACGACGATCATCATCGGCCATGCAACCTTTTGCGTCGTCGTCGTCTACAACAATGCCGTCGCGCGGCTCAGGCGTACGGCTGGATCGCTGGACGAGGCTTCCGCGGATCTCGGGGCGGACAGCTGGCAGACGTTCCGCTATGTGACGTTCCCGCAGATGCGGACGGCGTTGCTGGCCGGCGCGTTGCTTGCGTTCGCGCTGTCGTTCGACGAGGTGGTGGTGACGATCTTCACGTCGGGCGCCGAGCAGACGCTTCCCATCTGGATCTTCGCGACCCTCTCACGGCCGGCGGAGCTCCCGATCGTCAACGTCGTCGCGCTGTTCGTCATCGTCGCCTCGATCATCCCCGTCTACATAGCGCAGCGCCTCGCTGGAGGGACCGGCTTGACGAGCGATCGGCCCGCACGTGGAAGCGTCGCGGCGGCGGTGGAGGCACAACCGTAGAGACGAGGTTGCTCCCGTTGCCTCTACGGCGGTGCGGTCTGAAGCCCGGTGACCATCGGACAGCTCACGCCGGTGCCGCCGAGACCGCAGTAGCCGTTCGGGTTCGCAGCCAGGTACTGCTGGTGATACGGCTCCGCGTAGTAGAACGGGCCCGCCTCGGCGATCTCGGTCGTGATCGACCCGTACCTCGCGCTCGTGAGCTCGCGCTGGAAGCGCTCGCGAGATGCCAGGGCAGCAGCTCGTTGCGCGTCGGTCGTCCAGAGGATCGCGGAGCGGTACTGGGTGCCGACGTCGTTCCCCTGGCGCATCCCCTGCGTCGGATCGTGTCCTTCCCAGAAGATGCGGAGCATCTCCTCGTAGGTCGTCTCGGCAGAGTCGAAGACGGCGAGCACGACCTCGGTGTGCCCGGTTCGGCCGGAGCAGACCTCCTGATACGTCGGGTTCGGCGTAAACCCGCCTGCGTAGCCGGCGGCCGTCGTGTACATCCCCGCCGCCTCCCAGAACAAGCGCTCGGCGCCCCAGAAGCAACCAAGGCCGAAGATCGCCTGCTCGGTTCCTTCGGGAAAGGGCGGTGTCAGTGGCGTTCCGAGAACGAGATGGTCGGAAAGACCCTGCATCTCGGGGCCGCGGCCCGGAAGGGCTACCTCCGGCGCCGGAAGTGCAACGTGTCTACGCAAGAAGGACATGTGAGAAAGGGTACCGGCAGACATCCGAGGGAAGATGACGCCTCGCCAGTCCGTCTTGAAGGTGAGGTTCAACCCAGGAAGGAGCTCGACATGACCACCCAGCTGCTCTCCGCCTTCTCCGAGCGACTGTACGGCGACAAGTCGTTCGCCACGGCTTTGGATGACGACCCTTTGACGACGCTTCGAAGCGAGGGTTTCGCAGATCTCGCGACGACAGGGGAGGAAGGCCGTGATCGCGTCGGCGAGCTGGTCGATCGAATCTACGCTGACGACGCGCTCCGGGAGCGGATCGAGCGCGATCCGATAGCAGAGCTGATCGGCTGGGGGCTTCCCGAGGTCGCTATCGGACCGTTTCTCGCAGTCGCAGGCGCACCCGACGACGTCATCGAGCGAGCCACGGCAGACGTGGAGGCGCACATGTCCGCGCGGAAGCCGGCGACGGTGGCCGCGGTCGCGGCGCTGCTCGGAACGTTTGCGTTCGCTCAGCAGGCTTCCGCAAGTGTGCAGCCCGCGCGAGCGCAGACCCAGGTCAGTCAGGTCGCGCAGGCGAGAGTGCAGCTCAGCCAGCCTGCTCGGGCGACTGTGCAGATCAGCCAGCCGGCCAGAGCAAAGGCGCAGATCAGCAAGCCTGCGCGGTCGAGCGCCGATGTCAGCCGGACGGCACAGGCGAAGTGGCACGGTCTACAGCCCCAGCGTGCCAACGCGCTCGGTGGGCTGACCTCGTTGCTGCGCGCGAACAGTCTCTAGCTGAGGGCTTGGGAGAGGTCGTCCCAGAGATCCGCTGGATCTTCCAGGCCAAGCGAAAGTCGAAGCAGGCCGGCCGGCACTCGGGTTCCTTCCCAACGGGAGCGAGCTTCGATTCGTGAGGTGACGCCGCCGAGGCTCGACTCGTTCGCGATCAGCCGCGTGCTCGTCTCGACCTGGCGAGCCGCGGCTGCGTCTGCGACGTCGAACGACAGGAGGCAGCCGAAGCCGGGGTAACGGACGAGCTCCACGGCGGGATGGCCGCGGAGGCTTTCCGCAATCGCCTTCGCGGTCTCGGTCTGACGTGCGACCCGCACCTCGAGGGTCTGGAGCCCGCGCAAGAGGAGCCAGGCGACATCGGGCGCCGCGACAGGCCCCGTGCGCGATCGAAACTCTCGCAGCCGCGCCGCTGTCTTCGGATCGCGGATGACGAGTGCGCCCACGAGCGCGTCGTCATGTCCAGCCAGGCCTTTGGTCGCGGAATGGAGAGCGATCTCGCAGCCTCGCTCGAGAGGCCGCACATGGAGCGGCGTGGCAGCCGTCGAGTCGCAGACGACCGGTGCGGGATGCGCCGCCGCGGCCTCGAAGTTGGGCATCGTGAGATACGGGTTCGAAGGCGCCTCGATCCAGACGAGGTCGGCGTCAGGCGGCGGTGGGCCAGTTTGGTCGAACCCCTTCTGTTTCAGGCCCCAGCGCTCGAGTTCATCGAGTAGCACGGCGGTTCCGTAGTACGCGCCTTCGGCGACGGCGACCGTCTGTCCGGGGGAGAGCAGCGCGAGGACGACGGCCGTCGATGCGGCGGCGCCGGAGGCGAAGAGAAGGGCTTCTCCCCCGTCGAGCTCGCCGAGCGCGTCCTCCGCGGCGGCGACCGTGGGGCTCGAGAACCGGGCGTACGAGAACGGACCGGGCTCACCGTCCGCATACGGCCACGTCGTCGAGCGATCGAGAGGAACGGATCCGCTCACGGCCCGACTGTAACGCGACCGCTCGTCTCTACAGTGCCTGGCACTTCGAGCGTCAAGATTTGGTGTCAATCGCTCCACCGTTCGGCTGGATCTTTAGGCTGGGCGCCGATGGCGGAGAAGCACGACACGACCGAGGCGAAGCTTCGCTGGCTGGAGGAGCTGCGGGCCGAGTCACTGCACGCGGGGAGCGAGAAGCAGGTGGCGCGCCAGCGTGAGCGCGGGAAGCTGCTCGCGCGGGAGCGTCTCGAGAAGCTGCTCGACCCCGGGTCGTTCGTCGAGCTCGACCGCTTCGTTCGACATCGCGAGGCGGAGTTCGGCATGCGAGAGAACAGGCCCTGGGGCGACGCGGTCGTGACCGGGTACGGGACGATTCTCGATCGCAAGGTCTTCGTCTTCTCCCAGGACTTCACCGTCTTCGGAGGCTCGCTCTCGGAGGTCTTCGCCGAGAAGGTCTGCAAGGTGATGGACATGGCCGTGAAGTACGGCTGCCCGGTGATCGGGATCAACGACTCGGGCGGGGCCCGTATCCAGGAAGGGGTCGTCTCGCTCGCGGGCTACGCGGAGATCTTCTGGCGGAACGTCCAGGCATCGGGCGTGGTACCGCAGATCTCCCTTGTCATGGGGCCGTGTGCGGGTGGGGCGGTGTACTCGCCGGCGATGACCGACTTCGTGCTGATGGTGGAGAAGACCTCGTACATGTTCATCACGGGGCCCGATGTCGTGAAGACCGTCACCGGCGAGGACGTCAGCTTCGAGGAGCTCGGCGGCGCGGCGACGCATGCGACGAAGTCGGGAGTCGCGCACTTCACGGCGTCTGACGAGGAGACATGTCTGGAGGAGGCCCGCTACCTGCTCTCGTTTCTTCCCCAGAACAACGTCGATCCACCGCCGTACGCGTATCCGTCGGATCCCGCGGAACGGGAGGACGCGTCGCTCGACACGATCGTTCCCGACAGTCCCAACAAGCCCTATGACATGAAGCACGTGATCGAGCGGATCGTCGACGACGCCGAGTTCCTCGAGGTGCAGCCGCATTGGGCGGAGAACATCGTGTGCGGCTTCGCGCGCCTCGGTGGCTACTCGATCGGGGTGGTCGGGAATCAGCCGGGCGCGCTCGCGGGGGTGCTCGACATCGATGCGTCCGTCAAAGCCGCGAGATTCGTTCGCACATGCGATGCGTTCAACATTCCGCTCGTGACCTTCGTCGACGTGCCCGGCTTTCTTCCCGGACCGGCGCAGGAGTGGGGCGGGATCATTCGACACGGAGCGAAGCTGCTCTACGCCTATGCCGAAGCGACGGTGCCGAAACTCACGGTGATAACGCGCAAGGCCTACGGCGGCGCGTACGACGTCATGTCGTCGAAGCACATTCGGGCGGACCTCAACGTAGCCTGGCCGACGGCCGAGGTTGCGGTGATGGGCCCGGAGGGCGCGGTCAACATCGTGTTTCGCTCCGAGCTCGCGGAGTCGGACGACCCCGATGCGAGGCGGGAAGAACTAATCGCGGACTACAAGGAGCGGTTTGCGAATCCGTACCGAGCGGCCGAGCGGGGGTACGTCGATGACGTGATCGAGCCGCGTCGCACGCGGCCGGTTTTGATCTCTGCTCTCGAGACGGCGCTGACGAAACGCGAGCCGAAGCCGCAGCGGAAGCACGGCAACATTCCCCTCTAGCCAGGGTCGAATGAATAGTCGAGCGAGTCGCAGACGGGCTCGTAGCCGATGTCCATGTAGATCCTGTTCGAGGTCGGATTCGCAACGTCCGTGTGCAGGAAACAGAACTACCGCCCGGCCGCCAGGCGCTCCGCTGACACCGCTGCGGTGATCGCACTCCCGTATCCCCGCCGCCGGTGCCGCGGAGGCGTGTAGACCGGTCCGACGCGGACGCCGGTCGGTGTCTCGCCGCCCCAGCCCGCGAGCGAGACGGTCTGCTTGTCGTGCTCCCAGAGCACGAAAGCTCCCGCGCCATGAGTAAGCCGCGCGTCGACGGTCTGCTGCGGGTTCACGTGCGCCGGCACTCCGGCGGGGTTGGCTTCCTCTGCGAAAGCGCGAACCCACGCGATGAGGAGTTCCCGGTCCGACTCTGTCGCTTCGCGCGGTCCGCCGGGGACATCGACCGGTGGACGCAGCTCTGTCAGCAGTGCCTGGGCGTACTCCCTTGCGGAGACTTCGTGCACCCTCGCCGGGTTCGCGTAGCCTGGGTTGATGCGTCTCGAAGCGGTACCTCCGCTGTCCCCTGCCGAGCTGGCGGCGCTCGCAGGCGCCCTGGGACGAGCCGGAATCGGATTCGACGCAAAGGCCGAGCGCCCCGTCACCAAGTGGAGGAGCGTCTCCGCCGCGGAGGCCGTGGACTACGGCGTGGCGACGCTAGGCGACTATGCGCGCCCGCCGCGGAGCACGCGTGGCGCGACCCGCGCGTAGTCGAGTCCCGAGATCCATGTCGCCGCGAGCGCGAGGAGGAGCGCCCACCACGCGATGTCTTCGCTCCACGCACCTGCTGCTGCGAATCCGCCGATCGTGGCGGCGACCGCCTGCGCCCACGTCTTGAGTCGCCCGAGGTCACGTGCGCCGAGCACGACCCCGCGCTCGACAGCAGCGAGCCGGAGTCCCGAGACGAGGATCTCACGCACGACGATCAGCGCGACCATCCACGCAGGCGCGACTCCCTCTCCGATCAGCATGACGAGAGTTGCCAGGACGAGCACCTTGTCCGCGACCGGATCGAGGAGCTTCCCGAGCGGCGAGCTGGTTCCGCGGCGGCGCGCGAGCCAACCGTCGATCTGGTCGGTCGCCATCGCGACGACGAAGATCGCGGTCGCCCAGTAGGCGTGGTTGGGAAAGTCCCATGCAAACAGGAGCACCACGACGGGGACGGCGGCGACACGCGCAACCGTGAGCTGATCCGGGAGGCTCACCGTCCGGGAGAATACGTCTCCGATGCCGCCGTTCACGAAAGTTCTCGTTGCCAACCGCGGTGAGATCGCGGTCCGCGTCTTTCGGACACTGCGCGAGCTCGGGATCTCCACGGTTGCGGTCTACTCCGAGCCGGATCGGCGGTCGTTGCATGCCTCCTCTGCGGACGAGGCCCATCTGATCGGATTCGGACCGGCCGCAGACAGCTACCTGCGCGGGGACAGGGTCATCGAAACGGCGATGCGTGCCGGAGCGGCTGCGATCCATCCCGGGTACGGGTTTCTGGCGGAGAACGCGGCGTTCGCACGCAAGGTGATCGAGTCCGGTCTCGTCTGGATCGGCCCTCCGCCGGCGGCGATCGAGGCGATGGGGTCGAAGATCGCGGCCCGGAAGCGGATGCACGCCGCGGGTGTTCCGATCGTCCCCGGATCCACGGAGCCGGCCCAGAGCGCGGCCGACGTGCTCGCCGTCGCGACCGAGATCGGTTACCCCGTTGCGATCAAGGCGTCTGCCGGGGGCGGGGGAAAGGGATTGAGGATCGCCCGCTCGCCTCATGAGGTCGAGCGCGCATACGAGGCGGCGCAACGGGAGGGCAAGGCCTACTTCGCCGATGCGGCGGTCTACGTCGAGCGCTATCTCGACGACCCTCGGCATGTGGAGGTGCAGATCCTTGCCGACGCCCACGACGCCGTCGTCCATCTCGGTGAGCGCGACTGCACCATCCAGCGTCGCCATCAGAAGCTCGTCGAGGAGACACCCTCTCCCGCCGTCGGCCGCGAGCTGCGAGAGCGGATCGGCGCGGTCGCGGTCAACGCTGCGCGCGCTGTCGGGTACCAGTCGGCCGGGACGATCGAAGGGCTCTTGACGCCGGACGGTTCGTACTACTTCCTGGAGATGAACACGCGCATCCAGGTCGAGCACACGGTCACCGAGGCCGTGACCGGAATCGATCTCGTGCGCGAGCAGATTCTGGTCGCTGCGGGCCAGCCTCTTTCCCTCGCCCAGGAAGACATCGTCCTGCGCGGCCATGCGATCGAGTGCCGTATCAACGCCGAAGACGTCGCGCACGGCTTCCTGCCGACTCCTGGCCGCATCGAGGCCTACCGTGAGCCGGGAGGGATCGGCGTGCGCGTGGATTCCGGTGTTCGGGCAGGAGATGCGATCTCGGACTTGTACGACCCGCTGATCGCGAAGCTCGTCGTCCACGACTTCGACCGAGAGCGAGCCCGTCGCCGGGCGCTGCGCGCGCTCGAGGAATTCGTCATCGAGGGCCCGAAGACGCTCATCGGCTTCCACCGGGCGCTCCTGTCCTCGCCTTGCTTCGTCCGAGGCGAGACCTGTCGGGGTCTCGTGGAGTCCGAGGAGCTTGCCGAGCGGGCGCAGAAGCTTGACGATGAGTTGTCTCATGAGAAAACAAGAGTAGAGCGCGCGCCGGACGGCGGCAGTCGGACCCGCGCGCGGACCCTGGAAGTCGAGCTCGACGGCCGCCGGCACGAGCTCCGCGTCCACACTCGGGAGCCCGCGTGGGCTGAGCTCGCGCGGCGACACAAGGCGCGGAGCGCGGGTCTCGGTGGCGAGGCGACGGATGCGGTCGCCAGTCCGATGCAGGGTACCGTGCTCGAGGTCGCGGTGGTCGACGGCGATGAGATCGCTGCGGGGGCGCTGATTTGTGTCGTCGAGGCCATGAAGATGGAGAACGAGATCGTGGCTCACCGGGCGGGGCTCGTGGCCGGGCTACGCGTCAGTCCCGGCGAGCAGGTCGCGCACGGCGACCTCATCTGCGTCATCGAAAGCGAGGTCGCCCCAGCGTGAGCGTGACGGGAACCCGCTGCTCAGACCGCTCTCGAGCGGCCGACGAGCCGCTCGCGGCTACTGCGTCGACAGCCGACCAATGGCTGCTCGTCGAGGTTCCTGGAACGTGGGGACGCGATGTCGCAACCGGAGGCACGCTGCCGGCCGCGGCGCACGAAGCCGTCGCCGACTGGCTCGCGCGGACTCCTCGATCGCGCATTCTCTTTCTTCGGCGGCAGGGCCGGTCAGTGCGCCGTCCCGCGGCCTTCGTGATCCGAGCGGAAGAGACGGAAGCCGAGGTGCGCCGAATCGAGCTCGTGAGCCACGACGACCTGGCGCGCGTCGATCTCGAGACCGAAGGGGAGCTTGTGGCCGGGTCGCTCGTTCTCGTCTGCGGGCACGGGACGCGCGACGCGTGCTGTGCGCTCCGTGGGACTGCGGTCTACGGGACGCTTGCCGCTGAGGTCGGCGACGACCGGCTCTGGCTCTCGTCCCATCAGGGCGGCCACCGCTTCGCCGCGAACGTGCTCGTGCTTCCTGCGGGCGTGCAGCTGGGCCGAGTGGACGCGGACAACGCGGCTCGCGTGGTTTCGCGCGCGCTCGAAGGACGAATCGAGCTCGACCACTACCGCGGGCGAACGTGCTATGAGCCTCGAGTCCAGGCGGCAGAGCAGGCGATCAGGCAAGAGTTCGGGCTCGACGCCGTCGACGATCTCCGTCTCCTGGCTATGAACGGCTCGGTCGTACGCTTCCGCAGCCGGAACGAGGTCGAGCACGCGGCGACGGTCGACGAGATCGACGGCCCGCTCGTCCCGGCCAGTTGTGGCGCGGAGCCCGAGCGTCAAAAAGCTCTTGTCGCCCGTCTCGTTGTCGAGCCTGGCTCTGCTACGAGCGGAGCCGGTACGCGCTATCGGTGATCCAAACGACGTTCTCTCCCAGCTCTTCAGGGGGGTTGCCGGCCGACACCAGGGTGCCGAACACGACACGCACCCAACTCCCAGCTGAGAGCGCTCCCGGCGCCGAGATCGTCCCACGCCAGGACGCATCGGGCTCCAAGATCGCCGGCAGGCTCGGCGTGTAGCGCACGGCGGAACGGACCGCCGGGAGCGTGCCGTCGGCCATCCGTTCTTCGACCTCGTCGAGACTCCCGGTGGAAAAGAGCCTAAGCCCGAATGAGCGGTTCAAGGTCGTCCGTGGATCGCCCAGCTCATACGCGACCGACGAGCGATTTTCGAGGGCTAGGCTGACGCGCCAGCCGTCGGACGTCACCTGCAGCGACTCGACCGAGAACACGAGCTGCTCTCCGGAGACGCCGTGTGTCTCGCGCCAGTCGAGCGACACGGTCTGCGGGCTCGCGGCGACGCTCGCCTCGGCGGCCGGCTCCTCGCCTTGGAGCCGTTTCGCAGCCGTCGAGAAGGTGAAGCCGGCCGCGGCGGCTCCGAGCGCGACGAGGATGAGAATGGTCTTCCGGCTCACCGGGTCATGCTCGCACACGCGGCCGATCCGCTCCGGCCGGCGCCGGGCCGGGTAGACTCGCCCGCGCTTTGGACCTGCACGAATTCCAGGGGAAGGAGCTCTTCCGGCGCTTCGGGATCCCGGTGTCAGAGGGTCGGCTTGCGACGAGCGCCGGCGAGGCGCGCGCGGCGGCGGAGGAGCTCGGGGGACAGGTTGTCGTCAAGGCGCAGGTGCTGGTCGGCGGGCGCGGCAAGGCCGGCGGAATCAAGCTCGCAGACACACCTGCGGATGCATCCGAGCGTGCCGGGGAGATCCTCGGAATGGACATCCGCGGTCATACCGTCAGAAAGGTGTGGGTGGAACGCGCGTCGGACATCGCGCGCGAGTACTACCTCTCCGTCGCTTTCGATCGCAGCGCCAAGCAGCCGCTCTTCATGTTCACGACCCAGGGGGGAATCGACATCGAAGAGGTCGCGACATCGAGTCCAGACGCCCTGGCGCGACTGCACGTGGATCCGCTGGAGGGCTATCACCCGTGGCACGCGCGGCGACTCGTCTATCAGGCGGGCGTCGAAGACCCGGCGGAGCAGAAGCAGATCGTCGCCATCATCGGCAAGCTCTACGAGGCGTTCGTCGGTTGCGAGGCCATGCTTTGCGAGATCAACCCACTCGTTGTGACAACAGACGGCGAAGTTCGTGCGCTCGATTCGAAGTTCACAGTTGACGACAACGCGCTCTTTCGTCATCCGGAGATCGCGGAGATGCGTGACGTCGACGCCGCCGAGCCGCTGGAGGCGCTTGCGCGCGAGAAGGACGTCACGTACGTCAAGCTCGACGGCGACGTCGGGGTGCTGGGTAACGGAGCGGGGCTGACGATGGCTACCGTCGACGTCGTCACGTTCGTCGGAGGGCGGCCGGCGGACTTCTGCGATCTCGGCGGAGGTGGCGACGCCCAGGGCGTCGTCGACGCTCTCGAGGTCATCACGAAAGACCATCAGGTGCGTGCGACCTTCTTCAACATCTTCGGTGGGATCACGCGCTGCGACGAGGTCGCGCGCGGCATCCTGCAGGCGCTCGAGCAGATGACGATCAAGCTTCCGATCGTTGTCCGGCTGGATGGGACGAACGCCGAAGAGGGTCGCCGCCTGCTTCGCGACGCGGACGGGTCGAACCTGCACACAGAAGCGACGATGCTCGACGGCGCGCGGCGGGCCGTGGAGCTGGCGGCCGTCTAATGGCAATTCTCGTCGACCGAGACACGAGACTCGTCGTTCAGGGACTGACCGGCTCAGAAGGGCGCTTTCACGGACTTCGGAACCGTGAGCACGGGACACAGGTGGTCGCCGGAGTGACCCCCGGGAAGGGTGGGCAGGACGTCGAGGGAATCCCGATCTTCGACACGGTCGCCACGGCGGTTTCCGACGCCGGTGCGAACACGGCGATGGTCTTCGTGCCCGCGCCGTTTGCCGCGGACGCGATGTACGAGGCGGTCGATGCCGGTGTTGGGACGATCATCTGCATCACCGAAGGGGTGCCGGTGCACGAGATGCTCCGGATCCACGCGTATGTGCACGCTCGTGGCGTGACGCTGATCGGACCGAACTGCCCCGGCGCGCTCTCACCCGGACAGGCCAACGTCGGGATCATCCCCGCCGAGATCTTCCGGGAGGGATCCGTCGGACTTGTCTCCCGTTCCGGCACGCTCACTTACCAGATCGGGCACGAGTTGACCCAGCTCGGTTTGGGCAACTCGACCATCGTCGGAATCGGGGGGGACCCGGTCGTCGGCTCGTCCTTTGTCGACCTGCTCTCGCTCTTCGAGGCCGATTCGCAGACCGAGCAGGTCGTGATGGTCGGGGAGATCGGCGGCGACGAGGAGGAGAAGGCTGCGGCGTTCATCGAGGCCGAGATGTCGAAGCCCGTCGTCGCGTACATCGCCGGTTTCACGGCACCGCCCGGCAAGACGATGGGCCACGCCGGTGCGATCATCTCGGGCTCGGCCGGTACGGCGCAGGCGAAAAAGGACGCCCTCGAGGCGCGTGGGATCCGTGTGGGCACGACCCCGACCGAGACCGCCGAGCTCGTCGCCGCGCTCATCCGCGCCTAAGCCTCGATCCACCGTTTTTCTCGCGCGTGCTGGTGATTGGATGCTCGTCGACCCTGGAGCAGGCGAAGTGCGGCGCCTGGCGAGGCCCTCGGTAGGCGCCGTCTTCGATGGTCGGGTATCGGA
>JALZOK010000024.1 GCA_030857225.1 Actinomycetota bacterium
GAGCACAAGACCCCTTCATGTGGAGCCCGGGATCCGGAGTCGCCGGGGTGTGAAGTCGGTCGCGTGACTCCCCGAGTGGCGGCGGCCGACCCCAGCAGCGCCCGAGGCGCAGAACTCGACTATCCGAAGCGCGCGAGGCGCAGGAATTCGATGTCGTGGCGCGTCTCGCCGTCGAGTGCGAGATCGGCCAGGATCTCTCCCACGACCGAGCAGAACTTGAAGCCGTGTCCGGAGAACCCGGCGCCGAAGACTGCGAGCTCACTCTCGGGATGGCGGTCGATGAGAAAGTGCTCGTCGGAAGAGAGCTCGAAGAGGCACGCCTTCAGCGCCAGCGTCGGCCCGGATCCGGCCGGGAAATAGCGCTCTGCAAACGGCCGGAGCACGCTTTCGTCCGCGGGCGTCGTCGCCCGCGAGATGCGGTCTGGCTCCGCGCGCTCGCCGCTCGGGTCGTAGAACCCGACCTTGAAGCCCGCAATGCCGAACTCGGGGAACCCGTAGAGGTGCCCCTCCTCGAGCGCGACGTTGAACACCGGAAAGCGAGCGGGAGTGAACAGATCGGGCGCGAACGGCTGGAACCAGGCGAGCACCTGGCGCTGCGCTGTGACCGAGCCGGGCGGAAGTCGGGCGACCTCCTGCGAGTAGGCGCCCGCGGTGAAGACGATCCTCTCGGCTTCGACCGTGCGGCGGTCGGTGCGCACGCGCACCCCGTTCTCGCCGTCGCTCCACTCGAGGACGCGCTCGTTCGTCTCGATGACCGCCCCGCGCGCGGTCGCCTCGGCGGCGTGGGCGACGATGCAGCGCTCGGGAAGGAGAAAGCCACCGTCCGGCTGGTATACGAGGGGGAGCTCGGGCGGGAGCCGGTACCCGGGAAAGCGCCGGCGGATCTCGCGCCCGTCGAGGGTCTCGTGCGGCAGGTCGTGCTCGTGGCATGAGCGGAGCGCCCCCTCGAAGATCCTGGGCCCGCCCTCGACCGCGCCGGTCACGTGCAGGAGCTGCTCCCCGGCCTCGGACTCGAGCTCCCACCAGAGCTCGTAAGCGCGGCGGATCAGCGGGACGTACGCGGAGTGCTCGAAGTAGGCGAGCCGGATGATGCGCGTTATCCCGTGCGAGGAGCCGAGCTCGTTCGGGATGTCGAAACGCTCGAGGCCGAGCACGCGCTTCCCACGGCGGGCGAGGTGATAGAGCGTCGCGCTTCCCATCCCGCCGACCCCGACGACGACCACGTCGTATCGCTCCATCCCGCGTGACCCTAGCCCAGGCTGGTTGAATGGCTCCGTGTCCACGCAGCTGCAAGAGCTCGGAGAGAACCGCGTTCGCCTGACCGTCGAGGTCTCGCCCGACCAGGTCAAGCATGCGGTCGAGCATGCGATCTCCGACCTCGCCGAGAGCGTCAAGATTCCAGGGTTCCGCTCGGGGAAGATCCCGCAGCAGGTTCTCGTCTCCCGTCTCGGCAAGGACCGGATCTACCGTGAGGCGGTGGACAGTCACATCGGCGGCTGGTTCTGGAGCGCCGCCTCCCGCAACCGGGTGCGCCCAGTCGCCGAGCCCGAGTACGAGTTCGAGCTCCCCGGTACCGCCGACGACGGCTGGAGCTTCGCCGCGACGGTCGAGGTGCAGGCGCTCCCCGAGATCGGCGACTGGACGCAGCTGCAGGTGCCGCGGGTGGAGGCGGATGTGCCGCCTGAGGCGGTCGAAGCCGAGCTCGAGGCGCTGCAGGAGTCGGTTGCCGAGCTCGTGCCCGCCAACGGCCGTTCCGCCCGCGCAGGGGACACGCTCGTTGTCGATCTCGTCGATCCCCAGGGCGAGGCGCAACGCGACACAGTGGTCGAGCTCGGCGCGGGCCGGCTCACGGGCGAGCTCGAGGCGGCGCTCATCGGTGCGTCCGCCGGCGAGACGAAAGATGTCTCGTTCGAGCGCGGCGACGGTACGAGCGACACGGTCGAGGTCACCGTCCGCGAGGTGCAGGAGAAGATCCTGCCGCCCCTGGACGACGAGCTCGCGCGCGCGGCCAGCGAGTTCAACACCCTGGACGAGCTTCGGCAGAGCATCGAGGCCACGCTGCGCGCCCAGCTCGACGGCGAGATCGACGCCGCCTACCGCGTCGCAGCGGTCGACGCGCTAGTGGAGGAGTCGAAGGTGCAGCCGGCGCCTCCGCTGGTGTCCTCGCGTGCAGCCGATCTGCTCACGGGATTCGTCCGCTCGCTGGAGCGGCGTGGAGTCTCGCTCGAGACCTACATCGCCGCGAGTGGAGCAAACCCGCAGGAGATCCAGCGCCAGTTCGTGCTCGAGGCCGCCGTTTCCATCGCCCGGGAGCTCGCGCTCGAGGCGCTCGCCGAGCGAGCCGGAATCGAGGTCTCGGACGACGAGGTCAGGGCGTATCTTCGCGAGGAAGCCGGGCAAGCGGGCGAGGACCCGGACGCCCTCGTCGAAGATGTCTGGGAACACGGGCAGCAGGAATCGATCCGTGAGGATCTGCGCCTCCGCGCCGCGCTCGATCGGTTGGCTCGAGACGTTACCCCGATCGCCCCCGACCTCGCCGAGGCGAGAGACAAGCTGTGGACCCCCGACAAGGAAAAGCCCGCGGGAGAGACGAAGTTGTGGATCCCCGGCAGCAAGGAGCCTTCATGAGTCCGTTGATTCCGATGGTCATCGAGCAAACCTCGCGAGGCGAGCGTTCGTTCGACATCTACTCGCGTCTGCTCAACGAGCGGATTATTTTTCTCGGCACCCCGATCGACGATCAGATCGCGAACCTCGTCGTCGCCCAGCTCCTCCATCTCGAGTCGGAGGATCCGGACAAGGACATCTCGATGTACATCAACTCGCCCGGAGGAATCGTGTACGCGGGCCTCGCGATCTACGACACGATGCAGTACATCAAGCCGGACGTGCAGACGACCTGCGTGGGCATGGCGATGTCGATGGGAGCGACCATCCTCGCGGGTGGCACGCCGGGAAAGCGGAGCGCGCTGCCGCACTCGAAGATCCTCATCCACCAGGGATCATCGGGGTTCCACGGTCAGCCGACCGAGATCGAGATCCAGGCGCGGGAGGTAATCAGCCTCAAGCGGCTAATGGAGGAGATCATGTCGCGAGACACCGGCCAGGAGATCGAGAAGGTCTCCAAAGACATGGATCGCGACTTCTACATGACCGCGCAGGAGGCCAAGGAGTACGGGATCATCGACCGTGTCATCGAGCACCATTGACGCGTATGGAGACAACCAACCTTAGAGCCGACGCAGCCGCCGCGAAGCGGCGGCCTTTAGGGATTTTCGCGCGATCGGAATCTGCGCTAGCGGATTCCGCTCTTGCGCCCAAGGCGTAACGGGAGTAAAAGGAGATACGGGATGGCTCGGGCAAGCGAGGGTAACGAGCAGCTCCTCTGCAGCTTTTGCGGCAAGAGCCAACGACAGGTCAAAAAGCTGATTGCTGGACCTGGCGTCTACATCTGCGACGAGTGCATCGATCTCTGCAACGAGATCATCGATGAGGACTTGACGGCGCCGACCCAGCTCGACCTGGACAACCTCCCGAAGCCGCTCGACATCTACTCCGTCCTGAACGACTACGTCGTCTCGCAAGAGGAGTCCAAGCGCACGCTCGCAGTGGCGGTCTACAACCACTACAAGCGGGTGCGCATGGGTTTCGAGGACGCGGAGGTCGAGCTCGCGAAGTCGAACATCCTCCTGCTCGGGCCCACCGGCTGCGGCAAGACGCTGCTTGCCCAGACGCTCGCTCGCATCCTGAACGTCCCGTTCGCGATCGCGGATGCGACGGCGCTTACGGAGGCTGGCTACGTCGGCGAGGACGTGGAGAACATCCTCCTGAAGCTGATCCAGGCAGCGGACTTCGACATCAAGAAGGCCGAGACCGGAATCATCTACATCGACGAGGTCGACAAGATCGCGCGCAAGGCGGACAACCCGTCCATCACGCGCGACGTCTCGGGTGAGGGCGTCCAGCAGGCGCTTCTCAAGATCCTGGAGGGCACGGTCGCCTCGGTGCCGCCACAAGGAGGACGCAAGCATCCGCACCAGGAGTTCTTGTCGATCGACACGACGAACATCCTCTTCATCTGCGGGGGAGCGTTCGCGGGCCTCGACAAGATCATCGAGCGCCGCATCGGGAAGAACACGGTCGGCTTCGGCGCCGACATCCGGTCGCGCAACTCGGAGGAAGGCGCCGAGCTCCTGACGCACGTCATGCCCGAGGATCTGATGGCGTTCGGGCTCATCCCCGAGTTCGTCGGACGCCTCCCGGTCATCTCGGCGGTGCACCAACTGACGAAGGAGGATCTTGTCGAGATCCTGACCGAGCCGCGTAACGCGCTCACCAAGCAGTACCAGCGCTTCTTCGGTTACGACTCCATCGACCTCGTCTTCACGGAGGACGCCCTCTGGCAGATCGCCGATCGCGCGCTCGCGCGAGAGACCGGCGCGCGCGGGCTGCGCTCGATCATCGAGCTTGCGCTCCTCGATGTGATGTTCGAGCTCCCCTCTCGCACGGACGTGACCAAGTGCGTGATCACGAAAGAGACCATCTCCAAGGGTCTCAAACCGACGCTCCTGACGAGCGCCGAAGGCGTGGACGACGAGCTCGAAGAGCTCGCTGAAGAGTCCGCGTAGCGTCGTCCAAGATCCGTATGTCTACCACCCGAGCAGTTTCGCCCAGTCGCGCGAAGAGAAGGTTCGGTTAGGATCCGCCGGTGCCCAGATATTTGATCGAACGAACGTACACCGTGGACCTCGACACCCTTCCCACGGTCGCGACGCGCTCGAAGGCGATCGGGCACCACCGCTTCCCCGAGATCACGTGGGAGCACAGTCACGTCGTCATCGACGGCGAGGGAACGCCGAAGTCGTACTGCGTCTACTCGGCACCGACCGAGGACATGGTCAGGGAGCACTCGCAGCTACTCGGAGATCACTTCATCCAGGAGATCTACGAGATTGCGGGGGATGTCACGCCGGGCGACTTCCCGCTCATCGACGACCCCGTTCAGTAGCTGCCGGGTTCCGGGCGCTCGACGTCAGCCTGGATGATGTGCTGGAGCGCTTGCGCCGTGACCGCTTGCCGGAGCCTGATCGACCGGCGCTGTTTCACGTCCTCTTCCGGGATGAGCTCGAGCGCCTGCGAGTAGAGCGCGAGAGCGTGTTCCTTCGCCCATCCGCGTCCGGCCTGATCCGCTGCGGCGAGCAGATGGCCCACTGCTCGCTGGCTCTCACCGGCTTCGCGCCAGTGATGGGCGAGCGCCTCCTCGGATTGTCCCATCTCTCCCGTTGTCTCCTCGAGGAACTCTGCGATGGCCAGGTGCCGGTCGCGGCGGGCTGCGCGGGGAAGCCGTTGGTACGCGACGTCACGGATCAGCGCGTGCTTGAACGCGAACTGCTGGTCGCCGCGGATCCGCGAGACGGCCTCCCGGCGGATGAAGTCTCGCTCCTCGAGGGAGCCGAGCAGGGTCGAGAGCTCATCACGCGTGGAGATGCGGGAGAGCGCCCCTCGCCAGAAGACACGGCCGACGACCGAGGCGTCGACGAGGACGCTTCGCTCCTCGGCGGGCAGCGCGTCGAGGCGGGCGGCAACGATCGCGCGGATGCTCGTGGGCAGCTCGTGTCCTTCGGTAGTCGACTTCTCGGCCAGCGACGCCGCAAGCTCCTCGATGAACAGAGGATTGCCCTCCGCCGTCTCGGCGACCGTGTCGGCCGGGTCTTCCAGCGCCTGGAAGCGGACCAGGAGGAGCTTCGCAAGCTCCCGCGCGTCATCGCCCGTGAGCGGGTCCAGGGGGAGCGCTGTGTAAGCGGGAAGACCGCCCGCCCAGCCTGGACGCTCGTGGAGCAGTTCCGGCCTGGCGAGCGCGAGGAACAGCACGGGCACGTCGCGAACGCGCGCAGCGAGTGTTTCGAGGAGGTCGAGCAGGCTGGAGTCCGCCCAATGGATGTCCTCGAACAGCAGGAGTGTCGGCCCTTCGGCGCCCAGGGACTCGACGAGGATGCGTGCGGAGAAGAACAGCGTCTCGCGGTCTGCGACGTCTCCGTCGTCACCGAGCCCGATAAGCAGCGCGAGGTGTGCCGAATGCTCCTCCGCCGCTTCGGCGCCGACGATCTCGGTGACCGCGGCGTCGAGCTTTGCGCGGGCCTCCGATAGCTCGTCGCTGTCGTACGCGCGCGCGACTTGCTTCACGTGCTGGGCGAAGGCGCCGTACGGGCTCGACGAGCCGTAGGGCGTCGATCGTCCTCGCAGGACGCGGGCGTCCTGCGACCCCACATGCTCCATGAGCTCGAGCGACAGACGCGACTTGCCGATGCCCGCCGGCCCGAAGACGGTGACGAGGTGGGGACGTCGGTCGGTCGTGACTCGCTCCCAGATTCCTGTGAGAACCTCGAGTTGATGGACCCGTCCGACCATTGGGACGGGCATCAGCGGACGCTCGCCGGCCGGCACCCCGGCGCGCACTGCGATCCACGCACGCACGGGCTCCGCCTTGCCCTTGGCCTTGACTGGTTGAAACGCAGGCTGGTACTCGATCATCGTGCGCGTGCTCAGGTACGTGTCCTCGCCGACGAGCACCGCGCCGACCGGAGCGGCGGACTGAAGACGTGCTGCGGTGTTCACGACATCACCGGCGATCATCGCCTGGCCGTGCCCGATTCGCGCCTCGAGGTCGACGATCGCCTCGCCGGTGTTCACCGCGATCCGGACCTCGAGCCCGTCTTCACCTGCCCAATCTCGAACTGCAAGCGCCGCCCGGACGGCCCGCTCATGGTCGTCGCCGAAGGCTTTGGGTGCACCGAAGACGCCCATCACGGCGTCTCCGATGAACTTTTCCACCACCCCGCCGAAGCGCTCGAGCTCGGAGCGCACGCGTTCGTAATACGGCGTCAGGATCGCCCGGACGTCTTCCGGGTCGAGTTTTTCGGATCGGGAAGTAAAACCGACGAGATCCACGAACACGACGGAGACGACACGACGCTCCTCGGCAGTGCCGCCAGGCTCGGCGAGCGGCGCGGCGCACGCGTTGCAGAAGCTCGCGCCCTCGGGGTTCTCCTTGCCGCAGCGTCTGCACGCGAGCATCCGCGAAGAGTACGGGGGTGAGTTACTAGAGTCACGCCATGTTCACGACGAGGCCGGAGCTGCGCGGCACCTTCGGGATGGTCGCCTCCACCCATTGGCTCGCTTCCGCGGCAGGGATGTCGGTGCTCGAGCGGGGTGGGAACGCCTTCGACGCCGCGGTGACCACGGGGTTCGTCCTACAGGTGGTCGAGCCGCATTTGAACGGGCCCGGCGGGGAGATGCCGGCGGTCTTCTGGGCGGAGAAGCGGGGCCAGCCGCTCGTGCTGTGTGGACAAGGGGTGGCGCCAGCGGCTGCCACGATCGAGCGCTTTCGCGAGCTCGGCCACGAGCTGATCCCCGGGACCGGCGTGCTTGCCGCATGCGTGCCGGGTGCGTTCGGCGGGTGGCTGCTCCTTCTCCGCGAGTTCGGGACCTGGCGGCTCGAGGACGTGCTCGAGCTGGCGATCGGGTACGCCGAGAACGGCTATCCGCTGCACGAGCGGATCCACGCAACCATCGAGCGGACGGAAGATCTGCTCGTCGGCTGGCCCGGGTCGCGGGAGCTCTATCTGCCTGCGCCGCCCGCGGGAAGGCTCTTTCGGAACCCCGCGCTCGCGCAGACGTACCGCCGCATCGTGGAGGAGAGTCGCGGTGGATCTCGGGAGAAGGAGATCGAGCGCGCGCGGCTCGCGTTCTACGAAGGCTTCGTGGCCGAGGAGATCGATCGCTTCTGCGCCGCAGAGGGTGGCCTCCTGACCGGTGACGACCTCGCCTCCTGGGAGGCGACGATCGAGTCGCCCGCGACCTTCGACTATCGCGACCTCACCGTCTGCAAGACGCGTCCTTGGGCGGCGGGCGCGGTCGGGCTCCAGCAGCTGGCCCTGCTCCAGGGATACGACCTCGTCGACCTGTCGCAAGCGGAGTTCGTGCACGTCGTCACCGAGTGCGCCAAGCTCGCCTTCGCAGACCGCGACGCCCTGTACGGCGATGCGGAGGTGCGGCTCGACATCCTCCTCTCGGAGGAGTACTCGAACGAGCGGCGCGCGCTCGTCGGCGAGGATGCGTCCGAGGAGTACCGGCCCGGTTTCGGGCGACTGCCGCAGATCCGCGAGGCAACCACGACGATAGGAGCAGGCGAGCCGAGTCGCGGCACCGTGCACCTCGATATCGCCGACCGCTTCGGAAACGTGTTCTCGGCAACCCCGAGCGGCGGCTGGCTCCAGAGCTCGCCGGTGATTCCGGCGCTCGGCTGGCCCCTCGGCACTCGCGCGCAGATGTTCTGGCTCGAAGAGGGGCTTCCGTCGTCGCTCCGGCCGGGCGCCCGGCCGCGGACGACGCTCTGCCCGGGGCTTGCGCTCCGCGATGGAAAGCCGTACTTGGCGTGGGGAACGCCCGGAGGAGACCAGCAGGAGCAATGGGCGCTCCACGTCTTCCTCCGTCACGTCGACCTCGGCCTCGACCTGCAGGCGGCAATCGACGCGCCGGAGTTCCACACCGACCACCTGATCTCGTCTTTCTACCCACGTGGGTTCGTCCCGAAGTCGCTCGCGCTCGAGTCGCGCTTCAGCTCGCGCGCCGTCGCCGACCTCCAGGGGCGCGGGCACGACGTCACGCTCTGGCCGCCGTGGTCGCTGGGGCGAGTTACGGCGGTCGCGCGCGAGCCGGACGGGCTCTTGAAGGCAGCGGCGAACCCGCGCGGGGTGCAGGGCTACGCCGTCGGTCGCTAGCGTCTCGACATGGCCGAGGAGCGCACGCGAACCTACACCTGGGAAGACCCGCTCGCGCTGTCCGAGCGCATGGCCGGGAGCTCCGGCCTCGAGCTGATGCAGATGATGGCCGCGGGCGAGCTGCCGTCCCCGCCGATCGCGGAGACGCTCGGATTCCGCCTCGTCGAGGCGACTCCCGGGCGTGCGGTGTTCGAATGCGAGCCGGCGGAGTACCACTACAACCCGATCGGCACCGTCCACGCCGGTCTGACGACGACGCTGCTGGACTCGGCCATGGGGCTCGCGTTCGTGACGACGCTCGACGCCGGCGTCGGTTGGACGACGCTCGAGCTGAAGGCGAACTTCACGCGGGCGATGACGATTGACACCGGACTCGTGCGCTGCATCGGATCGGTCCTTCACCCGGGCCGGCGTGTGGCGACGACCGAGGCTCGGATCGAAGACGAAGCGGGCCGGCTCTACGCCCATGCGACGAGCACGATCCTCGTGCTCTCTTAACCCTCTTCGTCGCGGGCGCGTCGCAAGTCCGCAATCGTCCGGTATTCAGCGGCCATGGTCAGATCCCTGGGGCGTGCAGCCGCTTCTTTCATCGCAATGAGATGGTCGAGTGACGCTACGCGAATGGTGACACCCCACAGGACTTCCGACGAGCCCGCGTTGCGCAGCTCTTCATAGCGCGGTGCTCCAGCGGGCTCGCCGAGGATGTCGAATGAGCCGTAGCGCGTGTCGAAGGTGAAGTTCATTCCGGCGCCAAGGGTCTGCGCGTCCAGCTGGAACGGCAGTCCAGGCGGTGCACCCCTGAGCGTCGCACCGAGTTCCACGAGTGCCCCGGCGAGCCTCGAAAGGTTCTCCTGCGATCGCTCGTAGGCGACGTCGACATCCTCGGTGTTGTACGCCGACCCGTGTGCGACTCCGGCGAGGCCTCCGATGACCACGAAGTTCACGCCGTGTCGGTCGAGCACCTCGAAGATCGGCCCCGGATCGAACTCAGGATCTGACACGCTGCGCGACTCCCCTGATCTCATTCATGCGGCGGGAGTGAACGACTCCTCGTCGCACTCGTTCGTCGGGGGACATGGCGAGTCGCGCTCGGTTGAGCGTCACGTCAAAGCCCCAGTCGACAGGTTCCGCGGCGAGCACGAGCTCCTCGTTCATCAGCCACAGGAGCTCGGCGAGTGTCGCTATCGAAGGAGAGACGACGTCGCGCTCGATCCGGGAGATCGCCGCCTGCGACGTCCGCGCTCTCGCGGCGAGCTGACGCTGGGTCAAGCGGTGGCGTCGCCGCGTCTCGCGGAGGAGCTCGCCTGCGGTCATTTGGCCACGATATCAAATGAGATATCTGCTACTCTCGGCCGATGCGTCGCGATGCGAAGGCTTCCTCGTTGTCCCCGGTAACCCCGCGGCGCGTCCGCGTCTAAACGTAGACCCGCGCCGCGACCCCTCCTTTCTAGACTCACCGCCCATGGATCCGCTCTACAGCCCCGAGGGCGTCGAGAGGCGCTGGCAGCAGACCTGGGAGGAGGAGCGCCTGTACGCGGCCGAGGCCGACGACCCGCGAGAGACGTTCGTCGTCGCGTTCCCGCCTCCCAACGTCACTGGTGAGCTGCACCTCGGCCACGCGCTCCAGCTCGCGCTCGCCGACACGCTGATCCGCTGGCGACGCATGCAGGGGCACAACTGCCTCTTCCAGCCCGGGTACGACCACGCCGGAATCTCAACGCAGAGCGTGGTCGAGAAAGCTCTCGAGCGGGAGGGTGGCTCACGTCAAGCGCTGGGCCGCAACGCGTTCGAGGAGCGCGTCTGGGAGTGGCTGCGCCTGTACGGCGGCACGATCATGAGCCAGTTCCGGCGCATGGGCGCGTCGATGGACTACCGTCGCGAGCGCTTCACGATGGACGAGGGGTACGTCCGCGCCGTGCTGCGGTACTTCGTGCACCTCTGGGGCAAGGGCTACCTCTACCGAGACCACCGCATCGTCAACTGGTGCCCCTACCACGAGAGTTCGCTCTCCGACCTCGAGCTCGACCACGTCGAGACCGACGACGAACTCTTCTTCATCCGCTACCCGCTCGCCGGGGAGGAGCGCCACATCACCGTCGCGACGGTCCGGCCGGCGACGATCCTCGCGGACGTTGCGGTCGCCGTCCATCCGGAGGACGAGCGGTACCGCGACCTCGTCGGCAGGGAAGCGGTCGTGCCGTTCGTCGAACGGCGCGTGCCGATCGTCGCCGACGAGCGCGTCGAGCCGGAGTTCGGCACGGGTGCGCTCAAGGTCACTCCTGGCCACGACGCGACCGACTTTCAAATCGGGCGCGCGCACGGGCTCCCCGAGCCGATGGTCATCGGTCCCGACGGGCGCATGAACTGCGCTGTCCCCGAGGTCGCGGGCATGACGCAGGGCGAGGCCGGTGCGTTGGTGCTCGCCTGGTGCGAGGAGCGCGGCCTGCTCGAGAAGCGCGAGCCGTACCGACACACCATTTCGGTCTGCGAGCGCTGCGAGAGCCGGATCGAGCCGCTGATCTCGCTCCAGTGGTGGTGCCGCATGGAAGAGCTCAAGAAGCCGGCGTTGGAAGCCCTTCGCTCGAGACGCGTTCGCTACCACCCGGAGTCGCAGCACCGCTTCGCCATCGACTCCTTGGAGCACGCGCCCGACTGGAACATCTCCCGGCAGATCTGGTGGGGCCATCAGATCCCGGCCTGGTACTGCGCGAACAGTCACACGACGGTCGCGGAGTCGAACCCCGATGCCTGCGCCGAGTGCGGCTCGACGGAGCTCAAGCGGGATCAGGACGTCCTTGACACCTGGTTCTCGTCCGCGCTCTGGCCGTTCGCGACGCTCGGCTGGCCCGAAGACACGCCGGACCTACGGCGGTTCTACCCCGGAGACTTCAACATCACCGCCCGTGAGATCATCCGCCTGTGGGAGAACCGCATGATCTTCTCCGGGCTCGAGCTGATGGAAGAGATCCCGTTTGGCGACGTGATCATCCACTCGACGGTGCTCGCGCTCGACGGTCGCAGGATGTCGAAGAGCCTCGGCAACGGCATCGACCCGATGGAGCCGATCGAACAGTACGGCGCAGACGCGACCCGATATGGGTTGCTCAAGATCTCGTCGACACAGGACGTCCGCTTCTCGTACAAGGCGATCGAGGAGGGGCGCAAGCTCGCGAACAAGCTCTGGAACGTGTCGCGGTTGATCCTCCAGAACGCCGGGGGTGCGGGCTCCGAGGCCGCGCCGCGCGACCTCGAAGAGCGCTGGATCCTCGCGCGTATCGACGCGACGCGCGCCGAGGTCGAGGACGCGTGGCAACGCTACGAGTTCGCCGGTTCGACGGATGCGCTCTACCACCTCACCTTCGACGACTTCTGCGACTGGTACGCGGAGGCGATCAAGCCGCGGTTGTACGAGGACGACCCGGACGCGGCGGCGACCGCGCTCGCGGCACTGGAGCGGCTGCTCGCGCTCCTGCACCCGGTCATGCCGCACGTGACCGAGGAGATCTGGTCGCAGCTCCCGGGTCGCGACGCGCGTCTCATCGTCTCCCCCTGGCCGGAGCCGGAAGGGAGCTTCGCGGATGAGGCGGCCGCACTCGACCGCGTTCAGGAGGCGGCGCAGATCTTCCGCCGGAGCGGCGTCGAGGTCGAGCTCGGCTCCGACGACGAGCGGCGCATCTTCGCCGCGGTGGTGCGACCGGAACGGGCGCGGGTGAACGACAATCGCGCCACAGAGATCGAGCGCCTGCGCAAGGAGGTCGCGCGCGGTGAGGGCATGCTCGCCAACGAGCGCTTCGTTGCCAACGCCCCGCCCGAGGTCGTCGCTGCCGAGCAGGAGAAGCTCGAGCGCTACCGCCGCGAGCTCGCCGCTCTCGGCGGTTAGACCGCCCGCGCCTACGATCTCGCCGTGTCCGCCGTCGAGTGGCTCGACTCGCTCAGCCCGTGGCCCAGGGACGGCTTCGGACTCGGGCGCATGCACGCGCTACTGGCCGAGCTCGGCGATCCGCAGCGCGCCTTTCCAGCGATCCATGTCGTCGGGACGAACGGCAAGTCGACGGCGACGATCACCATCGAACAGCTGCTTCTTTCCGACGGCCTATCTGTCGGGTCGACGATCTCCCCGCACGTCGCGAACTGGAGCGAGCGGATACGTCTGGACGGGGAGGAGGCTGATTTCGAGGGCGCGGTTGCGCGCGTCCGCCCAGCTGCCGAGAGGCTTGACGCAACGCAGTTCGAGACCGTGACCGCCGCGGCGCTCGCCCTCTTCGCCGAGAAGAGCGTCGATGCCGCGGTCGTCGAAGCTGGGCTGGGCGGTCGCTTCGACGCGACGAACGTCCTGCAGACGCGCGTCGTTCTACTCACGAACGTCGCGCTCGAGCACACCGATGTCCTCGGCGACACCCTGGAGTCGATCGCGCGCGAGAAGCTCGCCGTCGCGCAGGCGGGCAGCATCGTCGTGCTCCTCGACGAGACGTACGCGTACCTCGTGCCAGCCGGCGACATCCGGATCGGGGGAGCGCGGGAAGCCGCCGAAGCCTTCGTAGAGCATGCAATCGCCGCGACCCCGGAGATCGTCCTTCCCGGCCGGTTGGAGCGGCGAGGCGAGGCCGAGATCCGAGATGGCGCGCACAATCCCCACGGTGCGCGCTACCTCCTCGAGCGGCTTCCGGCGGGCGACTACACGATCGTCGTGTCGATCCTGTCGGACAAGAACGCCGACGAGATGCTGCGCGAGCTCCGGCGAGCGGGGTCGCGGCTGGTCGCGACGAGGTCATCGTCGCCGAGGGCGCTTCCAGCCGCGGACGTCGCCGAGCTGGCAGAACCGTACTTCGACCTTGTCGAGTCCGTGGACGATCCAGTGGAGGCGCTTACACGGGCGCATGAGCTCGGGGAACCGGTGCTCGTGACGGGCTCTCTCTATCTGCTGGGAGACATCGCTGCCCGGGAACAGCGGTGAGAGCAGCAGGACGTTTGAGCGGCCTGTTGGAGCGGCTCGCGGTCCTTGCCTTTGCGGCGACTGTCGTCGCGGTGATCGTCGGCGCATCGCTGGCGCTCGGCTATCTGGTGGGCAAGCTTCTGCTATGACCGTGGCTTCAATGCAGCTCGCCGCCCTTATGACCGGGACTTCAATGCCACTTGCCGGGATACTCGATTGGCCGCCCGACTGGACGCTGCTACGCAATTTCGGCATCGGTTTCGTCGTCGTCCTTTGGCTCGCAACGGCGTTTTGGACGTTCAAGGATGCTCGGCGCAGGATCGGAAACCCGCTGCTGGTCGCGCTCGCGACGCTACTCGGCCTCGGCCTTCCGTTCGCCGGGCCGATCATCTACATGTTCTTCCGACCACCCGAGTACCTGCAGGACGTGCACGAGCGCGCGCTCGAGATCCAGGCTATGGAGGAACGCCTCGTGCAGCTCGATCAGCGCTGTCCCGTTTGCCGCGCCCGGGTCGAGTCGACCTACCTCCTCTGCCCCGTCTGCACGACCCGGCTCAAGGCGGCGTGCTCGTCGTGCGGCCAACCCCTGGACGCGCTCTGGCAGGTGTGCCCGCATTGCGCGACTCCCGTCGAGCACGTCCTCCCGACGCTCGAGGACGTGTCCCGGGCGCGCAGCCTGCCGCAACGACGCGAACTGCCTGAGTAGACTCGCCGCCCGAATAGTGCGCAAGACCGCAATCCGCTCACGCGAATTCCGGTCGCGCGAAAGATCCCTAAAGGCGTCCGCTTCGGGGCCGCGGCGCCCCCTACTCGGATAGACTCGGCCGCCGCATGGCCCGTGAAACGACGCTCGTCCTCGTCAAGCCCGACGGCATGGAGCGCCGGCTCGCCGGCGAGATCATCGACCGCTTCGAGCGACGTGGGCTCGACCTGCGCGGAGCTCGTCTCGTGAAGATCACGAAGCCGATGGCGCGCGAGCACTACGCCGAGCACACGGGAAAGCCGTTCTTCAAGGGTCTCGTCGAGAGCATCACGTCTGGCCCGGTGCTCGCTGTTGCTGTAAGCGGCGAGTCGGCAATCACAGTCGTCCGGACCATGATGGGGACGACGAACCCGCTCGATTCGGCCCCCGGAACCATCCGCGGCGACTTCGCACTCGAGCTTTCGGAGAACATCGTCCACGGCTCGGACTCGAAGGCGAGCGCGAAGCGCGAGCTCGCGCTGTTTTTCCCCGACGGTCTTGTCTGAGCCCGACTACCTCGCAGTCAACCGCGAGCGCTGGACGCGGTCGAACGAGGAGTACACAGGCAAAAGCGCCATGCGGGCGTGGTTGGACGACGACATCACGTGGGGGGTCTTCGGCGTTCCGGAGAGAGAGCTCGCCGTCCTCGGCGATGTCGACGGCCTCGATGTCGTCGAGCTCGGCTGCGGCACCGCGTACTTCGCCGCCCGGCTCGCGAAGCGCGGTGCACGCCCCGTTGGAGTCGATGTCACCCCGGCTCAGCTGGATACCGCGCGAGCCTGCATGGTGGAGACAGGCATCCAGTTCCCGCTCATCGAGGCGAGCGCCGAGAACGTGCCGCTCGCGGATGCGTCGTTCGATCTTGCGGTGTCGGAGCACGGCGCGAGCACCTGGTGCGACCCGTATCGCTGGATACCAGAGGCGGCGCGACTTCTGCGGCCGGGCGGCCGCCTCGTCTTCTTGCATTCCACACCGCTCGCGTTCCTCTGCTGGCCCGACATCGGCGATGCGACGACCGAGCTTCAGCGACCGTACTTCGGAATGCATCGCTTTCAATGGACGCCTGACGACGGGATCGAGTTTCAGCTCACGCATGGAGACTGGATCGATGTGCTGGTCGAAGCCGGATTCCAGATCGAGCGGCTGATCGAGCTTCAGGCTCCCGCCGACGCAACCCGGCACAGCTACTACTCGGACTGGGATCCGGAGTGGAGCAAGAGCTGGCCCGGCGAGGAGATATGGGCCGCGCGAAAAGCTGGTTGACTCTCGCTTCCACCAGCCCGCAGCGCCGCGCGATCCTCGAGCAGCTGCGGATTCCGTTCGAAGTGGTCGCCCCAACCTATGTCGAGCACGATCCACCGAATCTCGAGCCGGCCGAGCTCGTGCGCGCACACGCCGAAGGAAAGACACGCTCGGTCCACCAGGACGGCCAGGTGACCCTCGGCGTCGACACCACGGTCGCTCACGACGGCCGGGTCTACGGAAAGCCCGACGACGCGGAGGACGCGAGGCGCATGCTGGATGACCTCTCGGGACAAACGCACTCGGTCGTCTCCGGCCTCTGTCTCGTCGGCCCGAGCATCGACGTTGTCGCGCATGAGGTCACGAGAGTCACGTTCAGGTCGCTCACCGACGAGACCGTGACGACCTACATCGAGAGCGGGGAGTGGAAAGGTCGTGCCGGCGCCTACGCGATCCAGGGACTCGGCGGGCGATTGGTCGAGCGAATCGAGGGCGACTACCTGAACGTGGTGGGACTCCCCGGCTCGCTCCTCGTCGCGTTGCTGGAGCTGCACGCACCGAATCTGCTGGAAAAGCCGTAGGTAGACTCCGGCTTCCCTATGGCCTGGTTCAAGTCTCTTACCGGCTTCGGCGGTCGCGACATGGCCGTCGATCTCGGCACGGCGAACACCCTCGTGTACGTCCGCGGACGCGGAATCGTGCTCTCCGAGCCGTCGGTGGTCGCGATCGACCAGCGCACCGGCGAGGTGCACGCCGTCGGCGTCGAGGCGAAACGGATGCTCGGCCGGACGCCGGGGACGATCTCGGCGATCCGACCCTTGAAGGACGGCGTCATTGCCGACTTCGACGTGACCGAGCAAATGCTGCGTCACTTCATCCAGAAGGTGCACCAGCACCGCTTCGCGCACCCTCGCGTCGTCGTGTGCGTCCCCTCGGGCGTGACCGGGGTCGAGAAGCGCGCGGTCGAGGAGGCGACTCTGTCTGCCGGCGCCCGCCAGGCCTATCTCATCGAGGAGCCGATGGCCGCTGCGATCGGCGCCGGCCTCCCTGTCGCAGAGCCGACCGGGAACATGATCGTGGACATCGGGGGCGGGACGACGGAGGTCGCTGTGATCTCGCTCGGCGGCATCGTCGTCTCGCAGAGCATGCGGGTCGGCGGCGACGAGATGGACGAGGCGATCGTCAACCACATCAAGAAGGAGTACAAGCTTCTCGTCGGCACGCAGACCGCCGAGGAGATCAAGCTCGAGATCGGCTCGGCCCATCGGCTCAAGGAGGAGCTGCAGGCGGAGGTCCGCGGTCGCGACATGCTGACCGGGCTTCCGAAGACGGTGATCATCTCCTCGGAGGAGATCCGGCGGGCGCTCGACGAGCCGGTGACGCAGATCATCGACGCGCTCAAGTCGACTCTCGACAAGACTCCGCCGGAGCTCGCGGCGGACATCATGGACCGCGGCATCGTCCTCGCCGGTGGCGGCGCTCTCTTGCAGGGGCTCGACGAGCGCGTGAGACACGAGACGCAGATGCCGGTGCACCTGGCGGAGAGCCCGCTGACCTGCGTTGCTGTCGGCTCCGGTCGCAGCCTCGAGGAGTTCGACGTCATTCACCGCTCGAACCGCAGTCGCGCCCGCCGAAACGGCATGCTCCGCTAGCTCGCGGGCGCGACACCTCCGACCGCGACTGGGACAAGGCCGAACCCGTCGATCGTCGGGACCGATTCGGCTCCAGCTCGACGGTTGCCGTCCAACCGGGTCTGACCCTGGACACGTCCGAATGCGACCGGTAGTCGTGTGTCAAATCCGTGCCAAGGGATCCACAGCAGCCGGGGTGTCGCGGAGAACCCGAATCTGGCTCACGTCCTAGCTACACTCGACGGTCGTGCCAAGGGGACGCAGCGCCCGATCGGCGGCGCTGGGCGTGACAGTCCGGCGCACTCCGACGCCAACGCTCGGCTCACGCGGTGGAGGCCCGCTTCGCCGGCGCCTCGCGGTGGGCTGCCTCGTGCTGCTCTCACTCGTGCTCATCACCATGTCCTTCCGCTCCGGAGAGGACGGGCAGCTGAGCGGCGTGCATTCCGCGGGCTCGACCGTGCTCAGGCCCTTCGCCGTCGGACTCGAGCGCCTCGCGCAGCCTTTCCGCGACGCCTACGAGTGGAGCGACAGTCTCCTCAGCGCCCGGTCAGAGGCCGATCGCCTGCGGATCGAGGTTCGCGAGCTGCGCCAGCGTGCCATCCAGAGCGAGTTCGCGCGTCAGGAGAACGAGTACCTGCGCGGGCTCCTCGATTACATCGACGGACCACGCTTCCCGGACGACTTCCAGCCCGTTTCCGCCGAGGTGATCTCTCGGCCGGCGGGAGCATTCACACAGGCGATCGTGATCGCCGCCGGCTCGCGGGACGACGTTCGCGTCAACGACCCGGTCGTCACGGCGGACGGTCTCGTCGGAGTCGTGACGCGCGTCACGCCGAGCACCGCGCGGATTCAGCTCCTGACCGACCAGGGGGCCGCCGTGTCGGCGGTCGACCTGCCGACCCGCGCCGCGGGCATCGTCCGGCACGCGCGCGGCACCCGCGAGACACTGGTCCTCGATCGCGTCCGCAAGCAGGACGTGATCAGGGTCGGAGACGATGTCGTCACCGCCGGCTGGCGGGCGAGCGGCTTGAGCTCCCTCTACCCGAAGGGGATCCCGATCGGTGAGGTCTCGAGCGTCGGACAGACCGATACCGATCTCTTCCAACAGGTGCAGGTCGATCCGTACGTCGACTTCGGTTCGCTCGACGCCGTCCTCGTGCTGGTGCCGACGGAGCGCCGAAGCCAGTGACCGGGGCAGCAGTCGCCCGCGTCTCGGCCGTCGTATTCGCCGCCGCGATGCTGCAGGCGGTCATCGTCTCCTCGCTCGTGATCGGCGGCGGCGCGCCCGACCTCCTGCTCGTCGTCGCGATCTCGCTCGGACTGCTCCGAGGGTCGATCGCGGGCGCGGTGTCGGGTTTCGCCGGCGGTCTCGTCATCGATCTCCTCACGCTCGACACGCTCGGAGTCACGTCGCTCGTCCTCACTCTCGCCGGATTCTGGGCCGGACGCTACGCGGAGACAACAGGAAGCGGACGCCGCCGGCTCGCTCCCCTCGTCGCCGTCGGGGTAATGACCCTGCTCGCCGGCGTCTTCGGGTTCGTCTTGCACTACATGCTGGGCGTGGAGATCGTGGCGCGTCATGCGCTCGTCACCGCGCTGGCCCCGACCGTCCTCCTGAACGTCCTTCTCGCGCTGCCGGTCTACGCGCTCGTCCGGGCGAGCATTCGCGAGCAGGAGAGGCTCGGCCGGGCGTCGGAGGTCGAGGTCGTTGTCTGACGGCGGCTACAACGAGCGCCGTTCACCTTCCGAGCGCTTCCTCCAGCCCGACCCCAGAGTGCGCGAGCCCTACCGGTTGACCCCCGGCCTCGCGCTCCGGGTCGGTGTGCTCGGGGGCGTCACGTTGCTCGTATTCGCAGTTCTCTTCCTGCGGCTCTGGTCGCTCCAAGTGCTCTCCGGCGACGAGTACCTGAATGCCGCGCAGAACAACCAGCTGCGGGTGGTGCGGGTCGAGGCGCCGCGCGGCCCGATCCTCGACCGCAACGGCCGCGCAATCGTGTCGAACGTCGCGGGCACGGCCGTGCGGCTGTGGGTCGGAGATATACCCCAGGAGGGGAGATACGAGCTCGTGCAGCGAATTGCGGAAGTTCTCAAGGTGCCCCCGAGAGCGCTCGCCCGCGAGGTCGACGAGGGCCAGGACGACCCGCTGACGCCCATCACCGTGAAGACGTCGGTCGGTGAGGAGCAGGTCAACTACCTGTACGAGCACCAGGCGGAGTTCCCCGGCGTCGAGATTGCGCAGATCTACCTCCGCAACTACGAGTACAACAGCCTCGCCGCTCACATTCTCGGCCACGTCGGTGAGATCTCGCTGGAGGAGCTGAAGCAGCTTCGGCGTGACGGCTATCGGGCGGGCGACCGCGTCGGAAAGGCCGGCATCGAGGCGGCGTTCGACTCGTACCTTCGGGGCGACGACGGTCGTGCGCAGATCCGGGTCGACTCGCGCGGGAACCAGGTGAGCGACCTCGAGCTCCGCCGGGAGCCACGCGCGGGCTACGCGCTGAGGCTGACACTCGACATCCGCCTGCAACGTGCGGCCGAGGAGGCGCTCCGCTACGGGATCGACCTCGCCCACAGAAACGACGACTGGGCGGCGAACGGCGGCGCGATCGTCGCGCTCGATCCGCGTGACGGGGCTGTCCTCGCGATGGCCTCATCGCCGACGTACAAGCCGTCGGTCTACGTCGGGCGAGCCGATCCGAAGAAGCTCGAGCCGCTTCTCGACGCGGCGGTAGCCGAGCGTGCGAACGCTCCCGGACTGAACCGTGCCCTCGCCGGTCTCTATCCGCCCGGATCGACCTGGAAGCCGGTAACCGCGATCGCGGGCATGCAGGAGCACGTGTTCTCGGCCTACGAGTCGCTGCAATGCTCACCTGTCGCGTACTACGGGCTCGACCGCCAGCGGTTCCGGAACTGGAACCCGTACGTCGACCGGCCGATGAGGCTCGACGAGGCGCTGGCCGAGTCCTGCGACACGTACTTCTACGAGATCGGAGACCGCTTCTACCAGCGCGGGAAAGAGGGACGGACGCGCATCCAGCAGTGGGCGCGCCGCTTCGGTTTCGGAGCTGCGACCGGGCTCGACATCCGCGGCGAAGAGGAGGGACTCCTCCCGACTCCCGACTGGCGCTGGAAGACGTTCGAGAGTGACTGGGACCGCGTCTGGAACCCCGGCGACTCGATCCAGCTCTCGATCGGTCAGAAGGACCTGCTCGTTACTCCGCTGCAGATGGCGGCGTTCTACGCGATGCTCGCCAACGGCGGCGAGGTCATCACGCCCTACGTGGTCTCGGGTGTCGAGCAACCGGGCGCGAAGGGCTCGCCACGAGTCGTTCTCCGCCGCTTCGCGTCGCCGCCGACCCGTGAGTCCGGCGTCGACTCCGGCGCACTCAGCGCCGTCCGTGACGGGCTCTACCTGGCCACGCATTCGGCCAGCGGAACGTCCTCGGGCGTCTTTGCCAACTACGCCGTCCCGATCTCGGGCAAGACGGGGACCGCGGAGAAGGTCGTGCAGCTTCCCGGCTACCCCAGCGACCATCTCGAGGATCAGTCGTGGTGGTGCGGATGGGGGCCTTCGGACGACGCGCGGATCGTCGTCTGCGCGCTGATCGAGAACGGCGGGCACGGGTCGACTGCAGCAGCGCCGGCAGCCCTCCGCGTCTTCGAGAGGTTCTTCAACCAGAAGGCGCCTTCTACCGTCCTCAAGGCCACAGATTGATGATCGAAGCTGCCGCACGCCCTCGGATCAGGGTCGCGGGATCGCGCGCGGAGTCTCACCCACTCGTACTCGCGCGAAGGCTCGACTGGATTCTCCTCGCGACAGCCGTGGCCCTCGTGGCGTACGGCCTCTGGGTCGTGGCCGGAATCACCCAGTTCGACATTCCCGGTGAGCCCGACTACTACCTCGTCCGGCAGGCCATCGCGGCCGGGATCGGTCTCGTCGTGTTGATCGCGGCGACTCTCGTTCCGATCGACCTGGCCCGACGCCATTGGCGCGCTCTCTACGGCGTGACGCTCGCCTTGATGGTCCTCGTCTTCCTGGTCGCCGAGACGATCCGAGGCTCTAAGCGCTGGATCGACCTCGGCTTCATCCAGTTCCAGCCGTCCGAGCTCGGAAAGGTCCTCTTCGTTCTCGCGCTCGCAGGCTTCCTCGTCGAGCGGGCCGGCCGCGTGACCCGCCGGCGGACGATTCTGTACGCCATCGGCCTCGGGGTGGCCCCGATCCTACTCGTGTTTCTCCAGCCGGACCTCGGCACCGCGCTCGTCTACTCCGCCGCGCTGTTCTCGCTTCTCTTCTTCGCCGGCGTCCGCTGGCGTCAGCTGCTCACGTTGATCGTCGCCGCCGCCTTCGTCATCCTCTCCGTGCTCTGGTTCCTGCCTGCTGCAGGGGTTGAGGTGCTGAAGCCGTATCAGGCCGATCGTCTCACGGGGCTCGTCGACCGTGACCGGGATCCGAGCGGGCTCACGTGGAACGTGAACCAGTCCATCACCGCGGTCGGCGCCGGCGGGCTCACCGGTCGTGGGCCGACGGAGGCGAGCCAGACACGCCGGGACTTCCTCCCCGAGCACGCTACGGACTTCGCGTTCGCATCTCTGGCCGAGCAGCGCGGCTTCGTGGGCTCGTCGATCTTGCTCCTGCTCTACCTCCTGGTGATCTGGCGCGGGCTCAGAGTCATCACCGTCGCGGGCGATCTCTACGGCGCAGTCGTGGCAGGCGGTCTCATCTTCGCCCTCGTGTTCCAGGTCTTCGTCAACGTCGGCATGACCATGGGTGTTGCGCCGGTAACCGGCATCCCCCTCCCATTCGTGACGGTCGGCGGAAGCTCGATGGTCGCAAACCTGCTAATGATCGGCGTCCTCCAGGGCATCCACGCCCGCGGTGCGCCCGCGGCGAGATCGTTTCCGTGAAGAGCGGCGGGCTCATGGCTGTAGCGCTCGAGGCGCGGGAGGCGCTTCGAACCGTGCAGGACAAGAAAGCGCAGGATCCCGTCGGAGCGGTGGTGGTGAGCGGCCCGCTGGCGGAGCAGCTCGTGCGGGAGCTCGGCCCGGACGCCGAGCCTGGCGCTGTCATCGCGAGAGAGCCGCCGAGCGTGGCGGGCGCCGAGGTGATCGTTCGAGTGATCGCCGGCGATCCGACGGAAGCTGACGACGCGCTCGTCCGCGCCGCCGATGCAGTGGGGACGCCCGTCGTCTTCGTTCAGCTCTGGCCGCAGGCCAACTGGCGCTCGTTGTTCGTTCTCACTCCCTTCGTCGTCGAGTGCCGCGCGGGAGAGGGCTTCCCCGTGCGGGACATCGCCAGGACGATCGCCCGGTCGGTGGCGCATCCAGAAGCCCTGGCGGCGCGAGTTCCGCTCCTGAACGATCCCGTCGAGTCGAGCGTCGTCGCCACCGCGATCGCGCGCGCCGCTCTGCTCGGTGCCGTCGGAACGAGGAGGCGGGGCCCTGCTCGCCCGCTGATCACGCTTGCACAACTCCGGATGGTCTCGTCGCTGCGAGCCGCTGAGGGATCGGAGGGACAGCGAGAGCTCCCTCCGGCAGCCGTCGCCGGAGCAACCCTCGCGGTGAGCTTTGCCCTTCGAGCAGCCGCGCGCGTGGCCCCGCGCTCCCTGCCCGTGCCGCTGGTCAACGCAGCGGTTGCGGCCGGAGGAACCTGGGCACTCTCCGAACTCTTGCGCAGGCTCCAAGCTCGCAGCTAGACCTTCCGCCGAACGCCGTGCCCGCTCCGTCGTCCGGTCCGGGACCTAGCATGCGCCCCGACTGAACCATGGGAGGGACGATGCTGGACACCGAGTTGGCCGAGGAGCTCCTACAGCTCGAAGAAGCCGACGCGTGGTTCGAGTATCTCGAGTCGACGCGGGGCCAGACCGAGAAGCGGTACGGAGAAGTGGAGCCGTGGGCGTGGGCTCGACTTTCCCAGCGTCTGCGTGCCGTCCGGGCCCGCCGCTCGCGCCTACGCCCCGCGGCAGCCTGAGGTCCTGACACGGCCGGCAGGTACACTGAGCGTCAGGTCCCATGACCATGGCTTTACACCACATCCGCAGCGCGACCCCGGGCACGCCGTCGGCGATTACCCGATCGCGCGCGATCACACGAGGAGATTCACACCTTGCCACTACGTTGGTTTCGCTTTGGGAAGCAAGAAGTCGCGGCGCAGGAAGCACCTGTCGCAGAGGAAGAGACACCGCCTGAGGTAGTCGAGGCGGAGCAGGCCCCGGAGGCCGCCGAGGCCTCGGAGACGCAGAAGAAGAAGCGCCGTCGCGGAAGCCGAGGAGGGCGCGGCCGCAAGAAGCCTGGCACGACCAACGTCGATGCCACCTCGGACGCTTCGGCGATCAAGGATCCGTCCGATGAGCCTACGCGCGACAAGCCGGCGCGGAAGCAGCCCGAGCGCAAGTCTGGACGGGCGCCTGCCGAGCGCAAGTCCCAGCGGGCGACCCGCCGGCGCACGCCGACCAGACGCGCGCCGCTGCCGGCGGCGAAGCGCGAGTTGCTGATCTCGGTGGACGTCGGGGAGCAGCGAGTAGCGGTCCTCGAGGACGATCGGGTCGCCGAGGTGTACCTCGAGCGCCCCGAGCGACGCTCGATCGCCGGGAACATCTACCTCGGGGTGGTCGACAACGTCCTTCCCGGGATGGAGGCCGCGTTTGTCGAGATCGGTCTCGAGAAGAACGGCTTTCTCTACGTCGACGAGATCGTTGGCCCCGAGCTCGAGGGTCGCAAGGGAGCGCGAAAGATCCAGGATCTGATCAAGCGCGGCCAGAGCGTTCTCGTGCAGGCGGTCAAGGACCCGATGAAGTCGAAAGGCGCCCGCCTGACGACCGAGCTCTCGCTGCCTGGACGTTTCCTCGTCTATGTCCCGAACGGCGAGGGGATGGGTGTCTCGCGCAGGCTGGACGACCAGGAGCGCACCCGTCTCAAGGAGATTGTGAGGGAGCTCGACGCGATGGGCGGCGGCATCATCGTGCGCACGGCCGCCGAAGGCGCGTCCGCCGAGGACATCGAGCGCGACCTCGTGTTCCTCCAGCGCCTCTGGAAGACGATTCAAGCCAAGGCGGAGCGATCCAAGGCGCCCGAGCTCGTCTACGAGGAAGCCGAGCTTCCGCTTCGCATCGTCCGCGACCTCTTCGCCGGCGACTTCGTCGGCGCGCAGATCGACGACGACAGGACACATCGCCGAATCGTCAGCTACCTGAAGAAAACCTCGCCGCACATGATCGAGCGCGTCCACCGTTATCGCGACAAGACGCCGCTCTTCGAGGCCTCGGGCGTCGAGCACGAGATCCGGTCCACGCTCGCACGGCGCGTCGACCTGCCTTCCGGCGGATACCTCGTCTTCGACTACGCGGAGGCGTTCACCGTCATCGACGTCAACACAGGTCGCTTCGTCGGCTCGCGCGGCAAGTCTGCTGGGGGTCGGCTCGAGGACACGATTGTGAAGAACAACCTCGAGGCCGTGAAAGAAGTCGTGCGCCAGCTCAGGCTGCGCGACATCGGTGGGATCATCGTCATCGACTTCATCGACATGGCGAACCCCAAGAACCGCTCGACGGTCGAGGATGCGCTCCGCACCGAGCTCGAGCGCGATCGGACGAAGACGTACGTCGTCGAGATCTCGCCCCTCGGCCTGGTGGAGATGACGCGCCAAAATGTCACCGACGGTCCGCGAGAGATCCTCACGACCAAGTGCGCCGTGTGTGCAGGCGACGGATTCGTCGTCTCGGAGGCGACCCGGGCGCTCGAGATCGAACGCAAGCTCCGAGAGGTCGCGAAGGGCTCACGGGTGCAGGCTTTCCGCATCGGCGTTCACCCGCGCGTTCTCGCGTTGCTCGCCGGACCGGGCGGGCGCAGGCTTCAGGAGGTCGAGGAGGCTGCGCGGCGCCGCTTCTTCCTTGTTCCGGCCGTGTCCGAGAACGGACACGTTCACCTCGACCACTTCGAGGTGCTGGGCCAGGGCAAGCTCGAGACGCTTCGCCCCACCGCTCCCGTCGAGGAGGGGGCGTCGCTCGAGCTGAAGCTCGTGGAGGTGGGGCTCTACGACGCAAGCGCAGGCGTCGGCAAGGTGGATGGCGCGGAGATCGTGGTCTCGGGCGCCGCCAAGCTCGTCGGCAAGAAGGTCTCGGTGACGGTCGGCCGAGTTCTCGAAGGAGTGGCCTACGCCTCGCTCGCCGACACGGCCGAGGTCGCGACGCCGATCACCTTCGAAGCGGAAGCAGAGAAGCCGACACGTGCACCGGCCCGGAAGAAGGCGCCTTCGAAGGATGTCGTCAGCGCTGGACTCACAGACACAGACACAGACATCGACACAGACACAGACACAGACATAGACATAGACATAGACATCGAGGTCGAGGTCGAGGTCGAGGCTGACGAGGTGTACGAGCAGGAGGAGCTCGAGGTCATCGAGGCCGCCGACGGTGAGCAGCAGCCGAAGAAGAAACGAACGCGACGGGGTACCCGCGGAGGTCGCGGCCGCAAGAGGCCCGCTGCCCCCGGAGACGCGGAGGGCGAGTCGGTCGGGCCTGAATCTGCGATGCGCAAGCCGACTCCGAGGATTCATGTTCCTGCGTCGAAGGTCGCTGTGCGCATCCCGGAATCCGAGCTGGAGCCGGAGCCCGATACCGGGCGCGATACCGCGCCGCAGGTCGATGCTGAGCTCCAGGACGAGGTCGAGCCGGGTGTAGATGGAGATGCCGCTGTCGACGGCCAGCCCAAGCGGAAACGTTCGAGGAGGGGAACGCGCGGAGGCCGTAAGCGCAAGAAGCCCGCGACGAACGGTGCGGTTCATGACGCTGAGACCACCGAGACGGCAGAAGCAGACCCCGGCGTCGCGGTTGCGATCGTCGAGGAGCAGCCGGCCGAGTACGTTCCGATGTCGGAGTGGATCGAGGACTTCGACTCGCGCCCACGCGGTCGCTAGTGGTGCCTCAGGACTCCCCGGAGCGACAGCCAGTCGCTATCATGCTCCGGCTCGCGGGCGCTCCCGCGCTCGAGGCCCTGGTGTCAGGCTCCAGCTCGACATCTAGCACCACCATCGACTGACATGACCTACGCGATCATCCAGGTTGCCGGAAAGCAGTATCGCGTCCGCGAGGGGGAGCGGTTGCTCGTCGACCGACTTGCGCAGGACGACGGCGCGACGTTCACGCCCACGGTGCTGCTCATCGGCGGTAACGGGGCGCCTGTGCTCGAACCGAGCGACGTCAAGGTTACGGCGAAGGTCATGGGTGCCGTGAAGGGTCCGAAGATTCGCATCGGGAAGTACAAGAAGCGCACCGGCTACCGAAGACACACAGGATTTCGGGCCTCGCTCACGCAGATCGCGATCGAGTCGATCGGCGCGAAGAAGCGCGAAGCCCCGAAGGCGGAGGCCAAGCCAGCGCCTGCGGAGGAGTCGCCCGAGCGCGTCAAGGGCATGCCGACCGGCTATGAGGACATGACGGTGGCGGAGATCAGAGCGGCCGCGCCGGAGTGGAACGCGCCGATGCTCGCGGCAGCGCTGGAGTTCGAGCAGGACCAAGGCAAGCGGAAAGGCGCGATCGCAGCCATCGAGTCCGCGATCGCAGCCAAGGAGGATGAGTCCTAATGGCTCACAAGAAGGGTCTCGGCTCGTCACGCAACGGTCGCGATTCCGAGTCGAAGCGCCTCGGCGTCAAGATCTTCGCCGGACAGCCGGTCAAGGCCGGGATGATCATCGTCCGGCAGCGCGGCACGAAGTTCCGACCAGGGCCAGGCACGGGCCTGGGGCGGGACGACACGATCTTCGCCATGCAGGCGGGGAAGGTCGAGTTCAGCCGCTCGGGCGAGAAGCGCTTCATCTCGGTCACGACCGTCGAGTAGGGGCGGGGCTTGCCTCGCCCTCGCTGACCACTTTCTGGCCGTGTTTCACGACAAGGCGACGCTCCACGTGGAGGCGGGTCGTGGAGGCGATGGCGGTCTCAGCTTCCGGCGCGAGAAGTACGTTCCCAGGGGTGGCCCTGACGGAGGCGACGGCGGTCGCGGCGGCCACGTCGTCGTCCTCGCCGACCTCGCGCTGCGCGATCTCTCGGCTCTTCGGCGCGAGAGAGTCCTCCGTGCGACCAAGGGCGGAAACGGTCTCGGGAGTCGCAAGCACGGCGCCGACGGGCAGACGGTGGAGGTCCGCGTGCCCGTGGGAACGCAGATACTCGACACGGAGGGTGGGCTCGTAGCCGACCTCAAGACACCCGCAGCACGCTTCGTCGTCGCGCGCGGCGGACAGGGCGGGCGCGGGAACGCTCGCTTCGCAACGCCGACCCGGCAAACGCCCCGATTCGCCGAGACCGGACTGCCGGGCGACGAGCTGGGTGTGGTCCTGCGCCTGAAGCTGGTCGTCGACGCCGCTCTGGCCGGATTGCCGAACGCGGGCAAGTCATCGCTTCTCCGTCGCATCTCGAATGCCAAGCCGAAAGTTGCCGACTACCCGTTCACCACGCTCGAGCCGGTGTTGGGGATCGTGGACGGACCCGAAGAGAGGCAGCTCACCATCGCGGATGTGCCCGGCCTGATCGAAGGCGCCGCAGACGGAGCGGGCCTCGGGCACGAGTTTCTGGCTCACCTCGAGCGCGCACGGCTTCTCATCCACGTCCTTGACGCCTCCGAAGGTGATCTGGAGAGGCGGTTCCTCACCGTCGATCGCGAGCTTTCTGCGTACGGAGCCGGGCTCGACGAGCGACCACAGCTCGTCGTGTTGAACAAGGTCGACTTGCTCCCGGTTCCGCCGAGGTTCGAGCTCGAAGACGAACGAATCGCGCGAGTCGTTGCGACCTCCTGCGCCACGGGAGCAGGCATCGAGGACCTCACGCGGACGCTCTTCGAGCTCTGCGCGCCGGAGGGCACGATGCCGGTCGTCGACGAGTCGCTGCCGGAGTTCCTCGAGTACCGGCCCAAGCCGCGCCGAGGGCCGAGGTTCCGAATCCTTCGCACCGACCGTGGCTACCGCGTCGTCGGAACTCCACCGCCTGCGGCGGAGCTCGAGCACGCGCTGCGACGTGCAGGAGTCAAGCCCGGCGTCGAAGTGGAGCTCGAAGGCGAGACGCTGGAGTGGCAGTAGCTTCGCTCGGCATTCTCGGCGGCGCCTTCGACCCGCCGCACGTGGGGCACGTCGCTCTCGCGCGGGCTGCGATCGACCAGCTCGGTCTGGAGCAGCTTCTCGTCCTTGTGGTCGCTGACCCCGGACACAAGCGGACGCATGCCCTCGCAGAGACTCGGTTGCGACTTGCGGAGCTGGCGTTCGCGGACGTGCCGGGTGTCGACGTCGAGCTCGACCCGCACCCGCGAACTGTCAACTCGCTCGAGTCGCTTTTGCCCGACGACGCCGTCTTCATCCTGGGAGCGGACGAGTTCGCGGATTTTCACAACTGGAAGAGCCCCGAGCGCGTCCTCGAGCTCGTGCGGCTCGGCGTCGCGATGCGGCCGGGCGTCCCTGACGACCGCGTGCGCGAGGCACACGCTCGACTCCCGGCGCCCGACCGCATCTCGTACTTCCACCTTGACCCCGTTCCAGTTTCGTCGTCTCTCGTTCGCGAGCGCGTGTCGAGGGGCGACCCCGTCGACGAGCTCGTTCCGCCGAAAGTCGCCGAGGAGATCGCGCGCCTCGGCGTCTACGCGTAGATGCTCAGTAGACTGACACCCGAGGCAAGAAAGGCGCACACCGACTGAACCCACTCGAGCAAGCACGCCGTACCGCCGCTCTCTGCCAAGAGAAGCTGGCGATGGACGTCACCATCCTCGACATGCGAGGCGCCTGCGACTTCACGGACTTCTTCGTGATCGCCACGGGCCGGAACGTGCGGCAGACGAAGGCGATCTACGACGAGGTGGCAGGCACCTTGAAGGAAGAGCAACGTTTGATCCCGCGCGCGAGCGCAGGTCTCCCCGAGGCGACCTGGATCGTCGGGGACTACTTGGACTTCGTGCTGCACGTCTTCACGCCCGAGACGCGGAGCTTCTACCGCCTCGAGGATCTGTGGAGCGACGTGCCGTCGGTTGACGTCGAGGCGCTCGCCGGCTAGCCGCGATCGTCGTCGCCGACCGCCCACACGTCGCGCTTCTCATCGGGCGGAGCTTCGAGAACGGCCGTGCCGGACAGCGTGGGGTGGAGCGGTCTACGAGGTTCGCGAACCCCGAGTCCTCCTTCTGGGTCATCCCGAGGATCCGCATCGAGTTCGGTCGTCGGTTTGCTCGAGAACAGCTCGCGAACGAACTGAACGGCTCGCGCAACTCGGCGCCGCACGTGCCGACGTTCGCGCGTTTTCTTCGGCTTTCTTCCTATGACAGCAGCGTATCCAAGTCATCGTCCCGAGGCCGAATCCTGCTACTCCTTCCAACAAGCCTTTGTTGTGCGCGACGGCCGATGCATCTGCGGATAGCCCCCAGCCGGAGCAACCAACGAGCAGGGATCAATTGGGCCAGTGAATTCGAGTTCGACGCTAGACTGAAGGCCCTCTCGGGGCCATAGCTCAGTTGGGAGAGCGTCTGGCTGGCAGCCAGAAGGTCGCCGGTTCGAGCCCGGCTGGCTCCATGAAAGCCTTCATCTGCGTGACGTGTGGGACACAGTTTTCGCCCTCGGACGAGGCGCCGGACGAGTGTCCGATCTGCCTCGACGAGCGGCAGTACGTCGGCTATGACGGGCAGCAGTGGACGACCGTGGACGAGCTCGCGCGAGGCCATCGCAATCGAATCGAGCCACAGGAACCGGGGCTCCTCGGGATCGCCACTGAGCCGCCGTTCGCGATCGGCCAACGTGCTCTTCTCGTCGACGGCCTCCTCTGGGACTGCATCACGCTCCTCGACACGGAGACGGTGACAGCGGTCGAAGGAAGAGGCGGCATCGACACGATCGCGATCTCCCATCCGCACTACTACTCGACGATGGTCGAATGGGCGGAGCGCTTCGACGCGCGCGTGCTGCTGCACGAGGCCGACCGGAAATGGGTGGTGCGTCCGAGCGAGCGGATCGAGTTCTGGTCAGGCGAGCATCACCGCCTCACCGACGAGCTCGAGCTGATTCATCTCGGTGGACACTTCGAGGGCGGAACCGTCTGCCTCTGGAGCGCCGGCGCAAACGGCCGCGGAGCGCTTCTCGCGGGCGACATCGTCCAGGTCGTCCCCGATCGCAACTGGGTCAGTTTCATGTACAGCTACCCGAACCTGATCCCGCTGCCCGCCAGCGAGATCAAGCGCATGCGCGGAATCCTCGAGACTCTCGAGTTCGACCGGGTCTACGGCGCGTGGTGGGACAAGATCATTGCGGAGGGTGCGAAGGCGAAAGTTCTCCGCTCGGCCGACCGGTACGTGTTGGCGCTCGCATGACGTCGCTGTCGACTGATTGCCGATCGGTTCGTCGTATCGATAACGCCGATGAGATTCGGCATACCCCGCAGTCTCAGTCAGTGGGCCAAGGCGGTCGACCCGACCGCCGCACATGACGACGAAAGGAGCGACATGGCAGGACAGATGGTGCACCTCGAGATTCCGGCGGGTGACACGGCCAAAGCGATGGAGTTCTGGGGCGGGCTCTTCGGCTGGCAGTGGCAGGCCTTCGAAGGGTCACCTTCCGAGTACCACATGACGAGGTTCTCCGACACGACCGGCGGCGCGATCTACGAGGCCGACGGCTCGAAGCGTGGAGCTCGCGTCTACTTCGACGTCGACGACATCAACGTGGGCAACGATCGCGTGAAGGAGCTCGGCGGCGAGGCCGGCGAAGCGATGCCGGTGCCAGGCATGGGCTGGTTCTCGATCAACAAGGACCCGGAGGGCAACGAGTTCGGGCTCTGGCAGAACGACGAATCCGCCGCAGTTCCGACCGCCTGAGCGCAGCCTGACGACATCGGCAAGCGGCGCCGGAAAGGCCGGCGCCGCTTGCCACGGCCGTCGTGACGTACCCTCGTGGGAGCTGCTACCGAGCAAACGAGACCGAAGGGACGACCATGCCTTTCTACCAGCGTCGCGGCGACGTTCCCCGCAAGCGACACATCGTGTTCCGTGAGAACGGAACGCTGCTCACCGAGGAGGTGATGGGGCTCGAAGGCTTCACCGGCAACGAGTCGATCCTCTACCACCTGCATTCGCCTTGCCGGGTGAAAGAGCTGGGGACGTTCACCCCGATCGAGCACGACGAGTGGGTACCAGACACCCACGCGCACCGGCTCATGACGACGTACGACGTCGATCTCGAGGGTGACGAGATCTCGGGCCGGCGCACGCTGATGTGGAACCAGGATGTGGAGATCTCGCTCTGTAGGCCGAAATCATCGATGGACTACTTCTTCCGTAACGGGGAGGGTGACGAGCTGATCTTCGTCCACGAGGGCCACGGGACGCTCGAGACGACGTTCGGCGACGTTCACTACAGAGACGGGGACTATCTGGTCGTCCCGCGTGGTACGACCTATCGCTTCGTGCCCACAGGTCCGCAACGGCATCTCGTGTTCGAGACGCCGGGGCTGATCGAGATCCCGCGCCGCTACCGCAATCAGTACGGCCAGATCCTCGAAGGCGCTCCCTATTACCACCGCGACATCCATCCGCCATCTGAGCTGAAGACACACCGCGACCGCGGCGACTTCCTGGTCAAGGTGCGCGTCCGCGGGGGCTACCAGGACTATGTCCTCGACTATCACCCGTTCGACGTCGTCGGTTGGGATGGCTTCCTGTATCCGTGGACGTTCTCGATTCACGACTTCGAGCCGATCACGGGCCGTATCCACCAGCCGCCGCCGTCGCACCAGACCTTCCAGGGCCCGAACTTCGTGATCTGCTCGTTCTGTCCCCGGAAGCTCGACTTCGATCCGGATGCGGTGCCGCTCCCCTACCACCACTCGAATCTGCAGTCGGAGGAGATGATCTATTACGTCTCGGGCAACTTCGGCTCGCGCAAGGGGATCTCGGTGGGTGCGATCACGCTCCACCCGTCGGGCTTGCCGCATGGGCCGCAGCCGGGTCTAGCCGAGAAGGCGCTCGGCGTCACCGAGACGACCGAGCTTGCGGTCATGTGCGACACGTTCCGGCCGCTCAAGCTCTCAGCACTCGCGCGCGAGCTCGACGACGGGAAATACGCGCTCTCGTGGTACGAGCCGCCTGCCGAGGATCAAAGCTTGGCTGGCGTGACGAGCCACCTGTAGGACGCGTCATGGCTCGTCCCCACCCATGAACGCCGAACGTTTCCTGGAGCAGCTCCCCGCTCTGTTCAAGGACTTCCCGGCCTCGGAGCACCCGCACGACCGCCGCTTCGCTCCGATCGCGGACGAGATCGAGAACCTCGCGCGGGAGAACAACTTCGCGCTTCTCAACCTCGCGGCGTCGTGTCTCGACGCGGGCGAGGCGTACGTCGAGGTCGGGGTGTTTCATGGAGCCAGTCTCATCGCGGCCATGCTCGCCAACCAGAGCAGTCGCTTCGTCGGGATCGACAGCTTCGACTTCCGCGACGCCAGCCTGGAGACGGTTGAGCTGAATCTCGAACGGTTCGGACTCCCACGTCCGGAGCTCCTGGTGGGCGACGTCTTCGAGCTCGTGCGCGAGGGCAAGCTCGGCGACGTGTCTGTCGGCGTCTGGTACTACGACGCGCTCCATACCTACGAGGCGCAGCTCGATGGGCTACGGATCGCAGAGCCGTTTCTCGCCCCAGGCGCGCTCATGATCGTCGACGACACCGACTGGGAGCAGGTCGGACGCGCGATGGACGACTATCTCGCCGCCCAGCCACGCGCTCGACGGGTCCTCGCGATCGAAGGCAAGGAACGAGGCTATCCCCACTGGTGGGAGGGGATGCAAGTGCTCGAGTGGCGTCCGTAGGGCCGGTCGTGCCCGGCCCTACTCGAGAAAACGTGGCCTACGTGCCGCGGATCGTCAGCCGGCGATTGAGGACGACGCCGTTTCGGTCGTTCAGGGCGAACGTCGCGACGTAGGTCACGCCCTTCACCATTGGCGTACGGAAACGGAGCCGGGTCCTGATCGCACAGTCGACGCGCAGCGCGGAGGTCTGCTGGCCTACGGCGATCAGCCGTCCAGCACGGAAGATACGCCAGGTCATCCCGATCGATTCACCCGTCGTGTCGCCCACGCAATAACGACGCGTGTAGAGCGTCACGAGCGGCGTAGCCGTGCCGGCGCGGAAGCTGAACACCCCGTTTCGTGCGTCGAGGGGCCGCGCGCTGGCGCCGAATCTCGTCGGCGACGATCCCTTGGGAGCGCCGCTGGTTCGGTAGAGGCCGGACTCCCAGGGCTGTCCCTGGTCGTCCTGGTAGACGAACCAGATGAACATTCCGACGAACGGGAACTTCCTGGCCATCGCGATCGCCTGCTGGACGTACGCGGCCTGTGTCGGATAGGCGATTCCGAACGCGTCCTCGGGCTTCGTCTGGTGCCCATACTCGGTGATCCAGATCGGGGCGGATCTGCGCTTGAACCACGTCTTCAGGCTGGCGTTGAAGCGAGGGAGGGACGCCAGCGACACGTTCGGCCACTTGACGACCTGACCCGGCCTCGAGTTCGGGTTGAAGGGATACGGGTGGTGCGACCAGGCGTCGAACTTGAGCCGCGGGTTGGCCTTGGCGACGAGCTCCGCGAACTTTCCCGGTGAGTGGGTGTCCGAGACGCCGGCCACCCGGCGGTCACGTCCACGAGCCGAGGTCTCCCCGATCGCCACCTGGGCGGTGGGACTGCCTGCCTTGAGGCCGGTGTAGGCGGCTGCATAGAGCCTTGCGTAGTTGGCAGGGGCGATCGACTTCCCGGCGGCGTTGAACTGAGGCGTGAGGAAGAGATTGAGATTGGGCTCGTTCCACACAGAGTAGAAACGCACGTACGGATACCCGTTGAAGCGCCCGGAGTAGCGCGTCGCGATCGCGCGCGCGAAGGCGGTGAAATCGGCAACCTTCAACGGCATCGCGTTCGGGTTCTTGCCGCCGTTGGCCCAGCGAGGACTCCCGGAGATCGTGAGCATGACCTCCATGTCCGTCTCCTGCGCGCTTCGCAGCGCCTCGTCCAAGTCGTCGAAGATGTAGGCCGGATCGAACGGATTCGCAGCGTTCGCCGGTCGCTGTGGGGCCGCCAGGTTCCACTGCACGAGGAGGCGCATGATGGTCGCGCCCTCCCGCGAGGACGACTGAATGCGACTCGCGCGATCAGTAACCCAGCGGAAGCTCGGGTCGTCGTGGAATCCCACCCACATCCGCTCGGCAGCCATAGCCGCAGGGGCGGCGAAGGCGGCGATTGCGCACAGGGCGATAACGAGGCGGACAGTGCGTCTCACGGAATCTCTCCTTTACCTTGCGGCGGTGCGAGGACGGCAGTTCTGCGGCACGAAGGCTTCAGCACGGTAGCGGGACGAGTGTGATGACCGTGTAAGGACCTGTCCGCAAGAGACGGAAAAGCGTGGCGTACACTCCGTTGCATCGTGTCTGTTTCTGTGTGGGAAGCCGTCTTCATGCTTGTCGTGTTGAAGATCCCCATCGTCTATCTGTGCGGCGTAGTCTGGTGGGCGATCCGGTCGGAGCCGAAGCCGGAGCACGGCACCGCGGGCGGCGACCTGTCCTCCCCCGTGTCACCGTGCGCCTGGGATGACGCGCGGCGAGGTCGTCGACGGAGACCCCTCGGGCGGCGTCCGCGTCATCGCCCGCCGCTTCGGTCGCAGAGGTCTCACGCCAGAGTCTCGTCGTGAGCGACTACTCGGTGAATCAGAGTCGCGCCGACATGGTCGCGGGGCTCTTTTGCGCATTCTCGTTCGCGCTGTCGGGGCTCGCAATTGCCTTGAAGCCCGGACTCCTGGCGCCGGTCGCGATCTTGCTCGCGCTCGCCGCCGCGCGCATGACTGCCGCGCACCGCACCCTCGCCGGTATCGCGGTGATCGTTGCAGCGCTCGCCTTCTTCTTCGGGATGATCGTCGCGATCAGCACCGACAACCCGCTGTTCTAGGCATGGCTGCAGATCTGAACGCCGGCTACGTAGGGGCGCTCCTGGAGCAGTACCTTGAGAACCCGGAGGCGGTCGATCCTGCATGGCGTGAGGTCTTCGAGAGCGCGGACAACGGTGTGCTCTCGGCTCTGCCCGGGCTCTCCAGGCTGATCGAAAGACGGTCGGACGAGAATAACGGCGCGGTCACAGCTGCTCTCCCAGCTCCTCAGGCGTCTACGGCGGCCGTCGAGGGGCCCGCGCTTCAGACACCCGCGGTTCCGCCCGCGCCCCTAGAGACAGCGGCGGCGGACGGAGACATGTTGGCGGCGGTCGCGGCCGCGATGGCGCTGGTGAAGGCGATACGCATGCACGGTCACCTCGCAGCGCGTCTCGATCCGCTCGGCTCGGAGCCTCCGGGCGACCCCGCTCTCGAGCCGGAGAGCCTCAGTCCCCCGCTGACCCCCGACGTGCAGGCGCTAGTTCCGGCGAAGTTGCTCAGGCTCTCGGTCGAAGGAGAGACTCTGCTCGATGCGTTGCCGCGGCTGCAAGAGGTCTACATGGGGACGATCGCCTACGAGATCGAGCACATCTCGGACCACGCGGAGCGCGTCTGGCTGCGCCGCGCGATCGAGTCCGGACGCTTTCGCCGGCCGCTTCCGGTCGAAGATCGGCGCGCGCTCCTCGAGCGACTGGCACAGGTCGAAGCGTTCGAGACGTTCTTGCGCCGCGCCTTCATCGGACAGAAGCAGTTCTCGATCGAGGGTCTCGACACACTCGTGCCGATGCTGGACGAGGCGATCGAGCTGGCGGCAGCCGCCGGCGCGCACGAAGTCGTGATCGGCATTGCTCATCGCGGTCGCCTGAACGTCCTCGCCCACACGGTCGGGCGCTCATACGCGTCCATCTTGCGCGAGTTCGAGGGTGAGCGAACTTTCGACGCGTTGGTTTCCGACCCGGAAGGGGGGACGGGCGACGTCAAGTATCACCTCGCCGCGTCCGAGTCCCGCCAGACTCGATCGGGCGACGTGCAGGTGACCCTCGCCGCGAACCCGAGTCACCTCGAGGCGGTCGACCCCGTCATCGAGGGTCTGGCGCGAGCCGAGCAGACCGATCGCTCCGGCGGCGCGGGCATTCACGACCCATCGGTGGCGCTTCCGATCCTGATCCACGGCGACGCCTCGTTCGCCGGCCAGGGAGTCGTAGCCGAGACCTTCAACCTCCACTCCATCGACGGCTACTCGACCGGCGGCACGCTGCACGTCATCGCCAATAACCAGATCGGCTTCACGACCGACCCGGCAGAAGGGCGCTCGACGCGCTACTCGAGCGACCTTGCCAAAGGTTTCGACGTTCCCATCGTCCACGTGAACGCGGACGATCCCGAGGCGGCCGTCTCGGCGGTGCGGCTTGCTCTCGCGTATCGCGAGGAGTTCGGCCACGACATGGTCATCGATCTCGTGGGCTACCGTCGCTTCGGGCACAACGAGCAGGACGAGCCCGCATACACACAGCCGTTGATGGCTGACCGGATCGACCGGCAGCCGCCCGTCCGTGAGACGTACGGGGCGCGGCTGGTCGAGGATGGAGTCTTGAGCGCCGAGGAGGCGGGGCAACTCCTCTCGCAGCCGCTCGAGGCGCTGCGCGAGACGCACGATCAGCTTCGCGCATCCTTTGCCGACCCGGAGCCGCCTCGCGAACAGCGTATTCCCAGGGACACCGGCGATACGGTCGTCACGTCTGTGCCGGTCGAGCGGTTGCGCGAGCTGAACGAGCAGCTCCTGCGCGTCCCGGAGGGCTTCCAGGTGAATCCCAAGCTGGCGAAGCAGCTCGAGCGACGGCGGGAGGCGTTCACGGAAGGCGGTATCGACTGGGGTCAGGCCGAGTCGCTGGCGTTCGCCTCGCTGCTCGAAGAGGGCATCCCCATCCGTCTTTCGGGCCAGGACACGGAACGCGGGACGTTCTCCCACCGCCATGCTGTTCTGCACGACCCCGTCACCGGCGAGACCTTCGCTCCACTACAGGCACTGCCGGGGGCCGACGCCGCTTTCGAGATCTACAACTCTCCGCTCTCCGAATACGCGGCGCTCGCGTTCGAGCACGGTTACTCGATTGCCGCACCCGACGCGCTGGTGCTCTGGGAAGCGCAGTTCGGCGACTTCGTCAACGGCGCCCAGATCGTCGTCGACCAGTTCATCGTCTCCGGACGTTCCAAGTGGGGTCAGACCTCGAGGCTCGGACTCCTGCTCCCGCACGGCTACGAGGGCAACGGGCCTGAACACTCGAGTGCGCGCCTCGAGCGCTTTCTCCAACTCGCCGCGCAGGAGAACATCCGCGTCGCGAACTGCACAACCGCGGCTCAGTTCTTTCATCTTCTTCGGCGGCAGGCCCTCGACGCGACCGCCCGGCCGCTCGTCGTCATGACCCCGAAAGGGCTTCTTCGCCTGCGGCAGGCGACATCGACAGCCGAGGAGCTCTCCAGCGGTTCGTTCCTGCCCGTGATCGACGATCCCGCGGCGAGGGACCGGGGGAAGATTCGACGTCTTGTCGTCTGCAGTGGGAAGATCTACTACGACCTGGCGGGCCATGACGTCCGCGGTCTCGCCTCGACCGTCGCGCTCGTGCGAATCGAGCTCCTCTACCCGTTTCCGGTCGACGCTCTCGGCGGCCTCGTCGAGTCGTATCCGGAGCTACGCGAGATCGTCTGGGCGCAGGAAGAGCCGCAGAACATGGGGGCGTGGCGCTCGCTTCGTCATCGGCTCGAGGAGGCTGCCACGAACGCCGACCTCGTCGAGCGCGTGGACTACGTCGGTCGTTCGTGGCGCGCCAGCCCGAGTGAGGGCTATCCGACGCTCCATCAGCGCGAGCAGGATCGGATCGTTCGCGAAGCGCTCGGCTTCAAGGGCGCTTCCGGGTAGTAGCTACGAGGGTGGCCGTGTTCGGCCGCGGCGTCTGGCCGTCTCGGCGACACGAGGTCCATAGCGTCCAACAGCGTCGACCAACTGTCGCCGCTGCGACTTGGGCAGTCGGCGATACATGCGATAGAGCATCAACACGAAGGTGAAGAGCCGGACGAGTGGCACGCGGACACCTTACCCCCAACGACGCCCCTCGAAGCCTCCAATCCAGGGTATTTCGCTAAACTCGACCGTTCGGACGAAGCCCATGTCAGATCTCGAAGCACCAACAGTCGACGCAGACTCCCCGTTCGCCGAGGCGATCCGGGAGCATCTCGACCTCAAAGCACGTAACTCCGGTCTCGACGGAGACATGCCGATCGACTCGTATCTGAACGGCGACCCGCTCGAGAATCATCCGCTGTTCAAGAGCGAGGAGCAGGCCAGGATCGAGGAGACGATGGACGGTGAGCCCGCCGCTCAGATGAGCTCCGAGCGCCTCCCCTGGCCTGGGGAGGAAACGGCAGAGAACGTCGAAGGTGCGGCGCTCGACGAGACACTTTGGGCCGGCCGTCCACGCGATTTCGACTGGGGCGACTGAAGTCCTGACACCGGCAGAGCGCCTGCGGCGCTACGCGGAGTTGGCGGTTCAAGTCGGGGCGAACGTCCAGGAGGGTCAGGACGTGATCGTCACCGGCTACGTCGAGCATGCCGAGATTGCGCGTGCCATTGCTCGGGAGTCGTATCGCGCGGGCGCCAAGCATGTGATCGTCCTGTACGGCGATCTCCACCTTCGCCACGCGGCAATCGAGCTCGGCCCCGAGGACGCGATCGGCTGGGCGGCGCCGCACCTGCTCGACCTGTACCGGCGCGCCTACGACGAGCGCCCGGCGTACATCTCGCTCACGGGGAACCCCGATCCCGATCTTCTCGGCGATCTTGATTCCGCTCTCGTCGGACGGTCGGAGCCGAAGGAGCTGCGGGCGGCTTCTCTGGAGCTCATCACCGCCCGGCGGATCAACTGGACCGTTGTGGCAGCCCCGAACGCAGGTTGGGCGACACAGGTCTTCGGCAAACCCGACGTCGAGCAACTCTGGGTCGCGGTTGCTACGGCGACGCGTCTCGACGAGGAGGACCCGGTGGCGGCGTGGAACGAGCACGCGACCCGACTCCAGGAGCGAGCGGACGGCCTCAACGAGCGCTCGTTCGACGCAATTCGCTTCACCGGCCCAGGAACGGATCTCACGCTGGGCCTGGTTCGAGACGCCCACTGGACGTGCGCGCGCATGCAGACGGAGGCGGGCATCGAACACATTCCGAACATGCCCACGGAAGAGGTGTTCACGAGCCCGGACTGGCGGCGCGCCGAGGGAGTCGCGCGCTCGACAGCGCCCCTTCTTGCCGCGGGCAGTCGCGTTGACGATCTCGAAGTCCGCTTCGAGGGCGGGAAGATCGTCGCTGTCGAGGCATCCGCCGGCGCCGAGATCATTCGTCATCAGCTCTCGGTCGACGAGCAGGCCCCGTTTCTAGGAGAGGTCGCGCTCGTCGACGGATCCTCGGCTGTGAAGAAGACGGGACTCGTCTTCCACGACACCCTTTTCGACGAGAACGCGACCTGCCACATCGCATTCGGCAGCGGGTTTCCGAAGGCATTGAGCGGGGCGGAAGTCCTCTCGCCGACGGACCTCTTGAACCGGGGGGTCAATGTCTCGGGTGTCCATACGGACTTCATGATCGGCGGGCCGGACGTCGAAGTGGTCGGACTGGGTGCGGATGGCGCCGAGACGCCGCTCATCCACGGCGACGTCTGGCAACTGACCTAAGGGCCTGTCCGGAAAGTGGTTCAGAGCGCCTGGCACGCGCGACGCACCACGATGCAGCGTCCTCAGTCCTACCCAGAAAGTGCTACGCACTTCCTGGGGGCCCCAAGAACTCGCGCCGATATGCCTGCATATCGGCGCTCCCTGCGTCCTTGCCTCGCGGCACGTCGCGCGTCCC
>JALZOK010000025.1 GCA_030857225.1 Actinomycetota bacterium
GCCTGAGAGAGCGACTGCGGCGACGGCGACGCCGAGCGCACGCGTCAGCGTCAGGCTGCCTCGAGTGCCGCGTCCCCGAGGGGCTCCCCGACAGGCTCGAGGTCACGCCCACGAACGAGGAAGATCGAGACGAGAACGCCCGCCAGACCGACCGCGGCGCCGACCCAGAAGGCAGCCTGGAAGCCGTCGGTCAGCGCAGCCGCCTGCCGGGTGCCATCCGCGAGCGCATCCTCGGTCGTCGAGATCGCGATCGTCGAGAGGATCGCGATTCCCACGGCGCCCCCGATCTGCTGTGACGTGTTGAAGAGCCCGGACGCGAGACCGGCGTCGCCCGCGCTCGTGCCCGCCATCGCCGCGATCGAGATCGGAACGAACGCGAACGGCATTCCGAGCCCGATGATCAGGAAGCCCGGAAGCAGGTTCGTCCAGTACGACCCGCCGACGGGCACCTGCGTGAAGTAGACGAGTCCGATCGTGAGCAGCGACATCCCGAAGATGAGCGCGGGTTTGACTCCCACCCTGTTCACGGCCATCGCCGCGACATTCGCCCAGATCACGGCCGTGCCGGCCACCGCGAGGTACGCGAATCCCGTCTGCAGCGCCGAGTAGCCGAGCACCTGCTGCATGTACAGCGTCAGGATCAAGAACATGGCGAAGAGGACGGTGCCGAGCGTGAAGCCGGCGACGTTCGCGGCCGCCAGCGTCTGTAGGCGGAAGATCGAGAACGGCACCAGCGGATCGGACGTTCGCAGCTCCCAGACGACGAACCCGACCAACAGGGCGGCGGCGGCGGCGAGGACGCCGATGGTGGTTCCCGAAGTCCAGCCCCAGTCGCGCCCTTCGGTGATCGCGAACACCAGCGTCGAGAGCCCGGCCGTGACCAGGACGGCGCCGGGAGCATCGAAGCTCTGGCCACGTGCGTCTCGGCTCTCGGTCAGGAGGATCGGGCTCAGGACGAGCGCCGCGAGCCCGACGGGGATGTTGACGAAGAAGATCCACTCCCAGGAGAGCACGTCGGTGAGGATCCCTCCGAGCAAGACGCCCGCTGCGGCGCCGGCGCCACCGACCGCACCCCAGGCTCCGAGGGCGATGTTGCGCTCCCGCCCTTCCCGGAATGTCGTGACGAGGATCGCGAGCGCGGCCGGCGAGACGGTGGCCGCGCCGAGGCCCTGGATCGCGCGAGCCCCGATCAGCGACGCCTCGCTCCAGGCGAGGCCGCAGAGCAGCGAGCCCACGGTGAAGAGAATCGTTCCGGCAATGAAGATGCGCCGGCGGCCGAGCAGGTCGGCCGTGCGCCCGCCGAGCAGGAGGAAGCCTCCGAAGACGAGTGCATACGCGCTGATCACCCACTGCAAGTTCTGCTGCGAAAACCCGAGATCCGTCTGGATCGAGGGGAGCGCGACGTTCACGATCGCGATGTCGAGCACGACCATGAACTGCACCGCGCAGATGAGCGCGAGCGCATACCACTTCCTGCGGCCTTCGGCGATCATGCGGTTCTCCTAGCGTCTGAGTTCACGAGGGCCGGGATGCTACACGAACTTACTTGCGATTTGCAAGTTAAGACTTCCGTTTCGCAACTTGAGCCGCTACAATCCCGCCGTGGCCAAGAGCTACAACCAGTACTGCCCGGTCGCGCACGCCCTCGACGTCATCGGAGAGCGCTGGTCGCTCCTCATCGTCCGCGAGTTGGTCGAGCACGAGCAGCTCCGCTACTCGGATCTGCACTGCCGTCTCACAGGGTGCGGAACGAACATCCTTGCCGCCCGCCTCAAGGACCTCGAGCAGTACGGCGTTGTTCGACGCCGGCGCCTCCCGCCTCCGGCAGCCTCGACCGTCTACGAGCTCACCGACTACGGTCAGGAGCTTCGTCCCGTCCTGCATGTGCTTGCCCACTGGGGCGCGCGCTCGCTCGGCCCGCCCGGACCTGACGATGAACTCGAGCCGGGCTGGCTCTCAGGAGCGCTGCGCATGGCGTTCCCGCCGAATCCGACGGACGCCTGCATCGAGTTCCGTGTCGACCAGGAGGTGGCTTCCTTCGTCGAGGGTGAAGCCCGAGCGGGGCGCGCCGAGAGCCCGGACGCAATCGTCGAAGGCGACCGGGCCGCGTTCTTCCACTTCGTCGTCGATCACGACCTCGACGGTGTGACGTTGCACGGCGACGTGTCGAAGGTCAACGGCCTGCTTGCCACTCTGCGCTACGCCACGAGCGGGATGGGAGCGCCCGAGGGCGCTACGGCCGGTTGATCTGAAGCGTGAAGGATTTCGAGGCCTGAGCGCCTCGTGAGTCTGTGACGCGAACCGTGAACGTGTAAGTCCCTCGCTTGCTGGGCGTCCCCGAGATCGTTCCGGACGAGCTGAGCACGAGGCCGTTCGGCAGCTTGCCGGAGATGCGTATCCACGTGTACGGCGGAGCTCCGCCGGTAGCAGCCAGAGTCCGTGAATACGCGACCCCGAGGGTTCCGGCGGGCAGGCTCGTCGTCGAGATCGCGAGCGGCGCCACGACGACAGCGATCGAGAGGCCGCGCGTAGCCGATCGAGTCGGATTGCCGACATCGGTCACCAGCACGGTGAAGTTCGATGTCCCCGATGTCGTCGGCGTGCCGGTGACCGCGCCCGTGACGCCGTTCAGGCTCAGACCCGCCGGCAGGCTCCCCGAGGAGACGCTCCACGAGTACGCCGTCTTGCCGCCAGTGGCGCTCAGCGTCTGCGAGTAGAACCCTCCAACGGTTCCGCCGGAGAGGCTGGTCGTCGCAATCGCGAGCGGATCGGCGACGGCAATCTGAAGTGTCCTCGTGCTCGTCCCCGACACGCTGTCGGTTACCCGCACTGCGAAGGTGGAGGAGCCCGTGGACGTGGGAGTGCCGGAGATGGTGCCCGCACCACTCAGACGAGCCCTGCCGGAAGGCTGCCCGATTCGAGTGCCCACGTGTGGGGCGCCGCGCCGCCCGTAGCTGCGAGCACGTCGTTGTAGGGCTCCGTCCTGGTCCCGTCCTGCAAGGCAGCCGTTGTGATCGTCGGCTTCGTGGAAACGTCGATCGAGAGGTTTTGGCTGGCGGTCCTCGTCGGGTTCCCGGAATCCGCGACCTGCACGGTGAACGTGTAGTTGCCGGGCGTCGTTCCCGAGATCGCCGCGCTCGGTGTTCCCGGCGTGAGCGAGAGCCCGGGCGGCAAGCTGCCGCCGACGACGCTCCACGAGTAGTCGACCTTGCCTCCCGTTGCAGTCGTTTGCTGCGAGTAGGCCTGACCCGCGGTGGCCGCGGGCACGCTCGTAGTGGTTATCGAGAGAGAATCGGCAACGGCAATCGTAAGCGGTCTCATGCTCGTCTGAGCGAGGTTGTCGGTGACCCGAATGGTGAGCGGGTAGTTACCCGCCGCGCTCGGCGTACCGGAGATCTCACCCGTCGCGGAGAGGCCGAGGCCGGGAGGCGCGGTGCCGGAGTCGAGCGACCACGCATAGGGCGGCGTGCCGTCGCTTGCCTCGAGCGTCTGGCTGAACGACTGCCCTGTCGTCCCGTCCTGCAGGCTCGTGGTCGTAATCGTGGGCTGCGGTGGCGGCGCAATCGTGAGCGAGAGATCCTGCGTGACCGCCCGGGTCGGATTGCCGGCATCCGTCACCCGCACGGTGAAGTTGGACGTCCCCGAGGCCGTCGGCGTGCCAGTCATCGCTCCCGTGGCGCCGTTCAGGCAGCGGCGCTACACGAGCCCACCCTGGTAGCGCCACGGTCCAGGCTCGAACCTTATCCCGCGCTTGCGACAGAACTCGCGGACGGACTCGAGGACCTCGCCGCCTCCGGATCCGTGCACCTCGCGTGCGAGGAGATCGAGCACTACCACACCCTCGGACGGCTGGCCGTGCAGCTCGAACGTGAGAACGACTGACGGCGGGCGCGCTTCGGAGAAGGACGGAGCGAAGGCTACGCGCACGCCACCTACTTCGAATCCATGGTCTTCGCCGTCGTCGATCGCCGAGACCTCGTGGCCGCGCGACGCCAGAAGCTCGTGGAGGTCGTCGATCATGCGTCGCGCGAGATCGGTCTGCCGGGCGCGCGAGACCTTGTGGCTCGAGCTCCCCGTGACCTTGGCGGGCACACCGATCGCAAACGCGCCCGCAGGAATGTCGCCGGTCACGTACGAGTTGGAGGCGACGATCGCCTCGGCGCCGATGCGGCAGCCCGCATAGATCACGGCGCCCAGGCCGATCTGCGACCGATCCTCGAGGACGACCGGCGCGAAGCGGTTCTCGAAGCCCTCGAGCAGGGAGTGGCCGACGTTGTGGGTGACGATCAGCGAGCGCATCGTCAGGAAGACCTCACGGCCGATGAGCACCGGCCGGCAGACGTTGACGAAAGCCTCGTCGCCGACGAAGGCCAGATCGCCCACCGTGAGGACCGCCCACGGGTCGCGATGGCCTCCTCCGCCGAACCGGATCGACCTGCCCGCCCAGATGCCCGAGCCGAGAAACGCGCGCCGGCACTGAAGCTCGAGATCCGCTCCGAACTGACTCGACTCCCCCATTGCGACGATCTCCGCGCAGTTGATCGTCGCCCTGGAGCCGATTTCGACGCCGCTCTCGATGACCACCTGTGGTGCCGCGACGAGCGACCCTTCGCCGAGCACGACACCTTCGCCGACCTGGGCGCCGTTTTCTCGCAGCGCCGAGACCTTCGCCTCGGGTGACAGGCGCCGGAACGAACCCGGGTCCGAGCGAAGGGACTCCAGGAACGTGGGGTCGAGCGCGCCCGCGCTCTCGTCGAGATCGAACGAGGCGGGAAGGCTCACGTGCTCGGTCGAGAGCCCCGCGAGCAGCGACCCGCGCTCGGGCGAGGCAGCCGCCTTCTGGCGTGCGATCAGCTCCTCGACATCCTTCTCGGTGATGAAGCCGCGCTTGTCGATCGCCGCCAGGTCGACGCCATGCCGCTCGGCGAGGTCGGCGGCTTTGCGAGTCGCCTTACGGTCCGTGTCGGGCGGCTTCGGCGCAGGCTTCTCCCGTTCGGCGTCCTTCTCGAGGGACGCCAGCTCCTCCGCACTCTCCGCGACGTACGCGACAGTCTTTCCAAGCTCGACCTCGACGCCTTCCGCGAAGAGCTGGACGATCGTTCCTACGCCTGGGGCCTCGATCTCGACCGTCGCCTTCGTCGTCTCGACGACACACACCGGCTGGCCCAGCTCCACCTTTGCGCGGTCCTCGACGAGCCATTCCGCGAGAAGCGCGAACTCGGTGTTCGCGTCCTCGCGCGTCAGGACGATCTCGAGCACGGCGTCTAGCTTCTCACGGCTTCGAGCGCGACGATCGCCTCGACCACGTCGTGGGCGCTCGGCAGCATCGCATCCTCGAGCGGGCGAGCGGAAGGGATGATCCCGTCCCGCGCGGCCACCCGCTGCACCGGCCCCCGGAGGTCGCTCCAGCAAGCCTCCTGCACGCGCGCGGCGATCTCGGCGCCGAAACCACCGGTGAGCGTGCCTTCCTCGGCGGTCACCAGCGCACCCGTTCGAGCGACCGACTCGAAGACAAGCTCGAGCTCGATCGGCAGGAGCTGCGAGAGCGCGACCACCTCGCAGAAGATCTCGTGCTCGAGGATCAGCTCCGTGACCGCGTCGAGCACCACGGGAACCATGCCGCCGTAGGTCACGATGGTGGCCGTTCCTTCGGTGAAGTCGGCTCCGGAGAACGTGAGCGCCGGATAGTGGGCCTCGCTCTCCCGCACGGCGAGCTCGCCGATGTGCCCGTCCTCGGGCCGGCGGTTCGGGCGGCCGTACATCAGCTTGTTCTCGATCAGGAACACCGGACGCTCGTCCTCGACCGCCGAGACGACCAGCTCGCGCAGGTCGTGACACTCGCTCGCCGCGACGACGACGATGTTCGGCACCCCGAGCAGGAGCTTCTCGAGCGACTGGCTGTGCGTAGGTCCGTAACCACGCCGACCGCCCATCGGCGTGCGGACGACGAGCGGGACCGTGACCTGGTCGTCGTACATCTCCCGGAACTTGGCGATGCCGTTGACTATCTGGTCGAGGCCGAGGGCGATGAAGTCCCCGAACATGATCTCGAGGATCGGGCGCTGCCCGCGAAGCGCCATCCCGGCCGCGACACCGAAGAGCGACGCCTCGGAGATCGGCGTCGTCAGCACGCGGTCGGGGTAGGCGTCGCTCAAGCCCTGACTCACCTTGAAGGCGCCGCCGTAGGGATCGAGGATGTCTTCTCCGAGCAGGTAGACGTCGTCTCGCTCGGCGAAGACCTCGTGCAGCGCTTCGTTCAGGACCTGAACGCAGCGTTTGCTCACGGGCCGGTCTCCGGCCCGTGAGCGGGGAGGGGTGTGGGGAACCGGGAGGTTCTCCACGCTCTCGAAAAGAAGGGAGCACGCGAGGGAAACATGGTTTCCCTCGCGAACGTTTGCCAAAGGCGAACGTTCATGCGGCCTCGGGCGTGGCGGCCGGCGCACCCTCTGCTGCCGCGATCGTCTCTCGGAGCCGGCCCTCGCACCGCTCCTCGATTGCGTTTCGCTCCGCCTCCTCGAGCCGCGCCCCGGCGACACCGAGCGGATCGCGCTCGCGGCGCTGCTCGATCTCGGCGGGGTCGCGGTTGTCGTCGCCCTTCGAGTGCGGGCTGTATCTATAGGTGTCGAGCACCAGGAAGAACGGCTCGCCCGTCTCCCGGATTCGCGCCACCGCTCGCCCTGCCGCGTCGTGGATCTCCTCGACGTCCGTCGTCGCAAGCTCAGCCGTCTCCACGCCGAACGCTCGAGCGCGTGCGGGAATCGACCCCGCCAGCGCGAGGTCGATCGGCGTCGACTGCGCGTAATGGTTGTTCTCGACGACGAAGAGCACGGGCAGCTTCCAGAGCGAGGCGATATTCAGCGACTCGTACGTCACGCCCTCGCCGAGCGTGCCGTCGCCCAGGAAGACCGTCGAGACGGCTCCTGTGCCCTTCTGCTTCTCTGCAAGCGCGATTCCGGTGGCGACAGGAACGATGCTCCCGAGGACGCCGTTCGAGTAGAAGTTGCCCTTGTAGAGGTGCTGGCTGCCGCCCTTGCCGCCGCAGACACCAGGCGCCTTCCCCATCACCTCGCAGAGCAGTCCGAAGTCGTCGTCGGTGAACGCGAGGTAGTGCCCGTGGCAGCGGTGGTTCGAGAAGATCACGTCGCGCTCGGGTTCGAGGTGGTCGATGATCCCGACCGCGTTCGCCTCCTGGCCGATGTACGTGTGCGTGGTGCCGACGAGCTTCCCCTGCGCAAAGAGGTCGAGGAGGGACTCCTCGAAGCGGCGGATGAAGAACATCCGCTCGTACAGCGGGGCGAGCGCAGTTACTAGTGGAGAGACCACTAGAGGTAACCGAGGTCGGCGAGCCGCTTCGCGACCGTCGCCTCCTCCTCCTCGGTCAGGTCGCTCCGCTCCGCGCTCTCGAGCTCCGAGAAGACGAGCTCCCTGAGCTCGGGCGGCACGTCCGCCGGGCGACTGTCGAGCTCCCGTGGATCGAGGTCGATGTTGTACGCCTCCTCCTCCCCGCTCTCCACATGCAGGATGAGCTTCCAGGGCGGCATACGGACGGCGAGCTTGGTCAGCGCACCCTTGTCCGTCCCGGCGATCATGGCGGGCCGGTCACCCTCCACCCGCAAGAGCGACTGGCCGTCGATCTCGCGCGCGGGGACACCTGCGAGCTCGAGCAGCGTCGGCATGAGATCGACCGAGCGGACTTGCGACTCGACCACCGCCGGCTCGAGCCGTCCGGGCGCCGACAGGATGAGCGGGACACTCACGATCTCGTCGTTCAACGTCGCCCCGTGCATGTGGTAGACGCCCTGCACGTCCTCCTTGTCCGAGAAGCGCTCGCCCCAGGACTCCCCGTGGTCGGACAGGAACGCGAAGACCGTGCTCTCGCGCAGGCCGAGGCTCTCGAGCTCCTCGAGCAGCGAGGCAACGAGCGTCTCCGACTGACGCTCCACCGCTCTGCGATAGCCCTCACGCATCGCCTCGAGCGCGGATGCGGAGTCCGACTGGATCCCGCCGATCACCTCTTGCTTCGCCCCGAGCCAGTCCTTGCGCTCGGAGTGGAGGATGTCGTAGGGCATGTGGGTCGCCCAGTTGTGGAAGAAGAGGAAAAAGGGATTCTCGCGTTTCTCGCGGAGCCAGGCGATCGCCCCGTCGAGCGTCTCGCTCGTCCCCCGGACGTTGGCTTCCGGCATCTCCTTGAAGAGGTAGTTCGTGTCGAACACGAACGTGCCGACTTCGTAGCCGTGCGCAGAGAGCGCACGGAAGAGCGTCTCCGTTTTTGGGTCGAGCTCCGCGTCCCAGTGCAGGTACCCGTGGTGATGCGGATACAGGCCGGTAACCATCGACGTCATCGACGGCGCCGTCCATGGCGCAGCGCTTATCGCCTGGTCGAAGCGAATCCCTCCCGCCGCGAGCTCGTCGATCGTCTTCGTGTTGAGGAAGCGCGCGCCGTAGCAGCCGAGATGATCGGCGCGCAGGGCGTCCGAGACGTAGACGACGACGTTCATGAGCGCGGCCGATTGTAGTGACGCGACCTTCGGCCCCACGGCGCCGGCCAGCCTCGCGTCTCGGTCAGAGACGGATGACGGACACCAGGTACTCCTGGGGAAGGATCAGGCGGCCGTCGTCGGCCTCGTTGTTGTTCGCCCAGATCGCGAGGATCTCGCCCCGCAGCTCCCCGAAGCGCTCACCGAGCATCTGTCTCGCCGTCACCAGCGGTCCGAAGCGATCCATGAAGAAGTCCGCGAAGCCCTCGATCGACTCCCATTCGATCGTCGTAGAGCGGCGCTCGAACTCGATGTCCGGCGCGGCGAAGCCGAACATGTCGCGAACGTGCGCCTCCGTCCCCCAGAGGATCGGCGGCGAGGCGAAGTCCGGCGGCGGGGGCATGTAGGAGCCGCTCGCCCGGAAGACGTCGCCAACCGTTCCTTCGGGAGTCCAGCAGCAGATGGCGAGCACAGCGCCGTCGCGGCACACGCGCGCCATCTCGTCTGCCGTCTTTCGATGGCGGGGAGCGAACATGTGTCCGAACGTGGAGAAGACGCGGTCGAAGCTTCCATCCTCGAACGGCAGCTCCTCGGCATCGCCTTCCACCCAGTCGATGTCCACGCCCGCGGCCGCGGCCTTCGTACGCCCTCCCTCGAGCAGCTCGGGCACGAGATCGAGCCCCGTCACCTGCGCACCGGCGCGAGCCGCCGGGAGAGCCGCGTTGCCGGTGCCGCAGGCGACGTCGAGCACGCGCATACCAGCCTCGACGCCCGCGCGCGCGACCACGAACTCGCCCACGTCCTCGACGTACTTCGAGAGGGAGCCGAAGTCGCCAGCGGCCCACATCGCACGCTGCCGCTCCTTGAACTCCTCCATCGGCGCCTCCTTCGATCGCAGGAACGACGAGGCGGAGCATAACGCTGCGATCCGCAAAGCTCGGCTGCTCGGCGATGAGACGGCGACCCCTCTACGCACTCTACGTCGCGGACTCGATCCCGCTCGTCGTCAACGCCGTGGCGCAACTCGCGGCGGTCGCAGCCATACCTCTGCTTCAGTCGACCGTCGGGATAAAGCTCTGGCAGCTCATGGCGCTCGTGGTCCTGGGCGTGTGCTCAGTTCGATCGGTTCAGAACTATCAGCGCAACGGAGCCGATCTCACCTGAGATCCAGCACGAGCGCAAGAGCGTCGTCGACGCTTCGCATCTCGTCGTGACTGAGGTGGCCCACGCGATCGCCCAGAGCCCCGGCATCGACCGCTCCCACCATCTCGCACATCACCTTCGTGGGTTCCCCATCCACGGTCACAACTGGATGAAAACTCGCGGGCGGCGTCGACTGCGACGTCGGGCAGACGATCACCGTCGACAACGCGAGGAGATCGTCAGCCTGGACGATCACGCCAAACCGGCGGCCGCGCTGCGTGCGTCCGCGAAGACGGGGCGGCGAAATCGGGTGTACGTCACCCCTGACCACGGAGCTGCTCCATGAGCGCTGCGACCTCCTGGGCCTCCTGCACGTATGCGGGATCGTTCGAAAGCCGCCTGGCTTCAGCAGCCAGCCCGGCCCGCCGACGATCTCGCTCGGCCACCTCCGCGATGGCCTGACGCGCGGCCTCTGCACGAGTGATCCCTCGCCTCCGAGCGATCTCGTCGAGCGACTCGAGACCTTCGCGACCCAGCCGGAGAGAGATCGGATCGGCAGAAGCCATAAGAGATAGTGTAGCGCAATATGCACTACAGGAGACGGCCGCTCTACGCGCTCTACGTCGCCGACTCGATCTCGCTCGTCGGCAACGCCGTCGCGCAGCTTGCGATCCCGTGGTACGTGCTCATCACGACGGGCAGCCCGGCCCTCACGGGGCTGGCGGTCTTCTTCAACTTCCTGCCCGTAGTCCTCGCAGGGGTGTTCGGCGGCGTGATTGTCGACCGGGTCGGCTTTCGAGCGACGAGCATCATCGCCGATCTCGCGAGCGCCGCGGCTGTCGCCGCCATCCCGTTGCTCGAGACGACCGTAGGTATCGAGCTCTGGCAGCTCATGGCGCTCGTGTTCCTCGGAGCACTCCTCGATGCCCCAGGGACAACAGCGCGGGCCGCGCTGTTTCCCGATGTTGTCGAGCTTGCCGGCGCGCGCATGGAGAGGGCCGCTGGAATCCGTGGCGGCATTCAGCGCGGCTCGCTCCTCGTCGGCGCCCCACTCGGCGGGGTCCTCATCGCCGAGCTGGGCGCCACGACGGCTCTGTGGCTCAATGCGGCGAGCTTCCTCTTCTCCGCCGCGCTCGTCGCCGCGGTCGTTCCAGCAGCCCGCAGGGAAGCCGATACCGAGGCGCCGAAGCGGTTCTTCACCGACCTCGCTGTCGGAATGCGGTTCATCTGGGAGCACCGGCTGATGCGAGCATTGGTCGGGACGATCCTCATCACGAACTTCCTCGACGCGCCCTTCGTCGTCGCAATGCAGGTGTTTGCGCGTGAGGCGTTCGGGAGCGCGACCGATCTCGGTCTTATGCTCGGCGTCTTTGGAGGAGCGGCGCTCATCGGGTCGCTCGCCTTCAGCGCGATAGGGCACCGCCTTCCGCGGCGACTCACCTTCGTGACCTGTTTTGTGGTCTGGGCAGCGGACTACCTCGTGCTCTCGACGCTTCCGTCGCTTCCCTTGACGCTCGTCGCCCTCGCTGTCGGAGGACTGGCCGTCGGGCCGCTCAATCCGCTCCTCGGGACACTGAGCTACGAGATCGTTCCGGCCCACCTCCGCGGTCGCGTGATTGGAGCGGTCACGTCCGGGGTGTGGGCTGCGATTCCTGCAGGGATCTTGCTCGGCGGCCTCCTCGTCGATGCCATTGGAGTCTCTGCGACGCTCTTCGGGATCGGCGTCTGTTACGTGGCGGTGACGATGTTCGGGTTCTTCAACCCCGCGTTCCGCGAGATGGATCGCCGTCCAGGCGACGGAGATCCTTAACGCGCGGCGAGCGCCGGCGACAAGCTTTCGCCGCGCATCCCCTCAGGCTGCTCAATGCCGAGGATCTCGAGCACTGTCGGCGCGATGTCGAGCAGGTGTGCGTCCGCCCGGCCTTGCGCCTCGACCCCCGGCCCGGCCACGATGTAGAGCCCGTCCTGCGCGTGGTTCGCGTCGTCGGGGCCGGTGTCGTTTTCGAGCGTTTGTATGCCCTCGTCGCCACCGATCGTTCCGACCGAGCGCCAGAGGAGATCGCCGAAGACGACGATGAGATCGGGGGCGACGCCCTTCGGCTCGTCGTACAGCTCTTCCGGCTTGTAGACCGCCGTGGGGATCGGGTTTCCCGCGTCGTCCGGAATCTCCGCGATGCGCTGCGCGAGGTCGTCCCGCACGGTCTCGTACTGCTCAGCCGGGATCACGCCATCGGGCTCACGACCCTGAACGTTCAGGAAGACGCGCGCGTAGTAGCCGCCCTCGCCCCAGGCCGTCGTCTTCGGCCAATCGACGCCCACGTCTCGGAGCGACGACACGCCATCCGGCTCGGCGAGCGTGGCGAGCAGGCCCTCGCGGCGAAGCCACTCGTTGATCCGGATCCCGCCGTCGAGTCTCTTCGCGCCGTGATCCGAGACCACGAAGACGACGGTGTCATCGTCCGCGTGCTCGATGAGCCCGGCGATCAGCCCGTCGACGTGACGGTGGTAGTCGAGGATCGCGTGCTCGTACTGGTTTCCCGGCTCGTGCTTTCGGTGCTCGGGATCCATGTACTTCCAGAACCCGTGATGCATGCGGTCGGGGCCCATCTCGACAATGGCGAAGAACGTCCACGGCTTCGTCTCCGCGAAGTGCTCGGCTAACTGGAAGCGGCGATCGGTCATCTCGTAGACCTGGCGCAGCAGATAGTCCTTGTCGTCGGTCCGAAAGTCCTTCGTGTCGAAGATGTACTCGCCTACGACCTGCTCGATCTCGTCGCGAAGCGCGGCCGGATACGTGTACTTGCTCTCGATCGAGGGCGTGAGAAAGCAGCTGACCATCGCGCCGTTGAGTGGCCGCGGGGGGTAGGTGCCGGGCACGCTGAGGACGACCGACGAGCCGCCGGCGCGCGTCACGAGGTCCCAGAGCCGTGGCTCCCGGATCGCGTCGCTCATTGCGATGAAGCCGCCGTCGTACGTGTGGTCGGAGCGGTTGCGGAAGCCGTAGACGCCGAGGTCGCCGGGCGTCCGGCTGGACATCATGCAGGACCAGGCGGGCACGGTGATCGGCGGGATCACGGACGTCAGGCGTCCGTAGGTGCCGCGTTCCATAAGCCCGGAAAGCGTCGGAAGCTCATCGCGCCAGCGCTCGAGAACGAGCGAGGGCTCGGCGCAGTCGAGCCCGATCAGCATCACCTTGCGCGGCATGCGGCAACGATAGCGCCGCCAGGATCGACCAAAGCTGGCGGTCTACGTCGGGTGAAAGCCGAGGCAGAGCCGCGCGAAGACTGGGTGCGGCGCAACGTCCGCCAGGAACCGCGTGAGCCACCCGAGGACGCTAACCGGCGGAAAACGCCGAGACAAACTCGCGGTCGCCCAGTCGTTCGCGTGCTGTGGCCTCGACTTCCCAGGCCAAGCTGGCGTCGAACGTGCCGGAACCCGATCCCGTTTCGTCCAGTAGCGCGGCGGCTCGCCCGAGAAGCCTCGCGGCCTCGTGGCAGTGGTCGTCGGCTGCCTCGGTGGCGGCCATTCCCTGCAACGCGTGCGCAAGATGCTCACGAAAGCCGATCTCCACGAACACTGCTGCGGCGCCGGAAAAGTGCGAGCGGGCGTCGGGCACTTCGCCGAGACGGTACGCGGCGAGGCCGAGATTGAGGAGGGCAATGCCCTCCCCCTCACGGGTCCCGCGGGCGCGGTGGTAGTCGAGTACCTCGGTCCAAAGTGAGACGGCCGCCAGATGATCACCTGCGTCGAACGCGACCGAGCCGAGGTTCATTTTCGCTACGAGCTCGTCTCCCTCCCGTCCGAGAGCCCGGGCGATGGCGCCGCTCTGCTCGAGGTGCTCGCGCGCTCGTACGTAGTCTCCTTCGTCCCTCGCGATCAGGCCGAGCACCGTGCGACACGCGAGGCTTATGTCTCCCTCGTCGTTCGCATCGGCAATCTCGAGTCCGAGCGCTGCCAACTCGCGGGCGCGCGCGAGATCGCCCTGGGTCCAGGCGATACCCGCGCCTCCGCGATAGGCGTCGGCGCGAAGACGAGGAACCACCTCAGGAGCCCGCAAGCTTGCCCTCTCGAGTCGCGCGCGTCCCTCGGCAAGGTGACCTCGAAGCCACCAGAAACGCCAGAGCGCGACGACAAGCCGTAACTCCAGCTCGGCGGTGCCCGCCATGTGAGCGTGGTCGAGCGCGGCCCGCAGGTTGTCCTGTTCTTCATCCAGAACATCCAGCCAACGCCGTTGCTCGGAGCCGCGGAGATCAGCCGCTTCGGCCAATTCGAGAAAGTAGTCGGCATGGGCGCCCGCGACTCGCACACCGTCTGCTCCCAGGAGCTCGAGAGCATATTCACGCACCGTCTCGAGCATCCGGAATCGCGGACGATCTCCGGCGGACTCCCGCTGCAGCATGCTGTGGTTGACGAGTCCGCCCAGCGTGTCCAAGTCACCGGCGGTCACATCGATCGCTGCATCGAGAGACACGGCACCGGGGAATACGGAGAGGCGCGCCAAGAGCGTCCGCTCTGCGGGGCTCAGGAGGGCGGCGCTCCAGTCGAGTGTGTCGCGAAGTGTCTGTTGGCGGGCGGGCAGATCGTGAGGGCCCCCGGTCAACAGAGTCGGTCGAGCAGCTCGCGCGGAGTCAGTGTCTGAGTTCGCGAGGCTGCGAGCTCGATCGCCAGCGGCAAACCGTCCAGTCGGCGGCAGATCTCGTGCACGTTCGGATCGTCGGCATGTACCGCTGATCTCGGGTCCAAAGCCCGCGCCCGCAAAACGAAGAGGCTGGCAGCATCGGTCTCTTCGAGTGGTCCGACGGGAAAAACATGTTCGCCCGAAAGGTGCAGAACCCGCCGGCTGGTCACGACGACGGTTAGACGAGGAGCGGCCTCGATCAGGTGAAGCAGCGCCGGTCCGGCTTCGGTCACCTGTTCGAAGTTGTCCACGATCAGCAAGAGCTCCCGTTCGGCCGCCCACGCTGCAAGGGTCTGCGCCACGGACTCCCCTGGCTGCTCGCCGACGTGGAGAGTTCGAGCGATGGCCGGCAGCACGAGTGCGGGATCCCTCAGCGCCGACAAGTCCGTCATCGCGACACCGTTCGCGAAGAACCGGTGACTCTCGGTACCGAAAGCCACCGCCAGCCGCGTCTTCCCGCTTCCGCCCGCGCCGACGAGAGTCACGAGTCGGATGCCTGCCCGCAGCGCGAGCTCACGAAGCTCGCGAAGCTCGCGCTCCCGGCCGATCAGCGTCGTGACGCGCCCGTGCAGCTCGCGTGCGACGCTCTCGACCGGGGGGACACTCGCGGCGAGCAGCGGGTCCTGACGAAGGATCGCGAGCTCGACGGCACGAAGATCCTCGCCCGGCTCGAGGCCGAGCTCTCTCAGTAGGCTCTGTCGCGTCTCGCGGAAGACCTCGAGAGCTTCCACCTGGCGACCGGCGCGGTAGAGCGCCACCATGTGGAGCCCGCGCAACCGTTCGCGGTGCGGATGCTCGGCGCTGAGCCTCGCCGATTCGGTGAGAACGGCCGCGTCCTCACCAAGAGCGAGCCGGGCCGCGAGTCGCTCCTCGACACAGTCGAGCCGAAGCTCCTCGAGGCGGGCGGCCTCGGAAACAGCAAAATCCACGTACGAGACGTCGACCAGGGCTGGACCCCGCCAGAGAGCGAGCGCGCGGCTCAGAATCGCGACCGCAAGCCGTGGATTACCGGACGTCTGCGCCTCTCGTCCTTCCCGGAGGAGTTGCTCGAAACGCACGGAGTCGAGCGACGCCGGAGTGATTTGCGCCTGGTAGCCGGAGGGAACGGTCGCGATCGCGTCTCGACCCAGCTTGTTCCTGAGATGCGAGACGTAGAGCTGAACGAGCTTCGGCGCGGAGGGTGGAGGTGCGTCGCCCCAGAGAGCTTCGACGATGCGATCCGTCGTTACCACGGCGTTGGCGTTCAGCAGGAGGTAGAGAAGGAGGGCGCGCTCCTTGGGAGCTCCGATTGTGATCGGGGTGTCGTCCTGCTCCACCTCCAGAGGGCCGAGCACCCGAAATTCGGTCGAGCGCATGCCTAGATGCTATTCCCGGCTCGACTCGGCCTCTACCGATCCTCGACCGCTCCGCGCAACGGTGAGCCGAACGTCGACCGAGGAGGCAGAGATGTTCCGTTCGCTAGTTGCAATGACCGCAGTCGTCCTGTCCGGGATCGTGGCCTCGACAGCACTCGCCGCAACGCCCGCGAAGAGCGGCGTCTACAAGGGAACGCTCCACGCGAGCGCCATTGCCGCGCTCACGAAGGAAGTTCGAATCAAGATCGCTGCAACGGGCAAGAGCGCACGAGTGACGTGGTGGTGTGGCACGAGCCGAGCGCCGAGCACGCTTCAGTTCCCGATCAAGGCCGACGGGACGTTCAAGGCGTACAGCAACACCGGCTCCCTCACCGTCTGGTCGTTCGTGGGCCGATTCATCTCGAAGCAGAAGGCGCGAGCGGTGCTGCACCTCAACGCGACCTGCGACGGCAAGGGCGGCACGCTCAACCTCGCGCTCGAGGCATAGCTGCTGTGAGCTACGCCTTCGTCGAGGATATCCCGGCCACGTGGGACATGTATCTCGGGATCGCCGAGGCTCTGGGAGCGGCTGCCCCCGAGGGACTCGTAATCCACGCGGCCGGGCCGACGGAGGAAGGGTTCCGCATGATCGGCATCTGGGACTCCAGAGCAGCGTGGCATCGCTTTCGAGACGATCGCCTGTACACGATCCTCCAGAGCCTCGCCAGCGAATCGCGGTTCCAGCCGACCTGTCGCGAGCTGGACATCGCGCACCTGCTCGCGGGCCAGACAGCACGTCAGATGCGTCAGACTCTTGGAGGCCCTGGCACGTAGATGTTCGCAAGCGGATCGATCCTCGACGCACTCTGGAAGGAGAAGACATGTCAACTGAGGACAACAAGACGCTCGTGAGGCGCTACTTCGAGGAGATGGACGAACGAAGAGACGTCGCGATCATCGACGAGTTCATCGCGCCGGACTTCGTCAATCACGATCCTCCGCCCGGCCTGACGCCGGATCGGGAAGGGCTGAAGCAGATGTTCCTTCACTTCCTCTCTGCGACGCCTGACGGGTACCACGTCATCCACGACGTCATCGCCGAAGGAGACATGGTGGTCACGCGCGTGACGGGGTACGGGACGCACACGGGCGAGCTCTTCGGCATCCCGCCGACAGGCAAGCAGTTCGAAACCGAGGGGATCTCGATCCGCCGAATCGTCAACGGCAAGATCGCCGAGCACTGGGCCGTCGTGGACATGCTCGGCGTGATGCATCAGCTCGGGGTCATACCGGAGGCAGCACAGGCCTAGCCGTTGACGGAACAGCCGGCTGCCTCCGTCGACTTCCGCGAGCTGGCGCCGCTACTGGCCGCGGCCGATCGAGATGAGGCTGCCATCGGCGAGGTGGTCGCGCGCTACGACCTCGACATCGACTTCGCCACGATTCCGATCCTCGCCGAGCGCCACTGCCTGCGGCTCGAAAAGCGCTCAGTTCCAGCCTCGACGCGCGCGTCGAGGGTAGCTACGCGCATCTGCGTCGCGACCTAGCCACAATCCCTGGATGCACACGGCGGCGGAGCCCATCGCGGAGACCGTCGTCATGAAGTTCGGCGGCTCCTCGGTGGCCGACCCCGAGAAGATCCGGCACGTCGCTCGGCGGCTCGTCGAGGCGCGCGAGCGCGGCATCCGGGTGGTGGGAACGGTCTCGGCGATGGGCGAGACGACCGACACGCTGCTCGAGCTTGCGCGCAGCACGTCGCCGGACCCGAATCCGCGCGAGCTCGACATGCTCCTCTCGACCGGCGAGCGCATCTCGTGCGCGCTCGTCGCAATGGCAGTCCACGACCTCGGTCACGAGGCCGTGTCGTTCACCGGCTCGCAGGCCGGCATCCTCACGGACCCGGTGCATACGAAGGCGAAGATCCGGGAGATCACCCCGGTTCGCGTGCTCGAGGCACTCGATCGCGGGCGCATCGTTCTCGTCGCGGGCTTTCAAGGCTTCTCGCGGGACACGATGGACGTGACGACGCTCGGGCGCGGTGGCACCGACGCGACCGCGGTCGCCCTCGCCGCGGCGCTCGGCGCCTCGTGCGAGATCTACTCCGACGTCACGGGCATCTTCACGGCGGATCCCCGCATCGTTCCGCAAGCGCGCAAGCTTCCGGCCGTCTCGTACGAGGAGATGCTCGAGATGGCCGCATCCGGCGCGAGGGTGCTGATGCTCCGAGCCGTCGAGCTCGCCCGCGGGCAGGGAGTTCCCATCCACGCTCGCTCCACGTTCTCTGACGAGCCTGGCACCTGGATTCAGGACGCCGCGGGCATGGAGGCGGCCATCGTCTCGGCGGTCACCCACTCCGAAGACGAGGTCTTGTTCGCGCTCCGCGGCGTTCCCGACCGGCCCGGCTCTGCCGCGGCGATCCTGGAGGCCGTCGCCGCCGGACACGTGAGCGTGGACACGATTCTCCAGAACGTCGCGCACGGACCCGCGGAGATCTCGTTCAGCGTGCCGCAAGACGACGTCGCGGCGACGCGGCGGGCGCTCGAACGCGCTCAGGAGACGTTGGGTGAGATCGAGGTCGACGAGATCGCCGACCTCGGCAAAGTGTCTCTCGTCGGAGCGGGAATGCGCTCGAACCCCGGCGTCGCCGCCCGGATGTTTCGAACGCTGGCAGATGAGGACATCAGCCTTCGGTTGATCTCGACCTCCCCGATCAAGATCTCCTGCCTTGTGGCCCGAGGGGACGTCGAGCGGGCGGTCCGAGCCCTGCACGCGACGTTCCTGGAGCACGGCTAGCGGCAGGCCCCACGCGCTCCGCGGCGAACCCTTCGGCATGGACGCGTCCAGCCGGACGGTGCAGGCGCTCGTCCTCGCGGGTGTGTGGATGCTCGTCGTGATCGTCGTCCGCCTCGGGCTCCGCTTGGTCTTCGCGCGCTACGAGCGCAGGCTCGCCGCGAGGGATCCCATGGATGCGGCGCGGCGGCGGACGACCTTCAGTTTTCTCCTCCGTGTCGTGGTCGCCGTCGTGGTGCTCGTCGGCCTGTGGAGCGTGCTCTCGGTCTTCCCGACGACGCAGGAAGCGGCGAGCGCGTTCCTGGCGTCGAGCGCCGTGCTCGCAATCGTGGCGGGAGTCGCGCTCTCGACACCGCTCGGCAACCTAGGGTCGGGGGTGCTTCTCGCGTTCACCCAGCCTGTCCGCCTCGGAGATCGGATCTCGATCGGCGAGTTCACAGGCGTGGTCGAACAGATCTCGCTGAGCTACACCGCGCTCGCGGCGGACGACGGAACGTACGTCTACGTGCCGAACCAGACGATGGTCAGCACGATGCTCGTCAACCGTTCTGTCGGCGGTCACGCCAGGTCGTAGTCGAGCCGCAACCCAGCTCCGCCGGCGCGACTTGCCTAGACGCAGTCCTTGAGGCCCTGGGCCTCCGGAAGACCCTCGAGCTTCTTCAGCGTGTTGTTCTCGATCTGGCGGATGCGCTCGCGCGTGACGCCGAACGTGCGCCCCACCTCCTCGAGCGTGCACGGCTGGGAGCCGTCGAGGCCGTAGCGGAGCTCGATGACGCGGCGCTCGCGGTCGGGCAACGCCGACAGAGCGACCTCGACGTCCTCGCGTCGTAGCGACAGTGACGCGGTATCGAAGGGCGATTCGGCCGCCTCATCGGGCACGAAATCGCCGAGCGAGGCGTCATCGTCCTCGCCGACCGGCTTCTCGAGCGAGATCGGAAGCTGGGACATGCGAAGGATCTCACGCACCTCGTCGGGGTGGATCTCGAGCTCCTCGGCGATCTCCTCGGGCTCGGGCTCACGGCCGAGACGCTGGACGAGCTGGCGCTCGATGTGGACGACCTTGTTCAACTTCTCGACCATGTGCACGGGGATCCGGATCGTGCGCGCCTTGTCCGCGATCGCTCTCGTCACGGCCTGGCGGATCCACCAGGTCGCATACGTCGAGAACTTGAAGCCCTTGCGGTAATCGAACTTCTCGACGGCGCGGATGAGGCCGAGCGAGCCTTCCTGGATGAGGTCGAGAAACGAGAGCCCGCGACCCAGGTATCCCTTGGCGATGGAGACGACGAGCCTCAAGTTCGCCTCCGTCATGTGCTGCTTGGCGCTCATGTCGCCGCGCTCGATGCGCTTCGCGAGCGATACCTCTTGGTCGGCAGTGAGGAGCGGCACCTTGCCGATCTCGCGCAGGTAGAGCCGGAGAGAATCGAGCGACGGCTCGACCGAGAGGTCGAGCTTCGGCACCGTCTTGTCGTCTTCGGGAGGAGGCTCGTCCTGGGGGAGCGTCTTGTGCTCGACGCCCTCGATCAGCTCGACCGAGTGATCGATCAGGTAGGTGTAGAAGTCCTCGACCTGGTCCTTCGTGAGCTCGACTTCCTCGAGTCCGGCGACGATCTCGTCGTACGTGAGGAATCCCCGTTCGAGGCCCTGCTCGATGAGGCGCTGAAGCTCCTCGACCTCCGGAAGAACAATGTCGACCGACAGCATGGGTAATGGACTCCTCTCGCCTCGAACGGATTGACCGAACTGCCCTTCCTCTCGAGCCGGCCCTACCGGCTCTGCCACCAGGCGCCGCATCCTAGTGCGACTTCGCGTTTTCGCAAAGGTCCGATACCGACACGTCCGTCTCAGACAGTGTGGAGCTCGCCGACGACCTCTCCACGCGAGTTCTCGATCGCCACGGCTCCCAGCTCCTCTGTGTCGATCCCGAGGCGGTCGAGAAACGTCGCGAGGGCGCTGCGCAGCGCGCGTGTGGACCCGTCCTCGATCTTGAGCGCGATGCCGAGCCCGTCCGGAGAGACCGCGCAGAGCAGCCCCTCGGCGCCACCCTTTGCAACCCACCCCGGCTGGGTCTGCATGAGCATGGTGTCCGCTGCGAGCGGGCCGCGGATGAGCTCGGGGTACGCGCGCATCGCAGCCATGGCGCGCGCGCCACCCTCAAGTCCCGCAAGCCGGGAGAAGGCGTGCGCCATGCGCTCGAGCGGGAGCGCGAAGGTGGGGATGCCGCAGCCGTCGACACCACGTTGGATCCCTTGCGGATCAACCTCGGCGGCGGCGGCGACCTCGGCAAGCAGCGCCTGCTGGCACGGGTGATCGAGAAGCCGGTAGCCCTCGCTCGGCCAGCCACGCGCTCGGCAGAGAGCGAGCAGTCCCGCGTGCTTTCCCGAGCAGTTGTGCTCGATGCGAGTCGGTCCAGCAGCGAGCACACGTGTCCCGCATTCGAGGTCGGCTTCGGTGGCGGGCGCTTTCGCGAGGAGGCTGCGCACTGCGTCGAGCTGGTCCGGGCGGGCGAGGTGAGACGCGCAGGCGATCGCGATCTCCCGGTCGTCGAGGTCGGGTCGCGCCCGTAGGAAAGGAAGCGCCTGGATCGGTTTTGCAGAGCTTCGGAAGTGGGTGACGAGCTCGGGATCTCCTGCGCAATCCACGACCGCGCCGGCGGACACGGCAACCGCGTGCACTCGGTGGCGCGCCTCGACGACGTCGCCTCGGGTCGCCTCGACAACGATCACTTCCACCGCATGAGCGTAATCCGTTGCTAACGGGCGGTATTTCCCGTATGTTCCGGAATCATCGACCGTATTCCGAACTACGAACTCGAGGACGTTCTCGTCGTCGAGGAGCCGCAGCAACTACGCGCGCTGGCCGATCCGTTTCGCGGAAGGATCATCACGCTGCTGCGAGAGCGCTCGGCCAGCACGACCGAGCTCGCGAGCGCGCTGGAGACGCCGAAGGGAACGGTCGGACATCACCTGAAGGTGCTCGAGACAGCCGGGCTTGTCCGCGTCGTCGGCACGCGCAAGGTTCGCGCGTTGACTGAGAAGTACTACGGCCGGGTTGCGCGCCTCTTCGTGCTCAAGACCGACGACTCCATGCCGGACGACCTCAAACGGGGCGCACTCGCGGCGATGATGCTTCGGCAGGCGTCCGACGAGTTGATCGCGGCGGGGGTCGAGAAGGAGACCTCGGCCATCCTGCACGTTCGTCTCGCGCCAAGAGACGTACTCCGCTTCCAGAGACGGCTGAATCGTCTCGTCGCGGACTTCCAGCATGCCGAGGAATCGGAGGGAGAGATGCACGCGCTGGCGTTTGCCCTCTTCGAGGCGACCGCCTTCTTGCCGCCGCAACGCGACGATGCCTAGGCTCTGGCCAACCGGCGGCCTTTGGCGCCACTCGGACTTCCTCAAGCTCTGGTCGGCCGAGACGATCAGCCAGTTCGGGACGCAGGTCTCGGGACTGGCGCTTCCGCTCGTCGCGCTTCTCGTCCTCGACGCGAGCGCTTTCGAGGTCGCGGCGCTCGGAACCGTCGAGTTCCTGCCCTTCATCCTCTTCACCCTCCCCGCGGGCGTCTGGGTCGACCGTCTGCCACGCCGGCCGATCCTCATCGTGGGCGACTTCGGTCGGGCAGCGCTCCTCCTCACGATTCCTGTCGCCTACGTCGCCGACGCGCTGACGCTCGGTCAGCTGTACGTCGTCGGATTCCTCGTCGGCATCTGCACCGTCTTCTTCGACGTCGCGTACCAGTCGTACCTTCCAGCGCTCGTCGAACGCGATCACATCATCGAAGGCAACTCGAAACTCGAGGTGAGCCGCTCCGCGGCGCAGATCGGCGGGCCCGGAATCGGCGGGGGCCTCATCGAGCTCGTCACCGCGCCCTATGCGGTTCTCGTAGACGCCTTCAGCTTCCTCGTCTCGGGACTCTTCGTACTCCGCATCCGCGCGCACGAGGGGCGCGTTCAAGCGACCGACCTCGACCAGCGGACGAGCCTCTGGATCGAGCTGAAGGAGGGCCTTCGCTTTGTCTTCGGGAATCCAAATCTCCGCGCTCAGGCCGGATGCACAGCCACATCGAACCTCTTCTTCAGCCTCGGATTCTCGATCGTGCTCGTCTACTTCGTCCGGGTACTCGATCTCTCGCCGGGAGTAATCGGCCTCGTGTTCTCGATCGGAGCCGCCGGCTCGCTCGTTGGAGCGTTCACGTCGAGACGCATCTCGACGAAGTTCGGCATCGGGCCGACAACGATCGCCGTCACCCTGGTGCAAGGCCCTGCGATGCTCCTCATCCCCTTCGCACCAGTGGACGCGCCGCTTCCGTTTCTCATTGCTTCGCAGCTGATCCTGGGATTCGTGATCGTCGTCTACAACATCACACAGGTCAGCTACAGGCAGGCGATCTGCCCCGCGCGCTTGCAGGGACGGATGAACTCGGTGATGCGCTTCCTCGTCTGGGGAACGATCCCCATCGGCACCCTCGCCGGCGGGGCGCTCGGAACCTGGGTGGGTCTGAAGGAAACCATCGTGGTGTCTGCCATCGGCGGCGCCTCGTCGTTCCTCTGGATCCTGTTCTCGCCGCAGCGCCATCTCCGAGACCTGCCCGAGCTGATCGAGGAAGAGCCCGTGACGACAGAGCTCGGCGCTGCCCTTCCCGGCGCCCCCGATCCGCTCTCCGCCACCGACGACTGATATGCGGGCATGGCCGACCGGTGGACTCTGGCGCCACCCGGACTTCCTGAGACTCTGGTCGGCGCAGACGATTAGCCAGCTCGGTTCGCAGGTGACGTTCCTCGCCCTGCCGCTCGCGGCGATTCTCGTGCTCGACGCGAGCACCTTCGAGGTCGCGCTGGTCGGCTTCTTCCAGCTCCTCCCCTTCCTGCTCCTGGCGCTGCCCGCCGGCGTCTGGGTCGATCGACTGCCGCGGCGACCGGTGTTGATCGTCGCCGATATCGGTCGCGCGGTCGTTCTCCTGTCGCTGCCCGTCGTGTACTGGCTCGACGCGCTCGCGCTGCCGCACCTGTACGTGGCCGGTTTCGCCGCGGGTGCGCTGACGGTGTTCTTCGACATCGCGTACCTCTCGTATCTCCCGTCGCTCGTCGAGCGGAGCCAGCTTCTCGAGGGGAACGCAAAGCTCGAGACGACGAGATCAGCCGCGCAGGTCGGCGGGCCGGGGCTCGCCGGCATTCTCGTCGACGCTCTCACCGCCCCCGTCGCGATTCTCGCGGATGCGCTCAGCTACGCGGTCTCGGCGCTCCTGCTCGGCCGCATTCGGCATCCCGAGCGGCCGGGCCGACGTGAACCTGGGCCGAAGACGAGCATGCGACGCGAGCTCCGCGAGGGTTTGTCGTTCGTGTTCCGACAGCCATATCTCCGGATCCTGGTGCTCGCGACCGGCGGGGCGAACTTCTTCTGGACCATCGGCGTCGGAGTGCGCCGACCGGCCGCCCCGAGCCAGTTCTCATGGTCGGCTTCCTGCTCGGCGGCCTCTTCGGGAACATCTTCAACATCAACCAGCTCAGCCTGCGGCAGTCGATCACGCCCGAGCGGCTGCAGGGTCGCATGAATTCCGTCGTTCGCTTCATGTACTGGGGGCCGCAACTGTCGGGATGGTGATCGGCGGTGCGCTGGGCTCGACGGTCGGCCTGCGGGAGACACTTTGGGTCGCAGCCGGCGGCGCAGCGCTCGCGATGGTGCCGCTAGCGCTGAACCCGATCCGTCGGCTCGACGCCATCCCGGATTCGCCCGACGATCCCGCGCTGTCCCCAGCGGCGCCCGGCGCGACCGCCAGGCCCATTTGATGCGGGTCTGGCCCTCGGGAGACCTCTGGCGGCATGGCGACTTCCTGAGGTTCTGGTCGGCGCAGACGATCAGCCAGTTCGGCTCGCAGGTGTCACAGCTCGCGCTTCCGCTCGTCGCGATCCTCGTTCTCGATGCGAGCGCCTTCGAGGTCGCGCTGCTCAGCACGGTCGAGTTCCTTCCGTTTCTGCTCTTCGCTCTGCCGGCGGGCGTCTGGGTGGATCGGTTGCGGCGAAAACCGATCCTCGTCCTCGGTGATCTCGGTCGCGCTGCGGCTCTCGCGTCGGTGCCGGCGGCCTACGCGTTCGACGCGCTCACGATCTGGCAGCTCTACGCCGTCGGCTTCCTCGTCGGCGTCGGCACGGTGTTCTTCGACGTCGCGTACCAGTCGTACCTCCCTTCGCTGGTCGACCGAAGCCGGCTCGTCGACGGCAACTCGAAGCTCGAGGTCAGTCGCTCCGGAGCGGCACTCGCCGGCCCCGGTCTCGCCGGCGTCTTGATCGGCGCAATCACCGCGCCCTACGCGATTCTCGTCGACGCTCTCAGCTTCATCGGCTCGGCGGCCCTCATCGTCCGTATCCGCCGACCCGAGATCCTCCCGGAGCTGTCGGAGAAACCGAGCATGCGCCGCGAGCTGGTCGAGGGCCTCCGCTATCTCCTCGGGCATCGCTTCTGGCGCCCGCTTGCACTCACTGTCGCGGTGTCGAACTTCTTCAACACGCTCGCCTTCTCGATCTTCCTCGTATACGCAGTGCGGGATCTGGAGCTGTCAGCAACGGTCATCGGGCTCGTCCTTGGCATCGGCAACGTCGGGTGGCTTCTCGGCGCCGTAGCCGCCAACCGGCTGTCGGCACGGCTCGGGGTCGGGCCCACGCTCGTCGGTTCCTCGCTCGTGTTCGGACCTGCCCTACTCCTCGTGCCCGCCGCGCCCCAGTCGCAGCCGACTCCATTCCTCGTCGCGGCTCTGATCCTCGCGAGCTTCGCCGGAATCGTGTTCAACGTCACCGGGCTCAGCTTTCAGCAGGCCGTCGCGCCCGACCGGTTGCTCGGCCGCCTGAACGCGACAAGACGGTTCATCGTGTGGGGCGTGATCCCGCTCGGCTCGCTCACCGGAGGCGCGCTCGCGTCTCTCATCGGGCTCCGGCCGACGCTCTGGGTGGGCGCGATCGGCGGATCGCTGAGCTTTCTGCCTCTTCTGCTCTCGCCGGTTCGCTCGATCAGCGACATGGAGAGCGCGGTACGCGAACATTCAGATGTGTCCACCATGAGACCCGATGCCTGAGCTACCCGAGGTCGAGGCGTGGGTGCGCGAGCTCGCTCCGCTCGTCTCGGCGTTCCCGATCGAGCACGCGGGACCCGCGCACGTCGCAACCCTGAAGACGATCGATCCGCCACTCTCGACGCTAGAGGGGCGCCGCCTCGCGGGCGCCGAGCGGCGGGCGAAGAACCTCGTCTTTCCGACGGACGACGGCGAGCTCGTGCTGCGCGTGCACCTGATGAGCGCTGGGCGGATTCGCTACCTGCCCCCTGGAGCCAAAGGGCCGAAGAGGCCGATGTTCCGGGTCCGGTTCGCCGGCGGCGGAGAGCTGATCCTCACCGAGGGCGGCAAGAAGAAGCGCGCGGGGGTCTGGCTGACGATGCCCGAGCAGCTCGAGACCGACCTCGCGCACCTCGGGCCGGACGCGCTCGAGCTGGATGCAGCCGCGCTCGACGAGATCCTCGGCCGCGAACGTCGGCAGCTCCACCCGCTCCTCCGTGACCAGCGCTCGCTCGCTGGGATCGGGCGAGCGCATGCGAACGAGATCCTGCTCCGCGCCAGACTCTCGCCCTTCAAGACCTCGACCGAGCTGAGCTCCGAGGAGACCGAGCGGCTCGCGTCGGCGATCCACGAGGATCTCGAGCGCGCTCTCGGTCTGCGCCTGCGAGGCAAGGGCGACAAAGACGTCTACCTCGTCCACAACCGGCTCGGAGAACCCTGCCCACAGTGCGGCAACCCGATCGCTCGCGTCGACTTCGAGGAGCACACGATCTTCTACTGCCCGAACTGCCAGACGGGCGGGCGGATCCTCAAGGACCGACGGCTGTCGCGTCTGCTGAAATAGCCATATCTCACGTGAACATGTGAATCACATGTGCTAGCATGCGTGACACATGGCCAAGATGATCCAAGTCAGGAACGTCTCCAACCGCACACATGGTGAGCTCAAACGCCGTGCAAAAGCTCGCGGTCAGACGCTCACCGCATACATTCAAGAGATCCTCGAGCGCGAGGTTGCACGGCCGACGAAGGACGAGGTCTTCGCGCAGATCAGGAACCGACCGCCGATCATCCTCGACGTTCCCGCAGCAGAGATCATCCGCGAGGCCCGTCGAGAAGCTGGGTTGGAAGACTGAGCGATCTCGTAGTCGACGCGTCCACGGTCTGTGATGCACTTACGGGTGCGCCGCAGTCGCCGGCTCACGCGCGCCTCATTGCAGGTCCCGACACCCTTCACGTTCCAGAGTTCTGCGATCTCGAAGTCGCGTCGTTCGTGCGTACCCTCCTACGGCAGGGCGCCACACCCGCGGGCTCGGCCAGCGACTTTCTCGATTCGTACTTCCAACTGCCACTCGAACGCCATTCGCACGGCCCCCTGTTGGGACGGGTCGTTTCCTTATGGGCGAACTTCACCGCGTACGACGCGGTCTACGTTGCCCTCGCGGAAGATCTCGGAGCCGCGCTGGTGACCCTCGACGCTCGCCTGGCACGTGCAACGCGAGCTCATACATCGTTGGAGGTTGTCGGGCCGTAGGACGTTGCTAGCGTGGGCCTGTGCCTGAAGCGGCCAACCTGGACGAAGACCTCCAAGCCTCGCCACCCGAGATCGCTCTCGCGCTCTCCCGGGCGGGCGTCACCGGCGTGCAGAAAGCGGTCCGCATCCGCCGCGGTGATGCCGAGACCGTGATGGCGGCCACTATCGATTGCACGGTCGACCTCGCCGCCGACCAGAAGGGCGTCCACATGTCCCGCTTCCCCGAGCTCTTCGAGGGCGCGATCGATCTCGTCGTGGACGGCGAGGCGCTGCTCGTCGAAGTGCTCGCAGAGCAGATCGCGAGCCGGGTGGTGGAGCGTCAGCATGCGCTTCGGGCCGAGGTGTGGATCCGCGCGCAGTGGCCGGTTCGCCGGCGAACGCCGGTGACGGGCTTGAAGACCCAGGAGATGGTCATGCTCTGCGGCATCGCTGCCGCATCCGAGAGCGGAACGCGCCGGGTCGTCGGCGTCGAGGCGCACGGGATCAACGCTTGCCCGTGTGCACAAGGCCTCGTCCGAAACCACGCGAGCGAGCGACTGCTCGAGGCAGGGTTCGACTCGGGCGACGTCGAGAAGATCCTCGAGCTCGTCCCCATCGCCACGCACAATCAGAGGGGCCGCGGGACCCTCTACGTCGGGACCGAAGAGGACCTCGACGCTGAGACGCTCATCGGTGTCGTCGAGCGCTCGATGAGCGCCCCGATCTACGACCTGCTGAAGCGCCCGGACGAGCTCTTCGTCGTCGAGCACGCCCATCTGCAGCCGCGCTTCGTCGAGGACTCGGTGCGCCACGCGCTCCGCGACGCACTCGACGCGCTGCCGCAGCTCGAGGATCGCGACTTCCTCCTCTCGAGGCAGATCAACTTCGAGACCATCCACACCCACGATGTGGTCGCCGAGCGCTTCGGGACGGTTGGAGAGCTGCGAGGCGAGCTCGAGTCGGGCGACCCGAGCCCGCGCCAGACGACGCTGGCCGACTGGCTCGCGTCCGAGTCAGTTTTGTGACGACGAGCGGGTGGCTCGGCGCGATGTGGCCGGTGGTGGGCCGTCACCTTCCTCCTGCGCCTGCCCGAGTCGTCGAGATCGGGTGCGGCCCAGTCGGTGGGTTCGTCCCGTTCCTCCTCGAGTACGGCTACGAGGCGGTCGGAGTCGACCCCAAGGCGCCCAACGCGGCCCACTACGCGCGTCTCGAATTCGAATCCTTCGACTCCTCGCAGCGGTTCGATGCGGCGATCGCATGCACCTCACTCCATCACGCTCGGGATCCCGGCAGGGTGCTCGACCAGCTAGGCACGATGCTTTCGACTGGCGGGCGCGTGGTCGTCGTCGAGTGGGCGTGGGAGAGGTTCGACGGGGCGACGGCGCAGTGGTGCTTCGCGCGCATCGGGGAGCATGGGTCGAGCTGGCTCCACCGCCACCGCGACGAGTGGGTCGCCTCTGGACGGGAATGGGATGAATACCTCCATTCCTTTGCGGGGCACCACGGGCTCCACAGCGCGCAGGAGCTGCTTCGCGTTCTCGACGAACGGCTGGAACGTCAGTTCTCTGAGGACGGGCCGTATTTCTTCGCAGACCTTCCGGGGGTGACCGACGCAGAGGAACGCGCCGCGATCGAGGCGGGGGCGATTCAACCGGTGCGGATCGACTGGGTCGGGATCCGGCGGTGACGCTTGCTCACGCGCGCCCGGGCCGCCGCAACTCGAAGCGGTGCTCGGTGCCGCCCAAGAGGCGGCGGATGTTGTGGCGGTGGAGAAGGATGACCGCGGCAGCCCCCGCGACTGCAAACACGATCACAGGCCAGGGGTACCCGATCACGAGGACAAGAACGATGAGCGCGAGCGCGGCGGCGATCGACGCCAGAGATGCATACCGCGTAAGGACGAACACCGCGAGCCAGACGCCAAAGCAGCCGAGGGCTGCGATCGGCGCGAGCGCGAGGAACGCGCCGGCCGCAGTCGCGACCATCTTCCCGCCTCTCTCGAAGCGAAGAAACACGGGCCTGGCGTGCCCGATCATCGCGGCTGCTCCGGCGAGGACGCCGATGAGAGCGCCACCGGCCCAGAGCCCGAGCAACGCGGCGGTCAGCCCCTTCCCGAGGTCGAGCAGCGCGACCGCGATCCCGAGCCTTCGCCCGTAGACGCGGAACACGTTCGACGCGCCCACGTTTCCGCTTCCCTGCTTGCGGATGTCCTCGCCGCGAAAGAGCCGCGGCAACCAGTACCCGAACGTCAGCGAGCCGAGGAGGTACCCGCCCACAACAGCGACGGCCTCGATCACGACCGCGCTGAGCTACGCGGTCGGGACGCGGTACGCGTCGATCCAGCCATTGACGACGCCCCAGTCGAGGTTCCGGAGGAAGGCCTCGATGTACGCCTCGCGGTCGGTCTGGTAGTCGAGGAAGTACGCGTGCTCGTAGACGTCGAGCGCCACGAGCGGCGTCGCGTTCCAGACCGGGAACGTGTTCTGCGCATCGCCGACGTAGTTGAACACACGCCCTTCGTCCCAGTCGTACGCCGTCCACGCCCAGCCTCGCGCGGCCAGGCCGGACGCTTTCAGGTCGGCGCGCCAGGCATCGGCGGAGCCGAAGTCACGCTCGATCAGTCCCGCGATCGCGCCACTCGGGTTCCCGCCGTCGCCTCCGAGGTGCTCGAAGTAGATCTCGTGGTTCTTGATCCCGCCGATCGCAAAGCTGAGATCCACTTTGAGCGCCCGCAGCTCCGAGTAGACCTGGTTCGCAGCCTCGAGATCGACTTCCTCGAGCTTCGCGAGGATCTCGTTTCGCTTCGAGACGTAGCCCTGGTAGAGCCGGTAGTGCGCTTCGATCGTCGTCCGCGAGATGCCGTCCAGCTCGAGCAGCGCCTTCTTCTGCTCACGGGGCCTGATCTCCACGAAGTTCGCCATTCGCTTGGACTCCTTGCGGCTCGGTGCGGAACGCCGCGGAGCATATCCTTCTCCCCGATTCGATCTGGAGAGGAGCCAGACATGGCGTTCAGCGTTCCCGCACTTCCGTACCCGTTCGACGCGCTCGAGCCGACGATCGACGCGAAGACGATGGAGATCCACCACGACAAGCATCACCAGGCGTACGTGGACAACGCGAACAAGGCGCTCGCCGAGAGCGAATGGGCGGACTCACCCGTCGAGGAGGTTCTCGCCGCGCTCAAAGCCGGAGAGGTCCCGGAGGACATGCGCGCCGCTGTCCGAAACAACGCGGGCGGGCACGCGAACCACTCGCTCTTCTGGGAGATCATGGGCCCCGACGGCGGCGGCGAGCCGGCCGGCGCCCTCGCTGACGCGATCAACGAGACCTTCGGAGACTTCGCCGCCTTCAAGGAGAAGCTCACCCAGAACGGCCTTACCCGCTTCGGCTCAGGCTGGTCGTGGCTCGTCTGGAACGGCTCGGGACTGGAGGCGTACTCCACGGCGAACCAGGACTCGCCGCTCCTCGAGGGGCATGTTCCACTGCTCGGCATCGACGTCTGGGAGCACGCCTACTACTTGAACTACCAGAACAAGCGCCCGGACTATCTCGCCGCCTGGTGGAACGTCGTGAACTGGGATTCCGTCGCGACGCACTACGGGACGGCGCGCTCGTAGCAGCGGCTGGAAAACCGGAAGCGCGACTCGCGCGTAGCACCGAGCGGTGTCCACGGCGGTCGCGCTTCCGGTCGGTTTCAGCACGCCACGGGCGAGAATGGGCTACGTGGAGAGCGGCCAGCCAACCGATGCCGACCTCATCGAGCTGATCGCAGGCGGCAACCGGCCCGCGTTCGAGGAGCTCTACAGGCGCTACGCGCGTGCAGTGCTCGGGCTCGCGCTCCGGCGGCTCGGTGATCGCGGGCGTGCGGAGGATGCGACGCAGGAGGCATTCCTCGCGATCTGGCGCTCGGCGAGGACCTTCAAGTCCGAGCGCGGAAGCGGGGCGCCCTGGCTCTATGCCGTGGCACGCAATGCGATCACCGACGGCCTGCGCCGTACGCCCGAGTTGGCGGTCGATGTCCCGGACGGACCCGGGAACGAGCCCGGCCCACCGGACCGCGCGGAAGCATCCTGGCAGGCGTGGCACGTCCACCGGGCGCTCGAGATCCTTCCCGATCACGAGCGGCCGGTGATCCAGCTTGCCTACTGGCGCGGCCTCTCGCAGAGCGAGATCGCCGACACTCTCGGTATACCCCTCGGCACGGTGAAGACCCGCACGCGAAGCGCTCTCTCGCGTCTCGCCGAGGAACTCGACGGGACGCTCGAATGAACGACCGAGGCCCAGACTTCGAAGAGCTCGTCGGCTCGGACGTCGACCCGGCTGAGCGCGAGCGGCTTCTGCGCGTGCACGACGCGCTCCTGCAGGCGGGCCCTCCTCCGGAGCTGACGTCGAGACTCGCGTCGGGGCCGACGCCGGTGGTCCGGCTCGATCGACGACGGCGACGAGCGGGGCTCCTCGCGCTCGCCGCGGCGTTCGGAGCGGTCGCTTTCGCGATCGGGTTCCTCGTCTCCGAGAGCGGCGAGCGGAGCACCGATCGCGTGATCGCGATGTCCGGAGCGGGAGGCGCGAGCGCCTCGCTCGAGGTCTTCGAGATCGACGACGCCGGCAACTGGCCGATGGAGCTCGAGGTCGAGGGACTCGCGCGACCTGCGAGCGGGCCATATCAGCTGTGGCTCACGAAGGACGGAGAGCTCGCAGCGCTCTGCGGGAGCTTCCTCGTCGAGACCGACGGCACGACCGTCGTGCCGATGAACGCACCGTGGCGGTTCAGCGAGTTCGACGGCTGGGTAGTCGTCGAGACCGGCTCGGAAACGCCAGTTCTGACGACGTGAGTGCGTGACGGCCTTCGGCCCAACGCTGGGAAGGCCGGAGTCGCAGAAAGCGATCTCTGCCGTCTCGACGGCACGACCGAGATCCGAGGTGAAGACCGCCGAGATGCCGTCGTTGCGGCGTCGCTCGCCGAGCTCCCTCGCTTGCCGTCTGCCTCTTTCGGAGAGCTCGCCCTGGAGCCACCCAGTGGCGACCCCTCCCTCGTTGTCGACGCTGGTGGAGTGCGTCTCGAAGACGATCTCGACGCTCATGCGCTGGCCTCCGAGTCAGTCGCTATCGTCGAGATCGCCGTGCCCGAAGACACCCTCGCCGATCGACCCGCGCGCTCGCAGTACGAGGACTTCATGCGTCACGTGTCTACCACAGGCGCCCCGAAACAGGATCGGACCGGCACCGGAACCGTGAGCGTGTTCGGGCACCAGATGCGCTTCGACCTCGCCGAGGGCTTCCCGCTGGTGACCACGAAGAAGGTGCACTTCCCTTCCGTCGCCAACGAGCTGCTCTGGTTCCTGCGCGGCGATGGAAACGTTCGCTGGCTGCAGGAGCAGGGCGTGACCATCTGGGACGAGTGGGCGGACGAGGACGGCGACCTCGGCCCGGTCTACGGGGTGCAATGGCGCAGCTGGCCGACGCCCAACGGGGGTCAGATCGACCAGATCGCCGAGGCCGTGCGCCTCCTTCGAGAGGAGCCCGACTCTCGCCGCATCATCGTGAGCGCGTGGAACGTGGCCGACCTTCCGAAGATGGCGCTGCAGCCGTGCCACGCGTTCTTCCAGCTCTACGTCGTGGACGGGAGACTGAGCTGCCAGGTCTACCAGCGAAGCGCGGACGTGTTCCTCGGCGTTCCGTTCAACATCGCGAGCTACGGGCTTCTCACCCACATGCTCGCGCAGCAGTGCGACCTCGCCGTCGGCGACCTGATCTGGACCGGCGGCGACTGCCACATCTACGACAACCATCGCGAGCAGGTCGAGACGCAGCTCGAGCGCGAGCCGTTCCCGTATCCGTCGCTCCAGCTGAGGCGCCGTCCGGCGTCGATCTTCGAGTACGCGTTCGGGGACTTCGAGGTGCTCGACTACCAGCACCATCCGGCGATCCGCGCTCCTGTCGCCGTTTGAGGGTCTCGCTCGTCGCAGCGGTCGCGCGAGACGGTGTGATCGGGCTCCAGGGCGGGCTACCCTGGCGGATCCCTGAGGACGCGCGACGCTTCCGAGCCCTCACGATGGGACACCCGGTGGTCATGGGGAGGCGAACGTGGGACTCCCTCCCGGGCCGGTTCCGACCGCTGCCGGGCCGGCGGAATGTCGTGGTAACGCGCAACCGTGCCTGGAAAGCCGTTGGCGCGGAGCAGGTCGGCTCCCTGAGAAACGCGCTTGCTCTGCTCGATGGTGAAGCTCACGTGTTCGTCATCGGCGGTGGCGAGCTGTACGCCGAAGCGCTGCCGCTCGTGGACGAGCTGCTGTTGACCGAGATCGACGCTGAGATGGACGGAGACACGTTCTTCCCGACCTGGGAGCGGACATCGTTCGAGGAGATCTCGCGCGAGGACCACGTGTCGAAAACCGGCGTCCCGTTTTCGTTCGTCATCTACGAACGACGCCAGTCCCAGATCGGTTGACAGGTCCGGTCGCGCCTGATGGTGTATGAGGTCGAAGGCTCGCCGAGAACGCGCGCGCCTGTCGACCATCAACCGGACAGGAGGGTTCCGTTGCTTTCGAGGCTCGCTCACTACATCGGCCGTCATCACCTCGCCCTGCTCGCGCTGTTTGTCGCACTAGGAGGCACGAGCTACGCGACCGTCCTCAACGTGCCGAAGGCCAGCGTCGGCACTCCGGAGCTCAAGCGCAACGCCGTGAAGGCCGCCAAGATCGCTCCCAACGCCGTACGCGCCGCTCATGTGTTGAACGGCTCACTTCTCTCCGACGACTTCAGGGCGGGTCAGATTCCCCAAGGGCCCAAAGGCGAGAAGGGGGACAAAGGCGACAAGGGCGATTCCGGCGCAACGAACGTGGTGGTGCGCACGCAGAGTCCCTGCCCCGGAGGGCTACCGACCAACGTCCACTGTGTGACGATCCCCAGGTGCGAGGCCGGCGAACGGGCCGTCGGCGGAGGGGCGGGCATGGCCGGCAACCTCGGCGACGAAGAGTTGCAGCAGAGCTATCCGATCGAGGCGGATGGGACGGCGGCCGAAACCGGGGACACGCCGGTCGGGTGGGTAGCGATCATCGAGAACAAGGCGAACCTGATGCAAGTTCCCACCGGCTACGTCGTCTGCGTACGACCGTAGACGGCACGCCGGCGACGTCTTGGACGGGGTCAGGCTGAAGCCTGACCCCGTCTGTCGGCTCACGCGCGTCTGATCGCGAGCACGCTGGCCTTCCAGGAGCCGCTCGGCGCCTGCACGTCCACCGTTTCTCCCACCTTCGCGCCGAGCAGCGCGGTGCCGAGCGGAGAGTCGGGAGAGACCCCACCGACGGCCGAGATCTCGACCTCCATCGTCTCGCCCCCCTCGTCGGCAAGCTCCACGATCGACCCGACACCGACGCTCTCGTTCGTCTCGTGCTCGACGGTGACCGCGCGATGGAGCCGGTCTTTCAGGATGTGGATGCGCCGCTCGAGAAGCCCCTGCTCATTCTTGGCCGCGTGGTACTCGAAGTTCTCGGAGATGTCTCCGAACTCGCGAGCGCGCTTGATCGCTTCGATGATCTCGCGTCGACGGGGGCCCTCGAGCTCGGCGAGCTCCGCCTCGAGGGAGGCGCGCTGGTCGTGCGTCAGGTAGTCGTGTGTCTGCTCGTTCACAGGCACAAGGCTAACCATCCCACCCCCGTGCACGGTGGGCGCTGGCGGATTACGCTCTCGCAGAAGCGACCTACGAGGGAGAGGAGGGCTGGTGGCGACCGACCTGGAGGGCTTCGTCGAAGCCGACGGACGTGCCGACGCCGTCAAGGAGGTCCGGCGGCGGATCGACGCCGAGGGGATCCAGTACGTCTACTACCAGTTCCCTTCCGTCACGGGCCGGATCATGGGCAAGGGCGTTCCAGCGCAGCATTGGGAGACGATGGCGCAGAAGGGATTCCAGCTCGTCTACGGCGCCACCGCCAACCTCTTCACCGACCGCCACGGGAACTACATCGGCTATGGGCCCGAGGCCGCAGAACTCGTGGGCGTACCCGAGCCGGAGACGTTCGAGACGCTCCCCTGGGATCCTCGCGTCGCCCGCGTCTGGTGCCTCTGCTTCCGCAACCGCGAGGAGCGGGAGAACGGGGGCGCGTTCCTCTCCTCGGACTGTCGAGGGAATCTCAAGCGGATGCAGGCGGAGTTCGAGGAGGAGACTGGCCTCCATCTCCGCGCCGGGACCGAGCCGGAGATGATGTGGCTGAAGCTGCAGGCAGACGGCACGCCCTCGGTCGAGGGCATGACCAAGCCCTACTGCTACCACATCGACCAGTTCTCGGAGCTCCAGCCGATCATCCACAAGGTGATCGAGTACGGGGAGAAGCTCGGCCTGGACATGATCCAGGGCGACCACGAGGACGCTCCCGGGCAGATCGAGCTCAACTTCGGCTTCGATCGTGCGGAGCGGACCGCCGACAACCTCTCCACCTTCCGTCAGGTCTGCAAGGCGGTCGGCCGCGAGCTCGGCGCCTTCCCGTGCTTCATGCCGAAGCCGTTCATGGGCGTGTCGGCCAACGGGTGCCACCACAACATCTCTCTCTGGGAAGGCGACGAGAACGCGTTCATGCCGGACACCGACGACCAGCAGAAGCCGAGCCAGCTCGGCCTGTACGCGATCGGCGGGATTCTCGAGCACCTGTCGGCGCTGACCGCGGTGACCGCGTCGACGGTCAACTCGTACCGCCGGCTCTGGGACACGGGATTCTGGGCGCCCGTATTCGCGGACTGGGGCTTCCAGAACAGGACGACCGCGCTCCGCGTCTCGGCTCCGGGGCGATTCGAGTACCGGTCGGTCGACTCGGCGGTTAACCCGTACCTCTCCATGGCCGCGCTGATCGCTGCGATGCGGGACGGGATCGACCGCAAGCTCGACCCGGGCGAGCCGGAGGAGCGGAACATCTACGAGGCGATGGAGGCGGGCAAGGAGGTCAAGCGCATCCCGATGACGTTCGGCGACGCGCTCGACGCGCTCGAGGCGGACGAGGTCGTGAAGAAGGCGCTGCCCGACGAGATGTACCGTGTCTTCATGCACTACAAGCGGGACGAGTGGGAGCGCCACTGCGCCACCGTCACGGATTGGGACGTGTCCGAGTACCTCGACGTGCTGCCGTAGGCGCGAACATGTGCGGGATCGCCGGAATCATCTACCGCGACGGCTCGCAGCACCCGATCGGGAACGAGATGACGCTGATGCTCCAGTCGATGAAGCATCGCGGCCCCGATTCGACCGGATACGCGCTTTACGGGACGCCCGAGAACGGCAATCTCGTGATGCGCTACAAGCTCGCGGACGCGAACACGCCGCGGGACTTCGACTTCGAGGAGAAGCTCCGCCGTCACCGCTCCATCGTCGAGTCGCGGCTCGAGTCGCTCGGCGCTCGCATAGACGAGGTGGACGAGGAGACGCCGTACGCGTTTCGTGTCTCCTTCGAGTTCGACGGCGACCTCAAGCTGCTCGCCGACTTCGTCGAGGACATCCCCGACGCGGAGGTTCTCTCGCTCGGGCGGTCGCTCGAGATCGTCAAGGACCTCGGCGACGCCGAGACCGTTCACGACCAGTACGGCCTGTCCGAGTTCACGGGAACGCACGCGATAGGCCACGTGCGCATGGCGACCGAGTCCGAGGTCGACATCGCGGGCGCGCACCCGTATTGGGCGTATCCGTACTCGGACGTCGCGGTAGTGCACAACGGCCAGCTGACGAACTACTTCATGTGGCGCCGCCGCCTCGAGCGGGCCGGCCGCCGCTTCATGTCCGAGTGCGACTCGGAGATCATCGCCGTCTATCTCGCTGAGGAGATGACGAACGGCGCGACGCTCGAGGAGGCGATGGACAAGTCGCTGGACGAGCTGGATGGCGTCTTCACCTACATCGCGGTGACCAAGGACGAGCTCGGCGTCGCAAAGGACGAGCTCGCCGCGAAGCCGCTCGTGCTCTACGAAACGGACGACCTGGTCGCGCTCGCCTCGGAGGAGATCGCGATCCGCGCGATCGTCGACCACGAGATCGACACCTACGACCCGTACGAGCGCGAAGTGCTGGTCTGGAAGCGATGACCCAAATCCGATGACGCAGATCACCTACGACGCGAGAGGACTTGCGGAGCCGTTCGCGGAGATTCCGAAGATCTCGGAGATCGACGGCGAGACGGCGCGCTTCGACGCGAAGGAGCTGACCACGCGCGCGATCAACCTCGAGCTCCGCTGGCTCCTCTACGAGCAGGGCGTCAAAGAGGTGGAGATCGCGAACCCCGGCTCCAAGCACTCGCTCGGGGTCGGAATCCTCACGCGCTGCCGGATACGCTTCGCCGGAAGTCTCGGGTACTTCGGGTGCGGGCTCATCGACGGCCCCGAAGTCCACATCACGGGACGCGTGGGCTGGTCGGCTTGCGAGAACATGATGTCGGGCGTCGTGGTCGTAGAAGGAAACGCCGGCTCGCTTACCGCGGCCGCGCTTCGCGGTGGAGATGTCGTCGTCAAAGGGCGCGTGGGCGCACGCTCGGGCATCGACCAGAAGGGCGGCACGATCATCGTCGGCGGCTCGGCCGGCTCGATGACCGGCTTCATGATGCAGCGCGGCCGGATAATCATCTGCGGCGACGTCGGACCGGGGCTCGGCGACTCGATGTACGACGGGACGATCTACGTCGCAGGGAAGGTCAAGTCGCTGGGCATCGATTGCGTGCCAGGCGAGTGGACGGACGGTGACACGGAGCTGATCGAGCGCAAGTTCGGGATCTACGGACTCGGCGACCCGCCCGAGTTCCAGAAGTTCGTCTGCGGCAAGGTGCTCTACAACTACGACCTGCTGGAGCCTGCGGAGAGGAAATTGGTGATCTAGGTGGCTGACGAGACCGCGCCTTCGAGCAAGAACGTTCTCGGCCGGAGCCGGATCTTCACGCCGGAGGTCATCAACGACATCCACGTGAAGGCCGAGCTCGGCCGCTATCGGATGCGCGGCTTCTCGATCTTCAAGCCGATGCCGCACTGGGACGAGCTCGTGTTCCTTCCCGGCACGCTCACGCGCTTCGTGATCGAGGGCTACCGCGAGAAGTGCGAGACGAAGACGGTGCTCGGCGCGCGCTTCGCGAAGAAGCCGCTCGAGCTCGACATCCCGATCTACATCACGGGCATGTCGTTCGGGGCCCTGTCCCTCGAGGCAAAGATGGCGCTCGCGAAGGGCGCGTCTATGGCGGGCACGGCGACCTGCTCGGGCGAGGGCGGGATGATTCCGCCCGAGCGCGACTACTCGACCAAGTGGTACTACCAGGTGATCCAGAGCCGGTACGGGTTCAACCCGCACCACCTGATGCTCGCGGACGGGATCGAGTTTTTCATCGGCCAGGGCTGCAAGGTCGGGCTCGGCGGCCACTTGATGGGCCAGAAGGTGACCGAGCAGGTGGCGGAGATGCGCTCGCTCCCCGCCGGGATCGACCAGCGCTCGCCCGCGCGCCACCCGGATTGGCTCGGGCCGGACGACCTCTCGCTGAAGATCCAGGAGATCCGCGAGGCGACCGACTACCAGGTGCCGATCCAGCTCAAGCTCGGGGCGGCGCGAGTCTACGACGACGTGCGCATGGCCGCGAAGTGCGGGCCGGACATCATCTATCTGGACGGCGGCGAAGGTGGCACAGGCGCGGGCCCGCACATCGCGACCGAGGAGACGGGCATCCCGCTGATGGCAGCGATCCCCGAGGCGCGACGCGCGCTCGAGGACGTGGGTCTCGCGGACGAGATCGACCTCGTTGTCGCCGGCGGGATCCGAAACGGCGCGGACGTGGCCAAGTGCCTCGCGCTGGGCGCCAAGGCGGTCGCCCTCGGACACGCGTCCCTGATGGCGCTCAACTGCAACAAGGAGATCCCCGGCGTCACCGACTACGAGGGCACGATCGGCGTGCCGGCCGGACAGTGCTACCACTGTCATACCGGTCGCTGCCCGGTGGGGATCACGACCCAGGACCCGGAGCTCCGCAAGCGCCTCGTGGTGGAGGAGGCATCCGAGCGCGTCTACAACTTCCTGACCACGCTGACCATGGAGCTGCAAATGCTCGCGCGGGCGTGCGGAAAGACGAACGTCCACTCGCTGGAGCCGGAAGACCTGGCGGCGCTGACGATCGAGGCCTCGGCGATGGCCCGCGTGCCGCTTGCGGGAACCTCCTACACGGTGGGCGAGACCGAGCGCGAGATCCTCGGCGAGGTCAAACGCCTGCTCGCGATCAAGGCCGAGGACGACCTGATCGCAAGCCAGGACGCCGAGGACGACGCCGTCCGGGCGGGCGAGCTCGAGCCGCTGAGGGCGGCCGGCGCCTGATGTCCGGGCACGAGCTCGCCTACAGCGAGCCGGACAAGGTCCGGTCGATCGACTCGGAGTTCCTCTCCGGCAAGCGGTACGCGTACCAGGAAAACCTTTCTCTCCTCGAGGACGTCGACCTCGACGCGCTGACACCCGGCGGCGATCTCAACTGGCTCGAGGACGTGACACTCCTCGAGGAGGACGGCGTCCCGGCGGTCTTCGACCGCTACTCGAACGCGTTTCTGAAGGTCCATTTCGAGATCCCCGCCGGCCGCGAGGACGAGCTCGCCCGAAAGGTGCTGATGAAGCACCTGACCTCCGGGAACTCGTACGGGATCCAGCTGAAGGAGATCCACTGCAAGTTCCCCCAGCCCGAGCTCGGCCCCTGGGTCGAGGGCTCGCGCACCGTTGGGGCCGACTGGACAGCGCCAGTGCTCGAGGGATGGGAACCGCCGGCAGGGCATTGAGCCTCGACGTTCTGGTTCTGCAGCACATCGCGTGCGAGCCGCCGGGGGTCTACGAGGACGTGCTCCGCGAACGGGGCGCTGCGATCGAGCGGATCGAGCT
>JALZOK010000026.1 GCA_030857225.1 Actinomycetota bacterium
GGATCGACCGCAAGCTCGACCCGGGCGAGCCGGAGGAGCGGAACATCTACGAGGCGATGGAGGCGGGCAAGGAGGTCAAGCGCATCCCGATGACGTTCGGCGACGCGCTCGACGCGCTCGAGGCCGACGAGGTCGTGAAGAAGGCGCTGCCCGACGAGATGTACCGTGTCTTCATGCACTACAAGCGGGACGAATGGGAGCGCCATTGCGCCACCGTCACCGACTGGGACGTGTCCGAATACCTCGACGTGCTGCCTTAGGGGCCTAGTCGATGTGTGGAATCGCCGGGATCATCTACCGCGACGGGTCGCAGCACCCGATCGGGAACGAGATGACGCTGATGCTCCAGTCGATGAAGCATCGTGGTCCCGACTCCACCGGTTACGCGCTGTACGGGATGCCGGAGAACGGCAATCTCGTCATGCGCTACAAGCTCGCAGACGCGAACACGCCGCGGGACTTCGACTTCGAGGAGCGCCTGCGTCGGCATCGCTCGATCGTCGAGTCGCGGCTCGAGTCACTCGGAGCGCGCATCGACGAGGTCGAGGAGGAGACGTCGTACGCGTTTCGCGTCTCGTTCGACTTCGACGGCGACCTCAAGCTGCTGGCCGACTTCGTCGAGGACATCCCGGACGCCGAGGTGCTCTCACTCGGGCGCGCACTCGAGATCGTCAAGGATCTCGGCGACGCGGAGACCGTCCACGAGCAGTACGGGCTCTCGGAGTTCACGGGGACGCACGCGATCGGCCACGTGCGCATGGCGACCGAGTCCGAGGTCGACATCGCCGGCGCGCATCCCTACTGGGCGTATCCGTACTCCGATGTCGCGGTCGTACACAACGGCCAGCTGACGAACTACTTCATGTGGCGTCGTCGCCTCGAGCGAGCGGGGAGGCGCTTCATGTCCGAGTGCGACTCGGAGATCATCGCCGTCTACCTCGCCCAGGAGATGACGAACGGCGCGTCGCTCGAGGAGGCGATGAACAAGTCCTTAGACGAGCTGGACGGCGTCTTCACCTACATCGCGGTCACCAAGGACGAGCTCGGCGTCGCGAAGGACGAGCTCGCCGCGAAGCCGCTCGTCCTCTACGAATCGGACGACCTCGTGGCCCTCGCCTCGGAGGAGATCGCGATCCGCGCGATCGTCGACCACGAGATCGACACGTACGACCCCTACGAGCGCGAAGTGCTGGTCTGGAAGCGGTGACCCAAATCCGATGACACAGATCACCTACGACGCGCGAGGCCTCGCCGAGCCGTTCGCGGAGGTGCCGAAGGTCTCGGAGATCGACGGCGAGACGGCCAGCTTCGACGCAAAGGATCTCACCACGCGCGCCATCAACCTCGAGCTCCGCTGGCTCCTCTACGAGCAAGGGGTCAAAGAGGTCGAGATCGCGAATCCGGGCTCGAAGCACTCGCTCGGCGTCGGAATCCTCACGCGCTGCCGGATTCGCTTCACCGGGAGCCTCGGCTACTTCGGCTGCGGGCTCATCGACGGACCCGAGATCCACATCACAGGGCGAGTCGGCTGGTCGGCCTGCGAGAACATGATGTCGGGGGTCGTGGTCGTAGAAGGAAACGCCGGCTCGCTTACCGCGGCCGCGCTTCGAGGTGGCGACGTCGTCGTCAAGGGACGCGTGGGTGCCCGCTCCGGGATCGACCAGAAGGGCGGCACCATCATCGTCGGCGGCTCGGCCGGCTCGATGACGGGCTTCATGATGCAGCGCGGCCGGATCATCATCTGCGGCGACGTCGGCCCGGGTCTCGGCGACTCGATGTACGACGGGACGATCTACGTCGCCGGGAAGGTGAAGTCGCTCGGCATCGACTGCGTGCCGGGCGAGTGGACGGACGCGGATACCGAGCTGATCGAGCGCAAGTTCCGGATCTACGGGCTCGGCTCACCGCCCGAGTTCCAGAAGTTCGTCTGCGGCAAGGTGCTCTACAACTATGACCTGCTCGAGCCTGCGGAGAGGAAGTTGGTGATCTAGGTGGCCGACGAAACCGCTCCTTCGAGCAAGAACGTCCTCGGCCGAAGCCGGATCTTCACGCCGGAGGTCATCAACGACATCCACGTGAAGGCCGAGCTCGGCCGCTACCGGATGCGCGGTTTCTCGATCTTCAAGCCGATGCCGCACTGGGACGAGCTCGTCTTCCTCCCGGGCACCCTCACGCGCTTCGTAATCGAGGGCTACCGAGAGAAGTGCGTGACGAAGACCGTGCTCGGCGCGCGCTTCGCGAAGAAGCCGCTCGAGCTCGACATCCCGATCTACATCACGGGCATGAGCTTCGGCGCGCTCTCCCTGGAGGCGAAGATGGCGCTCGCGAAGGGCGCGTCGATGGCGGGAACGGCGACCTGCTCGGGAGAAGGCGGAATGATCCCGCCCGAGCGCGACTACTCGACGAAGTGGTACTACCAGGTGATCCAGAGCCGGTACGGGTTCAACCCGCACCACCTGATGCTCGCGGACGCAATCGAGTTCTTCATCGGACAGGGCTGCAAGGTCGGGCTCGGCGGGCACCTGATGGGTCAGAAGGTCACCGAGCAGGTCGCCGAGATGCGCTCGCTCCCGGCCGGGATCGACCAGCGCTCGCCCGCGCGCCACCCCGACTGGCTCGGGCCGGACGACCTCTCGCTGAAGATCCAGGAGATTCGCGAGGCGACCGACTACCAGGTGCCGATCCAGCTCAAGCTCGGGGCCGCGCGGGTCTATGACGACGTGCGTATGGCGGCGAAGTGCGGGCCGGACATCATCTATCTGGACGGCGGCGAGGGGGGCACCGGCGCCGGCCCCCATATCGCGACCGAGGAGACCGGCATCCCGCTCATGGCCGCGATTCCCGAGGCGCGTCGCGCGCTCGAGGACGTGGGTCTCGCGGATGAGATCGACCTCGTGGTCGCGGGAGGCATTCGGAACGGCGCCGACGTCGCCAAGTGCATCGCGCTCGGCGCGAAAGCGGTTGCCCTCGGGCACTCGTCGCTGATGGCGCTCAACTGCAACAAGGAGATCCCCGGCGTCACCGACTACGAGGGCACCGTGGGCGTGCCGGCGGGCCAGTGCTACCACTGTCATACCGGCCGCTGCCCCGTGGGAATTACGACCCAGGATCCAGAGCTCCGCAAGCGCCTCGTCGTCGAGGAGGCGTCCGAGCGCGTCTACAACTTCCTGACGACGCTGACCATGGAGCTGCAGATGCTCGCGCGAGCCTGCGGCAAGACGAACGTCCACTCGCTCGAGCCCGAGGATCTCGCCGCCCTGACCATCGAGGCTTCGGCGATGGCTCGCGTCCCGCTCGCGGGGACGAGCTATACCGTCGGTCAGACCGAGCAGGAGATCCTGTCCGAGGTCAAGCGGCTGCTCGCGATCAAGGCCGAGGAGGAGCTCGAGGTTCCCGCAGACGTCGCCGACCTGAGGGCGGTGGAGCAGTGAGCGAACACGGCCACGAGCTCGCCTACTCCGAGCCCGAGAAGATCAAGTCGATCGACGCGGAGTTCCTCGCCGGTCGCCGCTTCCCGTACCAGGAGGACGTGTCGCTCGTCGAGAACGTCGACCTCGAAGCCGCAACTCCTGGCGAGGATCTGAACTGGCTCGAGGACATCGAGCTCCTGGAGGAAGACGGCACGCCGGCGGTCTTCGACCGCTACAGCAATTCGTTCATCAAGATCTACTTCGACATCCCGAACGGCCGCGAGAACGAGCTGGCCCGCAAAGTGCTCGTCACGCATCTCCAATCCGGGAACTCGTACGGCATCCAGCTGAAGGCGGAGCACACGAAGTTCCCCCAGCCCGAGCTCGGCCCCTGGGTCGAGGGCTCGAAGACGGTCGGCGCCGACTGGTCCGCGCCCGTTCTCGAAGGCTGGGAGCGCCCGGCCGGGCATTGAGTACCTTGGCCCAACGGCCCCGAATCTGAACTGTCGGGGGGTTAGCTTGGCCGCATCCGCACGCGGAGATCCTCACCGTGCGCGGCGATCAGGCCCTCGGTTCGACCCTTCGCATCGACAACCTCTACGGTGTAGAGATCGTGCTCAGGTCGTGCGGAGACAACGGTGCCGATCGTGCCACTCTTGAAGCCTTCGAGCGCATGCGTCAACTCGACGACTGCGAGCTCTCCGATGTCTGCTGTGACGATTGTGGCCATTTGCTCTCTACCTCTCTACTTTCGAGAGTAGCCGACTCTTACCTTGACTTCTATGCCGGATAGACGGTTATCAAACGTGTGGGTCGATCTTCTCGAACTTCCCAGACAGTGCAGATGTCCGCGGTTCCATCCTTGTCGCGCCGACGAATCGTGATGATCGCCTCCCAGTTGTCGGCGTCGTCGGGGTTCTTCTTGATGAAGTGTCCCTCGACATATGGCAGCACCTCCAGGATTCCGTGCTTCAGTTCCTCGTGCTCATCGCGCGTGTAGCCAATGCTTTGAAAGAACACCGCCTTCGCGCGACCCACTGAGTGCTCGAGACTCAGCGCGTACTCGAGCAGCTTGGCGTCTTCGATTACAGCCACCTCCGCACCAGGCACGCGATCGGGATGGAACTGGACCTGCACGGCAGGTTGACTCTATGAGGTTCGCTGAAACGGGCTATCTACAGCGTGACCGCCCTGGCTGCAGTCGAGCCGAGAAGATCATCCAGCATCGGCCGTCCGATGTCCGTGTGACTCGCTAGGTCGTCAGCGGATATCCCGATTTCCTCGAGCTTCTCGATCGACGCGGCCAAGAGCCTGGGTTGCTCGGGCGGGCGAAGGTGGCCGGGTTCTCTTCTTCGCCAACCGCGGCGGCTCATTGTCCGCATCGCATTCTCGAAGCGCGCCTCGGAAAGCGTCCCCAGGTTTCGCCTCGGTACCTGGCGGATCAATCGGAGTCGTCGCACTGCTTGCGCGGAACACGACTCTGGTCGAAGCGCATGGCCTGCAGGACCCGAACAATCCAGGCAGCGAGCTTCCACGTCAGGAGGCTGATCTCGCAGGGCACCGGGCGCTCGGCTGGATCTGGCAGAACGATCCCCTGTTCAAGGTGCGCTACCGATACTAGCGTCGACCATGCGCGTGTCGATGAAGGGGCGGAGTCGATCCCGCCCCTTCTTTCGCTCTCACGGAGTTCAAAGACGTGCCGCCCGTGGCGAGGTTATCGCGCGCTGTTCGTAGACTCTGGACATGGCGGTGGAGCCGAGCGGACGCCTCGAGCTGACGTGGACGAACAAGCACCTGCGGCTGCTCTCGAACGAAGACGGCGGATACACATGGGTGCCGCCGGCTGACTACCGCGTCGCGGAGGTGCGGCTGCTGCACGACGTCGAGGAGGTCGGCGAGACGCATGCGGAGCGACATCGCGCCAAGGACAACCTCCTCATCGCCGGCGACGCGCTGAACGCGCTGACGAGCCTCTGCGAGCTTCCCGAGCTCGCTCGCGAGTACGTCGGCAAGGTGAAGCTGGCCTACCTCGACCCGCCCTTCAATACCCAGCAGGCGTTCGAGCACTACGACGACGCGCTCGAGCACTCGGTCTGGCTGACGATGATGCGCGACCGGCTGCTCCAGATCCGCAAGCTGCTCTCACCCGACGGCTCGGTCTGGGTGCACTGCGACGACTCGGAGCAGGCCTACCTCAAGGTGATGATGGACGAGGTTTTCGGGCGACAAACCTTCGTCGCCGTCGTGGTGTGGCAGAAGGTCTACGCCACCAGGAACGATGCGAAGCAATTTTCTACGGACCACGACTACCTTCTGGTCTATTCGAGAAATGTCGGCGGGTGGGTGCCGAACCGGCTCGCTCGAACTGCGCGTGGAGATTCGCTCTACAAGAATCCTGACGACGACCCACGCGGTCCGTGGATGTCGGATAACTACACGTGCGCAAAGACGGCAGAGGAGCGGCCAAACCTCTACTACCCGATCACGAACCCGACCACAGGCGAGGAGATCTGGCCGTCCCGTTCGCGTGTTTGGCTGCATGGCCGAGATCGTCATGAGACGAACGTTCGTGAAAACCGTGTGTGGTGGGGCGACGAGGGTCGTAACAAGACGCCTCGATACAAGCGGTTCCTCTCCGAGGTTCCGGCTTTAGTGCCGGGGACTTGGTGGACGTATGAAAGTGTCGGGCACAACCAGGATGCCAAGCGCGAGATCACTGCGCTTGTGCCCGATGCCCTGCCGTTCTCCACGCCCAAGCCGGAGCGCCTGATGCAACGGATCATCCATATCGCGTCGAACCCCGGCGACATCGTGCTCGACTGCTTCGCCGGCTCCGGCACGACCGCAGCCGTGGCGCACAAGCTGGGCCGCCGCTGGGTCGCCGTCGAGTCGAGCCGCGACACCATCGAGACGTTCACGCGCCCGCGGCTCGAGAAGGTCGTCACGGGCGACGATCCGGGCCGAATCACCAAGGATGTCGGCTGGGAGGGCGGCGGCAGCTTTCGGCTGCTCGAGGTCGCGCCGTCGATGTTCGCCGAGGTCGATGGCCGCGTCTGGCTCGCGCCCTGGGCCGTCGACCGCGAGCTCGCGGAGGCGACCGCCGCGCAGCTCGGCTACGACTTCGAGCCGGATCCTCCGTTCGCCGGGCGCAAGGGCCGCACGCGCCTGGCGGTCGTCGACGGGCTCGTGAACGGCGACGTCGTCGAGCTCCTCGTCGGCGCGCTCCAGCCGGAGGAGAAGATCGTCGTCTGCGGCACCGCGATCGACCCCGAGGCTTCGGTGCTCCTGAAGACGCTCAGAAGCGGCTCGCGCACCCGCAAGATCCCGGCCTCGATCCTGGCGGAGTACCGGATCGCGCGAGACTGGCGGCCGGCTCCGGGCCGCGAGCCTGCTGCCGTCGAGGCGTGACCGCGGCCGAACGCACCCTCCGCGTCGACGACGGCGCGATCGACGCAATCGCGTCACGGCTCGACCTGCGCGAGCCGAACCGGGAAGCGCTCCGCTCGATCGCGCACATGCTCTCGCAGCACGTCGACGTGGAAGGCCGGCCTCCGCCGTTCGAGGCGGTCGTCGACGCTGCGACAGGCGTCGGCAAGACGTACATCATCGCCGCCGCGATCGAGTACTACGCCGAGCGCGGGCATCGCAACTTCGCGGTGGTGACGCCGGGACGAACGATCCTCGAGAAGACCGTCGCGAACTTCACGGCCGGACATCCGAAGAGCCTGCTCGGCGGGATGGAGGTGGAGCCGCTCCTGGTCACGGGTGAGAACTTCGCGACCGTCGACCACGCGGAGCCCGAGCGCGTGCGCCTCTACGTCTTCACCGTGCAATCGCTGACGAAGCCCTCCGGGAAGCAGGGCAAGCGAACCCACTCCTTCCACGAGTCGCTCGGGGACGCGTTCTACTCGACGCTGCAGGGATTCGACGACCTCGTGCTCTTCGCCGACGAGCACCATGTCTACTACGGCCCCGCGTTCTCGGACGCAGTGCGCGACCTCCGGCCTCACGCCCTCGTCGGGCTCACGGCAACTCCGCACAAGAAGACGCCGCACGAGCAGCTCATCTACCGCTATCCACTGGCAGCAGCGATAGCGGACCGACTGGTAAAGACACCCGTCCTCGTCGGACGAAAGGACGACCGCGGCGGCGAGACTCAGACGAAGCTCCAAGACGGCATCCGACTGCTCGAGGCGAAGCGCGCGGCGATGGAGAAGTGGTGCACGCTCGCGGACCGCCAGCCCGTGAATCCGATCCTGCTCGTGATCGCACAGACCATCGAGGGGGCGGAGGAGATCGCGGCGCTCGTCAAGGGCGAGCGGTTCTTCGAGGGCCGGTATGCCGACTCGGTGCTCACGGTCCACTCGAAGGCACCGGACGACGCGCTCGCCGCGCTCGAGCATGTCGAGGACCCGGAGAGTCCCGTGCGGATCATCGTCTCGGTCGGGATGCTCAAGGAGGGGTGGGACGTGAAGAACGTCTACGCGATCTGCTCGCTCCGGCCTCTTCTCTCCGACGTGCTCACGGAGCAGACGCTCGGGCGCGGGCTCCGGCTGCCTTGGGGCGAGTACACGGGCGTCCCGCTGCTCGACACGCTCGAGGTGCTGGCGCACGACCGCTACGAGGCGCTGCTCAAGAAGACGAGCGCGATCAACGAGGAGTTCGTGGACTACCGCACGCGGCTCGTCGTCCGTCGGGACGCCGAGGGGAACGAGACGGCTCACGTGGAGACGACCCCGGTCGACGTCGAGATCGTGATCGGCGAGCGCGACGGCGCAGTCGGGATCGCCGAGCAGGACGCGCGCGAGGGAGAGGCGGCCGAAGAGCTCCAGCAGCTGAACGAGGAGCTGCGCCCACGCGGCGACCTTCCCGCTCTCGAGATCCCGCGCCTCAGGATGACGAAGGTGCAGCTCAAGTTCTCGCTGGCGGACATCACCGAGCTCAACGCGTTCGAGGCCCTCGGCCGGCGGCTCGCGTCTGAGCCCGAGGACGATCTGCGCCGGATGGAGCTGGGCGCGCGGATCGTGACCGGAAGCGACGGCCTGCGACGTACCGAGCTCGTGACGACGACCGGCGACCGGATCGTCTCGCAGGCCGAAGCCATCCCGCTCGAGACCGCGCGGGCGCAGCTACTCGACGCGCTTCTCGGCGCGGAGATCGTGCCGCCACACGCCTCGGAGGCGAGCGCTGCCCGCCACATCGTCGACGCGTTTCTCCGTGGCCTTGGTGACGGCGCCGAGCGTGTCCTCAGCGCCTACCTCGATCGGGCCGCGGCAAGCCTCGTCGGAGCGGTGACGGCGGAGCATCGCCGGTTCGTGGGTCGTCCCGAATACGACGAGGTGATCGAGACGAGCGTCTTCGCGCCCGTGCGCGTCGCCCGCGCGAAGCGCTCGGAGAATCGGAGCGGAGCGTTCGAGCGCTCGGTCGGTTACGAGGGCTGGACCCGGTCGATGTACGTCCAGGTGTGGTTCGACTCCTCGACCGAAAGGACGCTCGCGACGATCCTGGACGACGCCGACGACATCCGGTATTGGGTCCGCCTCAACACCGGTGACCTGCCGATCCTCTGGCAGGGTGACGGTCGCGAGTACAACCCGGACTTCATCGCCCTCGACTCAGCCGGCACGCACTGGCTCGTCGAGTCGAAGATGGACAAGGAGCTCGAGAGCTCGGATGTGAAAGGCAAGGAGAACGCCGCGCTTCGCTGGGCCAACCACGTCTCGGCGAAGACCGGCGTCGCGTGGCGCTACCTGCTCGTGGGCGAGACGGACATCGCCACGGCACGCGGCTCGTGGAGTGCTCTTCGAGGCTCGTGAGATGACAGGCGACATTCCCTCGCACATCGTCCATCGGCCAGCAACATCGCCGTCAAGGTCATCACCCACTACGGCGACAAGGTGATGAAGGTCTACGAGGTGTAGCGGCCGTGGCGAGTGTGGACGCGATCACCATCAGGCTCGCCGGCGCGTATCGGATCCAGTGGCTCGACCGCTTGGTGCGTGACCTCGGGCCGCTCGTAGCTCTCAAGACCTCTGCGCGCGTGACGGTCGATCTCTCCGGGTTGGTGGCCGTCAGCCCGTCGGCGCTCGCACTGGTCACCGCTGTCCTCACGAAGGCCAGAGCAGACGGAGTGTTCGACGAGGGAAGCGTTCTGGTCTTTCCCAGCTCGCCGCCCGTCAGGAACTACTTGATGCGCATGGATCTGGTTCGTGTCGTCATGCCCGATACCGAGACGACGGAGCCATTCGTCAGGAACCCTCCTCTCGGTTTCCGACCTTGCCGCGAGTTCGTGAGTGCCGAGGAATGTCGAGCGGTTGCTCGCGATCTGACCGAAGCTCTGGGGGAGCGATGTGCAACCGACGAGGTCGCCCACGCCGCGATCCGGATCGCGTAACTGCGACGCCCGAGCGCAACTCGGGTATCGGCCTGTTCATCACAAGACTGTTACTTCGGGACAACGGTGGCCTTCTCGTCGTCCGCTCCGGAGCCGGTGAGGTGTACTCTGGCTCTCAAGAAGGTGCGCGCGAAACGCCGATCCACTTCCCTGGAACGCTCGTCGCCCTTCGCGCACGAACCGATCGGCCGCTCGACATCCGCGCGGTCTATGGGAGACTTGAAGCCGATGACGACGACAGGGATAACGATGATCAGGCCGGCTGAGGAACTCGGTCCGGTACTGAGCGGCCGCTTCGAGGCCGAGGAGCTTCGCGAGCGGATCGAGGCTGAGCTTGCAGCCGGAGCCGAGGTCGTCGTGAGCTTCGAGGGAGTCGTGGCCATCTCCCCGTCCTTCGCCGATGAGCTGTTCGCGAAGGTGCCCGAAGACGCGGTCGAAGACGGTCGAGTCCGGTTCGTGGATCTGGATGAGGACCTGCGCGCCATCGCGAGATTCGTTCGCGAAGGTCGAGGACGTCCAGCCTGACGAATCGACACGCGGGCACGCCTACGGGGATGACCGCGATGTCTCCGCGATGCTCGTCGAGGGCTAGGGGCGCGGCTTGCCGAGAACCGAGGGGGCCGCCTTGCGGGCGGCCTCCTCGGTTCTGCAAGTGAGTCGCGCCTCAGGGCTTCGACACGACGATCGAGCTCGTGCCGCTAAAGGCGGTGCTGCCTCCGACGGTGTTCACGGTGAACGTCACCGAGCCGACCTTCTTGGGGATCCCCGACTTCGAGACCGTGCACTGACCGCTCGCGTTCGTCATGCACGACGCGGTGCCGGTCGTGCCGTTCGACCACGTGCCCGACACGACGACACCCGAGACGGGCGACCCGTTCGAGGTCACCGTCGTCGTCACGCTGGCCGTCCAACTCGAGCCGTTGTTCGCACTCGAACTCGTGAGCGACACATTCGTGCTCGTCGCCGGCGCAGTCGGGGTGGCGGACGCCTGGTTGGAGCTCGCCGACGCGTTGGCCGAGGTGTCGACCGCCCGCACGACGTAGTAGTAGGTCGTGCCGTTCGCGAGTCCGCTGTCGCCATAGCTCGACGTCGACAGCAGGCTGCCGTTCACCTTCGTGTACGGGCCGCCGCTCGTCGTGCCCCGGTAGACGTCGTACCCCGCGAGGTCGGATTCGGAGTTGTCCGCCCAGTCGAGCGAGACCGAAGCGTCTCCGGCGGCCGCGGTCAGCCCGGTGGGCGCCGCGGGCGGCGTGGTGTCGTCCGGCGGAGGCCCACCGCCACCCACCGTCACCGGATTGAAGACCGTCGCGGAGGACACGTCGAGCAGTTTCTCCTTGACCCCGTCACCCGAGTCATCGACCCAGTTCAGGTTGCCCGTCTGCTGCAGCGTCGAATAGAGCCCCGAGACGCCGCTGTAGTTCCTCGAGAACCCCTTCGACGCCAGCACGGCGAGAGCGCCGGCGGCGTGAGGCGAGGCCATCGAGGTGCCGCTGATCGTGTTGTAGCCACCGTTCAGCCAGGTCGAGAGGATGCACACGCCCGGCGCCGCCAGCTCGATCGTCGAGCCCCAGTTGGAGAAGTCCGCCAGCGTGTCGTCCTGGTCCGCGCGGCACGTCGGCGAGCCGCTGCCACCGGCCGCCCCGTTGAAGTCGGCCAGAGCCGACACCGTGAGCACCTTCTCCGCGCGAGCCGGGCTCGAGTTGGCCGCGTTAGCGTCGCTGTTGCCCGCCGCCACCGCGACTGCGACGCCGGCAACGGCCATTCGGTTGGCAGCGTCGTCGAGGGCCTGCGAGGCACCGCCTCCCAGGCTCATGTTGGCCACCTCGATCGTTGCTGCCCTGGCCGTCACCCAGTCCATCCCGGCGACGATCCAGGAGGTGTACCCGGATCCGTTGTTGTCGAGAACACGGACCGCCCACAGGCGCGCACCGGGCGCGACACCGACGACGCCGGTTCCGTTGTCGATCGCGGCCACGCTCCCGGCAACATGCGTGCCGTGTCCGTTACCGTCGTCTCCGCCCGAGCCGCAGCTACTGGAGAAGGGGCCGCCGCCGGCGCAGTTCGTGCTCCCGACGACATTCAGATCTGGATGGTCGAGGTCGATCCCGGTGTCGATGATCGCCACGTCGACGTCCACTCGCTCGTCGTCCACGCCGTCGATGTCGAGGTTCGAGTTACCCGGCGCAAAGATCCGCTGAATCCCGGTCGGGACGGTCTGCGCCTGGACAGTGAACTGCTGGTCGGCCTCGACGTACGCGACGAGGGGATTCCGGCCGAGTGCGGACGCAGCCTGCGCGGAGGCCCGCATCGAGAAGCCACGCAGCGCGTGCTCGTAGACGAATCCCACCGTCCCGCCGTGGGCGCGGGTCAGATCAGCCGCTGCACCCGGGACGTCGGCGACGCCCGGCTTCAGCGCGACCACGTAGCTCCCCACCGGGCCGGCCTGAGCCGCCGCCGATCCTGCAGAGATGATCGCTCCGAGCAACGCCATGCCCGCCAGAGCGCGTGCAAATCGCAACATCAATTCCTCCTGATTCGTAAGTCGTCAACGAACGTATAGTCGATAAGCGCGTCGGTGCCCAGTCCGAAGCTACCGGAGGACGGGCTCGCAGGGCAGAGACGGATCGCGTGACCACTCGTGCCAGGAGCCTGCGTAGTTCCGGGCTCGGTACCCCGCTTCCCGCAGCACCTGCACCGCGAAGGCCGAGCGCTGACCCGAATGGCAGTACGCGATGATCTCGACGCCTTCGGGGAGCGCGACGAGCGCCAGGATCTCGTCGACCGAGCGACACTCGAGCAACCGGGCGAGGGGCAGGTTCCGCGCTCCCTCGATGTGACCCTGGCGCGGATCACAGGGCGCACCGGCCGCTCCGGTGAACTCCTGCGCCGTCCTCACGTCCACGACGACGAGACCGTCTTCCCCGAGCCTTCCCCGGAGCTCCGCGAAAGCTATGTCTTCCATTGCTCGAGAAACTCCAAGAGAACGGCGTTGAACCGCTCCGGCTGCTCGATCGTGAGCAAGTGGCCGGCGCCTTCGAAGATCTCGAGCGAGCCGCGGATCGCACTCGCTGCAAGGGCGCGGGCTTCGTCGACCGACACGATCTCGTCGCCGTTCCCCACGCAGACGAGCAGCGGCCCTCCGAACGAGGCGACCACTCCCGAGAGATCCAGGCGGTCGCGCATCGCCTCCTGCGCAGCGGCGAGATCCGCCGCCTCGACGTCGGTGTCGAGATCGTCGGGAACGCCTTTCTCGCGTAACCGAGCGATCAGCTCGTTTCGAAAGACACGGCGCTGCATCTCGTCGGCCGCGGCCTTCGATCCCGCGAGAACCATGCCCACGACTCGCTCCGGCGCCCGGCGCGCGAGGGCGAGCGCGCAGTAGCCGCCCATCGACGCCCCTACGGCGACGAACGGCCCGTCGAGCTCCTCGAGAAGTCGGGCCGCCCAGCCGTCGATCGACGACTTACGCCCGTACAGCCGCGGCGCGAACGGCGTGAAGTCGGCCTCGCGAAGGAGAGCGACCTGGGGCGCCCACATGGTCTCGTCGGGAGGCCAGGCGTGGAGGAGCATGACCTTCATCCGCGCTCGATCCGGATCGAGTCGGAGATCTCCGGCGCATCGGAGTAACCGTGCTCCGCGCCGGCGATACCCATGGCAGCTGCAAGCTCGGCCAGAAGCTCGCGCGCGGGCGGCAGGTCCGCCGGAGTCGACGCCGTGACAGCTATTCGGCGCACGCTTTCGGAATCGGCGCCCGTGAGCCGCGACACGACCCTCGGATTGGCAGCGAGCCCGACGACATCTCCCGGTGGAAGGGGCCCGTAGAACTCGGGGACGGAGAGATACTCGTCGACAATGCGTCCGCGCTCGAAGAGGATCATCCGCAGCAGCTCGTCGCGCTCGACGCCGAGGAGCAACGTCACCGACCCCATCCGGTCCGAGAGCTCTCGGGCGAGGCGGCGCAGCATCTCGGGGTTGCGGTCGCAGACGTCGTCGTAGATCGCGATCCAGCCGTTTCGTGGTGGCGCCAAGAGCGATCCGCGCGAGCCGCCGGGGAGGCGCGGGACGAACTGCCTGACGGCGAGCTCGACCGCGCTCATGTTGTCCGTCTGAATGTGGATCGAGCCGAAGGACGATGCCTCCTGGCGCCCGAGCTTCGTCTCGAGATCCGCGGTCGAGCCCGTCATGATCACGACCTCGTCGCGGAGACCCCAGCGTGCATAGAGCGAGCGCGCTCCCGAGTTCGAGGCCCTGACCTCGAGATCCAGCTGTTCGATTCCACGCTCCCGGAACGCGGTCAGGATCTCGCGCATCAGCTCCGTCCCCACTCCGCTCAAGCGGTCTTCCCGGTCCACGAAGAGATCGGTGAGAGTGCCGAAGCCCGGCGCGCGCTGGCGCGCGAGCGCGAACCCGACTGCCTCCTCATCGTCGTCCAGCGCCACGAAGGCGATCTCGGAATCGAGGATCTCGGCGATCTCTGCGAGCTCCTTCTCGGGGTCGACCGGCCCCTCGTGCGTGGGCGGAGGGACCTCGTGGTCGAACTCGCGCCACAGCTCGGCGATCGCGTCGAAGTCAGCGGCCGTCGCTCGACGAACCGTCATCCGGCCATCCTCGCGCCGGCGAGCAGATACTGGGCCGACAAGTTCTGAAACGGGGCGAAGCGGTCACCCATGGTTCGGACCTCCGCGATCGAGAGCTGACGGCCGTCAGCGTAGAACGAGGACACTGCCTTGCGCACGCCGAGGTCGCCCGCAGGCCATGCGTGCGGACGGGCGAGGTGCCGCGCGAGGAACCAGTCCGCGGTCCAGCGTCCGAGCCCTGGAAGTGCGGTCAGCGCGCCGATCACTTCGTCGTCGGGAAGCGACGCGAGCGCATCGAGGTCGAGGTCGGAGCGCGCGAGCCCGACCACATACTCGGCTTTCGTCCGAGAGAACCCGAGCGCGGGGAAGTCCCGCGGATCGGCGAGAGCGACAAGCTCGCGCGCGGGAAAGCCCCAGGCAAAGTCGTGTTTCACGCCGAAGCGCTGGACGAAGCGTCCGCGGATCGCCGCCGCCGCGCGCAGCGAGATCTGCTGTGTCGTGATCGCGACGACGAGAGCCTCGAACGGGCGCGGGTTCAGGGTCGGCCGGAAGCCGCGGAGTGTTTCCACGATCGGGCCGAGAACCGGCTCGCGAGAAGTCCAGTGGAAAAATGGATCGAGGTCGAACGGAAGCCCGAGCAGCCGAAAGATCTCCTCCATCGCCTCGGGGGTCGCGGGCTCCACGAGAACTCCGCCGGGGGCCGCTTCGATGCGCACCTCGTGCCCGGCAATGACCCGATGCAGGCCGTCTTCGTGCCACACGGTCGCTCCGTCTGTACCGAAGTCGCGGAAGCGCACCGTGGAGAGGTGAAAGTCGTACGGCTCGGGAATCCGCAGAAGCACCGTCGGGGACGTTAGGGGTTCACGGCAGCCCTACGTGAGCAAGAACGCGTCTCCCTCGCAGGGGGCCGGGCATGCCCGGCCCGGGCACCCATGATCACGCGCGCCCGGAAAGCGGGATCAGGCAGCCAGGCAGCCGTGGATCAGGCGCCGTCGAGGACCAGCGCGAGCTCCGGGCGGGCAGCGAGGATCAGCATCGCGTGGCTCCAGCCGAGTGGCACGACCCAGGCGGGCTCACCGTCGCGCGTGACCTGCTCGGGGAGGAGCCCGAGCGCTGTCCGCCGCGAGATCGCGTACTCGACCGCGCGCTCGAGGCCGGCGGCGTCCCCGGCTTGGCGCTCTGCGAGTCCGAGCCAGAGCGTCGAGATCAGCCAGGGGTTTCCACCCGCGTAGTCGTCGTCCTCGTGGCGAAGCACGCCGCCGTCGGGGAGCTGGAGCTCACGCCTTACGGCGTCGACCGTCGCGCACATCCGCGGCGAGTCAGGATCGACGGCCCGGAACGGCCAACAGAGCCCGAGCAGCGAGCTGTCCACGCGCGCGTCCTCGAGATCGACACTGCGAACCGCGCGTGTCGGGTAGCGGATGCGGCGATCGAAGATGGCCGGCGGCTCTTCGCCGAGCTCGTCCGACCGAGCGACCCAGCGCGAGCGCAGATAGCGGCCGTCCTGCTCGCTCCAGAGGTGCCGTTCGATTCCCACCCGCACGCGCTCAGCGGCCTCGAGGTACCGAGACGTCAGGCCCGGCTCGTGGCGGCCGGCCATGGCGGCGCACGCAGCGAGCCCGCCGTAGGTCGCAGCGGCGCTGTAGGAATGCTGGCCGTCGGTCTGCTCCCAGAGGTCGACGCTCGGCAGCGGCAGCCCCGTCTCGGGGTCGACGAAGGCGCAGAGGAAGTCTCCGGCAGCGCGGGCGGACGGCCAGAGCTCGCGGTCGAGAGCCGCGTCGCCGAGCGCCCGCCAGGCGGCTTCGTACGCGAACGCCACCACCCCGGTCTCGTCGACCTGGTGCAGCCCCCAGCTCGGGGCGAGCGAGCCGTCGGTCCAGTAGCGCTGGAGCCAGAGCCCTTCCGGCGTCTGCTCGCGCGCGAGCCAGCGGAGCGCCGGCCGGGCGAGGTCCTCCCGCCCGGCGGCGAGGAAACCGAGAACCACATACGCGAGGTCGCGTGGCCAGACGAAGCCGTAGCCGCCGGACTGCTCGAATGCGGGATCGAACTCCGGCGCGGCGATCGCCCCCCCTGTCTGCCGGTCGGTCAGCTGCTCCAGAACGAGCACCGATCTCGCATAGAGATCCGAGAGCTCGGGGGAGTCGACGTTGGCCGGCTTCGCGAGTGCGATCGCCTCGGCGTCGTAGCGGATCCGCTCCGAGACGAGAACCTCGAAGCCCACGGCGGCCGGACGCGTGAGCCGAGCGATTGCCTCGTCCGGAGTCGTTCCGAAGGCTGCGAGCACGAGCGCGGTGGCTCCGGCGTCGAGGTCTCCCGTGAAGCAGCCCTCCACCGGAGCGCGGTGGACGACGACGTCGTCGGTCGCATCTCCGCCGTTCGCCTCGCGAAGCGTTGCGCTCGTGTCCCCGGCGTAGACCATCACCGCAAGGGCGACGTCGCGGAGGTAGAAGACGAGCGCGCCGGTGGCCGGATCCACGTAGCCCGCGACGCTTCGCGGATCTCCGTCCAGGATCGGCGCGATGCGAACGACAACCCGCTGAGCATCCGCAGAACGCAAGCCCCTCGCGAGGACGGGCTCTCCGGGCGTGACGAGGTCGGTCACCTCGAGCACGACCGCCCCATCCTTGACGGTCGTGCGGAGAACGGACGAGGCGTCGACATACGTCTGTGTCCAGGCGAACGGCTCCTCGTCGAGCCAGCACGTGCGACCTTCCGCCTCGAGCCCGACCCGGAACTCGCCCAGATGCTGGCCATGATCGACATTCGGCCAGAACAACCGCTCGAGCTCGCCGCGGTCGCTTACCGTCACGAGCAGCGACCCGTTGCCGAGAATTGCGGCGGGGCGATAGGCGAAACGCCGCCCGGAGCTGTCACGAGCGACAATCAGGGACTCATCGGTCGTGCTCACTTTCGCACCACGACAGCGATCACCGGTGAGCTCGAGATCGAGCCGTCGCTGGCGCGCACCACGGCGACGACCTGCACGGGCTCACCGCGCTTGAACCGCCGAGGATCGAGGAACGCGGTGTAGCGCGCGCCATCGTCGATTGCGAGACGCTGCCAGCGCTTGGCGCCCGCACGACGAACGGCGAATGTGACGCTCACCGGATCTACGGTGGTAGTCGTCGCGGCGACGCGGACGAGGTCGGTCAGCGGGTCGGCGTCGGCGCGCAATGCCGGACGGGCGGGACCGCGTCGAGGGAGCTCGGCATCCGCCCGAAGGAGAACCGCGGTGAGCGGTGGAACCACGAGGGCGAGGCGGCCCTTCGGGCCGGTCGCCGGGGCGGCGGCGCCGAGCAGAGAGGTCCAAGTCGTCGATGGGGTTGCGGTCTGGACGGTGACTCGCGCCCGTTCCTCGCTCGCATTGAACACAGCGAGGTACTCGTGCCGAGTCTCCCGGTCGATCCGGCTGACGGCGAGCACGCCTTGCTGCGCATGGCGGACGAAGGATGCTCCAGTTGCGAGGGCCTGGTGGGCGTTCCGGAGCGCGGCGAGGGCCCGGAGATGGCTCGACACCGGATGCGAGACGACGTCGAACGAGCTACCCGCTCCGATGGGCGGCGATCCAACTCGCTCTTCGGTTCGCCATTCCGGCACCCCAGTCGGGAAGAGATCCTGCCGGGCAGACTTGTCGCCTCCGCGGCCGACGATCCCCAGCTCGTCGCCGTAGTAGACGACGGGGGCCCCGCGAAGCAGGTAGAGCAGGCTGTGCCCGAGAAGGGTCCGCTGGAGCAGCTCCGCGCCGTCGCCACCGCCCTGCTCCTTGATCTTCAGCGCAGCCCGACCGATGTCGTGGTTGCCGAGAAATGTCGCCGGCGTGGGAGCGACGCCGTTCGTCCTGCGGAAGTAGTCGTCGTCGGCGAGGCGAGAAGCGATCCCTTTCGCACCAGCCGATCCCCCCGCGTAGCGTACGAGTGCGTCCTGGAGCGGGAAGTCGATGACGTTCGGGACCGCGCGGTCGCGCACGAACGACGAGAGCGCTACCGCGTCCGCCTCGAACACCTCTCCGAAGATCTCGAAGTCGCGAACACCCGCAGCCTCGGCGACGGCGCGAATCCTGGGCGTCCAGGCGCGGAAGAACGCGCGGTCGACATGCTTCGCCGTGTCGACGCGGAACCCGTCGATCCTGTATCGGCGAATCCAGCCCCCGTAGACCTCCGCGAGCCCTGCGACGACGAGCGGCTGCTCGGTGAAGATGTCGTCGAGGCCGAAAAAGTCGCCCTGCTCGAGGCATGCGGCAGAGCAGCTCGAGAAGTCGATGTCGCCACGATTGTGATAGCGAGTGACCTGGTTCAGCCAGGCAGGTTTCTTCGCGCCACGATTGGCGAGAACGACGGGCTCGCGAGGCTGGTACCGCGCGGAGACACACGGAAAGCGCTTCCCGCCCGCATAGCGCTGCGCCGAGTACGGTCGTCCCTTGCAGTCGCGGTAGGGCACGTCGTCCGAACTCCGGAACCCGCCTCCGCCACCGAGCAGGATCGCGTCAGCCGTGTGGTTGACCACGACGTCGAGGTAGACCTTCAGGCCGAGTCTATGCGCGCAGTCGGCGAACGCGGCGAAGTCCTCGTCCGAGCCAAGGTGCGGATCGACGCTCGTGAAGTCGAGACCCCAGTAGCCGTGGTACGCAGCACTGTCGCCTTGCACCGACTTCTGGGCGATCACCGGCGCGATCCAGATCGCAGTAAAGCCGATGTCCTTGATTCGCGCGAGGCCCTTCCGCGTGTCCGTGCAGCCGCCGGTCAACCCTCTGAGATCGCCGCCGTGATACCAGCCCGAGTCCGTGGGGTCGTAGCCGGTCTGCGTCCGCGAGCCGGTGCGCCCGCCGCGATCGTTGGTGGGATCGCCGTTCGCGTACCGATCCGGCAGCACGAAGTAGATCCGCTCCGACGCGAAGGCGGTATACGTAGGTGGCTTCGCGAGCGCCTCGAGCTCGGCGCCAGCGGGAGGGCGGACAGCAGTGCTCCTGGTCGTCGTGGCGCCACCGAGACCGACCCCGAATACCAGAGCCCCTACCCAAGTCACAACTTGCAACTTGGCGACTCGGCCCCGCACTCTGCTAGCGGAGCGCGGCACCCGTCTCCTCGTCGAAGAAGTGCAGGTTCGCGGTGTCGACCGCCACCGAGACCCTCTCGCCGAGCGTCAGCTCGACCCGCGGAGGGAAGTGGGCGACGAGGTTCGGCCTCGCGATCCCCTCCGCTGGCTCGTCGGGCTCTTCCACGCTCGCTCCAGGGTTCGCGCCCGGCCGCGGCGCCTCGGCGTCGATGTGGAAGTACGCCATCAGCCCCGAGCCGAGCGCCTCCACGAGCTCGACCGTCGCAGCGAGCGTCGGGAGATCAGGCCGCGCGGCGGTCGGGTGGAGATCCTCCGCTCGCATCCCGACGACGATCGTGCGGCCGTCGAGCGCGCGGATCGCCGCGAAGCGCACGGGCAGCGCCGCCTCCCCGATGTCCACGAAGACGTCGTCGCCCTCGACGCGAACCTTTCCACGAAAGACGTTCATCGGCGGCGTCCCGATGAAGCTCGCGACGAAGAGGTTGGCCGGCTGGTCGTAGAGCTGCTGCGGGCGGTCGATCTGCTGGAGGACACCCATGCTCATCACCGCGACCCGGTCACCCATCGTCATCGCCTCGACCTGGTCGTGGGTGACGTAGATCGTCGTCGTGCCGAGCTCGTGCTGAAGCTTCGCGATCTCCGCGCGCATCTGGACACGCAGCTTTGCGTCCAGGTTGGAGAGGGGCTCGTCCATCAGGAAGACCTGAGGCTCGCGCACGATCGCGCGGCCCATTGCCACGCGTTGCCGCTGGCCACCCGAGAGCTCCTTCGGTCTCCGCGCCAGGTACGGCGTCAGGTCGAGCAGACGTCCCGCCCAGGCGACGCGCTCCTCGACCACGCTCTTCGGCGTCTTCCGGATCCGGAGCCCGAAGGCGATGTTGTCCGCAACCGAGAGATGAGGGTAGAGCGCGTAGTTCTGGAACACCATCGCGATGTCCCGCTCCTTGGGGGACAGGTCGTTCACGACGCGGTCGCCGATCGAGATCGTCCCGTCGGTGATCGCCTCGAGCCCGGCGACCATACGGAGCGCGGTCGTCTTGCCACATCCGGAAGGGCCGACCAAGACCAGGAACTCGCCGTCCGAGACGTCGAGCGAGAGATTCTGGACGGCGTGGACGTCACCCTCGTAGACCTTGTCGACCTCCTTGAGCTGAACCTCGGCCACTACCGTCCCTCCTTCTGCACTCGCCAGATGTGAAATGCCGGCCCGTCGGCGGGAAGCACGGCGTCGCCGTCCTCGACCGTCGCGTCGTCTCCGAACAGGGTCTCGAGCTGCGTGCCGCCGAGAGCCGCTAGTGAAAGCCGTACCGGCGACGAAGCGGCGCGCGAGGCAAGGCAGAGAACGGTCTCACCGGAGACCTCCCGCAGGTACGCAATGGTGTCCGCCGAGACGTGCGCGTAGCGAACGCCCCCGCGCGCGAGCGCAGTGCTCTCTCGGCGAAGTGAGATGAGCCTGCGATACGCCTCGAGAAGCCGGACATCCCAGGACTCGGGGCGCGACCACGGCATCGTCCGGCGCGAGTCCTCACCCCACTCGCCTTCGAGACCGATCTCGTCTCCTGCGAAGATCATCGGCACGCCCGGCGTCGTCATCTGCAGACCGATGCCTACGATCTGGCGCTCTGTCGACCCGGCAACCGTTCGAAATCTGGCAGTGTCGTGGCTGTCGAGAATCGTCCACGAGTGAAGGACGCTTGTCCACGGCACGCCCGCGCGGAACCGCTTCATCGTCTCGACGATGGACTCGCCCGGAAGCCGCGGCACCCCGACCGGCAGCTCGAAAAAGCTCTTGGACGGCTCGGCCGGAAGGCTGTCGTCCCGCAGCCACTCCCAGACGGGCCGCGTGAATCCCGGGTAGTTCATCGTTCCGTGCCACCCTCCGGCGCGGAGATCGGAGCGTGCGTCGTGCGCGTGCTCGGCGATCACCAACGCGTCGTCTCGCGCCGCCGTCGCGGCAGCTCTCACGCCACGCGCAACCTCCGCGGACAGGTCCAGGCCGTTCAACCGGCCGGTCATGTTCGCCACGTCGATCCGCCAGCCGTCGAGCGAGATGGGAGGACGAAGCCAGCGTTCGACCACCGAGGTCGCGCCTCCGAAGACGCGGCGGCGGAGCTCGAGCGAGCGGTAATCGAGCTTCGGTAAGGAGGGGACGCCCCACCAGCTCTCGTATCCGGCCTCGAGTCGGTCGTCGAAGAAGAAGAACTCGTGCTCCGGTGCGCCGTTCCCGTTGCGAGCCGAGGCGAACCATTCGTGCCCACTCCCCACGTGATTCGTCGTCAGGTCTCCGAGCACGCGCATGCCTCGACCATGCGCGGCTCGCACGAGCGACTCCAGCGCGTCGTTCCCGCCGAGCAGCGGGTCGACCTTGTCGAACGTCGACGCGTCGTAGCGATGCGTGCTTCCCGCGGGAAAGATCGGCGTCAGGTAGAGAACGTTCGCGCCCAGCACGGCGATGTGCTCGAGGTGTTGCTCGAGCCCCACCAGATCTCCTCCGAACCACTCGAACGGCGTGTCCGGGCCGCGTCCGGTCGGCAGGTCGTCCCATGCTCGAGGCACCGCCCAGTCGGGTGGCTCGTTCATCAATCCAGCAGAGGCAAAGCGGTCGGGGAACACCTGATACACGACCGACCCGAGGTGCCAGGCCGGCCCACCCGGACCGGGAGTCGCGACGAAGTCGTCCGCGTCGGGAACGTCGAACCGCTGCAGCCCGGCCGCGTTCAGCCAGGCATAGCCGAAGTCGCCACCGGCGAGGAGCCAGCGATACGGCGTTGCCGGGTTCCAGACAGGGAAGCTCGCGCGCCACCAGACGTCGGCGTCGGTCTCGTGGTCGACCTTCGCCGACAACACGCCCGGCTCACCGTCCCGCACGTAGCGGACGGCGACCGAGTCGGCTGCGCGCTCCCGTGGGACGCGCAGGAGCACTGTCGTCTCGTCCCCGAGCTCTTGCAGGGACTCGGGCACGTACAAGTCCGAGCCGTCGTGATGAGGCGTGTCGAGCAGCGCGCTCATCCCTTCACGGAGCCGCCGGTGAGCCCGGAGACGATGAAGCGCTGGAGCGCCAGGAAGATGATCATGATCGGGATTCCCGCGAGCAGGACGCCGGCGGCGAACGGGCCCCAGTGCTCGGCGTACTGCTTGTCGATGTAGCCGCGGAGCCCGAGCGGCAGGGTGAAGTTCTCGTTTGACTGGAGCAACGTGCTCGCGAGCACGAACTCGTTGAAGGTGCCGACGAACGAGAGGATCCCGATCACGGCCAGGATCGGCAACGCCAGCGGCAGCACGACCCCCCAGAAGATCTGAGCAGCGGTTGCCCCATCGACGCGCGCCGACTCGTCGAGCTCCATCGGGATGGAGTCGAAGAACCCCTTCATCAACCACGTGTTGACGCCCATCACGCCGCCGAGATAGACGAGGATCAGGCCGGTGCGCGTGTCCAGCCCGAGAGCCGGAAAGACCTCGCCGGTGTTGAGCAGGATCAGGTAGATGGCGACCAACGCGAGGAGTTGGGGGAACATCTGGATCAGGAGCAGCGACAGGAGCCCGAACCGGCGGCCGCGGAAGCGGAAGCGGCTGAACGCGTAGGCCGCGAGCGCGCCCAGGAGCACTGTGGCGAGCGACGTGGTCAGGGCGACGATCAGCGAGTTCATCAGCCAGCGGAGGTAGTGCGAGGTCGATGATCCCTCGTCGACGGTGGGGTCGAGCAGCTGGGAGAAATTGTCGAGCGTGACCTCGCGCGGGATGAGGCTCGCGCCGCCGAGCGACTGGTCGGCGTTGAACGCCGCGGACGCGACGTAAGCGATCGGAAAGACCGCGATGACGATCGCCGCCAGAGCGACGAGGTGACGCCACCAGTTCCCGCGGAAGCTCGGCTGCGGACGACGGCGCTGAGCGGCGCGAGCAACGGGCTGGGCTACGGTTTCGGCCCGATCCAAGGTCGTCATCGAACGTTCTCCAGGGACTTCGTGCGCCAGAACGCGATCGCCGAGATCGTCGCCACGATGAGGAAGATGAAGATCGACACGGCGCTCGCGAGCCCGAAGTCGTTGCCCTTGCCCGCCTCGAACGCGAGCTTGTACGTGTAGGTGATGAGGATGTCGGTCGAGCCCGCGATCGACTGGTCCTCGGCCGGGGGCCCTCCCCCGGTGAGCAGGTAGATGTTGACGAAGTTGTTGAAGTTGAGGGCGAACGACGCGATCATCAGCGGCGCCACGACGATCATCAGCATGGGCAGCGTCACCTTCCGGAAGACGCCCCACGGGCCCGCGCCGTCGACGCGGGCAGCCTCTGTCAGCTCCGCAGGAATCGACTGCAGAGAGCCGAGCGAGACGAGCAGGAAGTACGGAACGGTCAGCCACACGCTGACCGCGATCACCGAGACCTTCGCCCACCACTCGTCGAACAGCCACGGGATGTTGGTGTTCAGGATCGAGTTGACGACGCCGAAGTCGTCGTTCAAGAGCCCGCCCCAGACGAGCACCGCGAGGAAGCTGGGCAACGCGTACGGGACGACCAGCAGAACCTGGTAGATGCGGCGGAAGCGGAGCGACGGCTTGTCGAGCACGATCGCGAGGAAGAGTCCGATCGCGAAGGAGACGAAGACGATCGCGGCGGCGAAGGCGAACGTCCAGATGAAGACGCGCACGAAGGGCTCCCGGATCAGCGGGTCGGAGAGCACGGCCCGGAAGTTCCGCGTCCCCACGCCGGTCCGCCAGCCCGGTTCGACTTCTTCCCCCGCCTCGTTGACGAACGACCCGAGGCCGTTGTCCGTGAAGACCGCGCCGTCGGCGATCCGCGTGAACGTATCCGCCCGAGCATCGTAGTCGAGCGTCGGGGCCAACTCCGACGCCGCTCCCAGCCCTTCCGCCCGCACGGCGCCGGACTCGGTCGGCACGACGAACGTCGAGATCTCGGTGTCGAGCTCGAACAGCTCGTTGCCTGCGATGAGCTCATATCCTTCGACCGAGGCGATGACCCCGAGGTCGGAGACGTCCACCGAGCCTCGCTCCAGAGCCTCGAGCTCCTCGCGCGTGCCGACGAACCGCGCGCCGCTCTCCTCGTCCACGAGGATCAGCACGAGGTTCTTGTCCGCGTCCCGCGCGGGGGCCATGAGGTACGACCGCCCGCCCTCGGGCGGAGAGAGCGAGTTCCGCTGGATCCCCTCGATCGCCTCGCTCTTCGTGAGGATGTGACCGGTCGACCAATTGGTGAAGCCGACGTTGACGTTGTAGACGATCGGAACGAGCTGGAACGCGATCAGGAAGATGGTTCCCGGAACGAGAAACTTGAGCGGAATCGCCCACCCCGGCACGAGGTAGATCGCATCGATCGCTGCGGTCGCGGCCAGGAGAACGGCAAGGGCAATCCACTTCTCGTCCGCGACGAGGACGAATGCCGCCCAGGCGGCGATCGCATTGACGACGGCGAGGAAGCCAATCTTGAGGACGAGCCCGACCGTTCCCGAGAAGATGGCGACGAGCCGGGCCGGGAGCGACCACAGCGCGGCTGACAGACCCTTGAGAGGCGACCTGCCGGGGCGTATGGGTGTCGACGGAACCGCGGTGCTCATGCGCAGGCGTTCATGTGTCCGGGTGAGAGCAAGCGATCGCCTTTCTCGAGAGCTCGCCGTGACCGAAAGCGGTCGCGGCGTCCCGGAGAGAGCTCCGGGGCGCCGCGACCTCTATCTCGCCGGTGCTAGCCGATCTTGTTGGCGATGTTGCGGGACGCGGTTGCGAACGCCCTGCGAGCCGGGGTTGCGCCCGAGCCCTTCGTGGCCTTCACCCACGCCGTCCCGAGCTCCGCCCAGACGCTCGACATCTGGGGGATGTTCGGCATCGGCACGCCGCCGGCTCCGGCCTTCCCGAACTGGGCCAGGATCGTGTTCTTGACCGTCTTGCCCGCGACGGTGTTAGCGGGATAGCGGCCGTTCGCCGAGGCCAGTGCGAACTGTCCTGCGGGCCGCATCATGAAGCCGGCCACCAGATCCTTGGCAAGGCTCTCGACTCCATGTGCGGTCGCGAACTTCGTGACCATGAAGCCCTGGACGCCGAGGAACGGAACCGCCTTAAACTTGATGCTGGGGATCTGCACGATCTTGAAGCTGAGGCCACTCTGGCGAAGCGTGTCCGCCTCCCAGGGCCCCGTGAGCCAGAACGCGGCCTTGCCCTTGAGGAACGAGTCCTTGGCAACGCCGTAGTCGATCTTGGAATTGAGGAAGCCGGTCTTGTTCCAGCGGTCGATGGTCGCAGAGTTGGCGAGGAACTTCTTGTTGCCGACGCCGATGTCCGAGGGATCGAGATTGCCGGCCTTGTTGACGCCGAAGACGTAGCCACCGAGCCCGGAGAAGAACGGGTACATGTGGTACGCGTCACCGGCTGCCCCTTGTGGGACTGCGAGGGCGAGGTTTCCGCTCTTCTTCTTCTTGAACGCGAGCGCCTGCTTCTCGAGATCCGCGAACGAGGTCGGCACCTTGGCGAGCTTCGTGTTGACGATGAGGCCGATGTTCTCGAGCGCGACGGGGGCGCCGTACAGGCGCTTCACCGCGGTGCCGTACGAGAACGAGTCGAGCGCGTATCCCGGAAACTGCGCGCGCGTCGCCTTCGACGGCGAGAGCGGCTGGATGAGACCGTCGGCGGCGAGCTGCCCGATCCAGTCGTGCGCTCCCACGATCACGTCCGCCGCCGTCTCCAGCTGCACGGTCTTCAAGTCGTCACGGATCTTTCCGAAGTCCTTCTCGACGACCTGTACCTGGACGCCGCGGGAGGACGCCCACTCCGCTGCGACCTGCTCAACCGCGGCCCTGCGGTCCTTGTCGGTCCAGATGCGGATCGTGCCAGCCTGGTTCGTCGCCGATGTGCCGGCCGAAGCCGCGACGACGGCGACGAGCGCGGTCACGGCCAGCCCGGCCAGGACACGCAACCTGCGAGAGCTCAACATAGACATTCCCTCCTTGAGGAACGAGGACGCTGCACGTCGAATGAAATTTGTTTCATCGTCATGAAACGGCGAGGGGGAGACTAACGCCATGTGGTGAAGTCGTCAAGAGAAATCGAGCACTGGCGCACAGCCGAGGGATTGACTATGTTTTCCTGTTCTTGCAATGAGTCCCCACTCGACATTCGATGGCCAGTCTTAGAGACGTCGCAGAGCGCGCCGGAGTCAGCGTCGCGACAGCATCTCGCGTCGCCAGCGGCTCTGCCTCCGTCCGCTCGCAGACGCGTGACCGGGTGGAGAGCGCGATGCGCGATCTGCTGTATGTGCCTCCGGGCCGAGTCGAGCCCTCGAGTGCGATCGGTCTCTTCGTGCCCGAGTTCGGAAACCCGGTTTTCGCGGCGCTCGCGGAGGCGATGGAGGCGCACGCGGCGCGCGCCGGTCTCGCCACGATTCTCTGCAACACTCACGGCTCCGCCCAGCGCGAGCTCGACTACGTGCGCATGCTGCTCGAGCGCGGCGTAGAGGGGATGGTGTTCATCTCCGCCGAAATCACCGACGTTCGCGGCACGCATTCCCATTACGCGCAGCTCCTCGAGCGCGGCGCGCGCCTCGTCTTCGTGAACGGCGGCTCCGAGCAGATCGAAGTCACCTCCGTCGGCGTCGACGAGCGCGCCGCGGGCCGCATCGCAACCGAGCACCTCATCCGGCTGGGACACGAGCGGATCGGATTCGTCGCCGGACGGCCGTACGCGCTACCGACGCGCGAGAAGAACCTTGGACATCTCGACGCGCTCCGAGCGGCGGGGCTGACCGACGGCCTCGTCTCCCATTCAGAGTTCAGCGTGCTCGGGGGGCGCGAGGCGCTCCGCGAGCTTCTCTCCCGATCTCGAGATGAGTGGCCCACCGCCGTCATCTGCTCCAACGACCTGATGGCGATCGGCGCGATGCAGGAGGCTGCCTCGCAAGGGCTACGGATCCCCGATGATCTCTCCGTCGTCGGATTCGACGGCATCGCCGCGGCGACGTGGACGCAGCCGCCGTTGACGACGGTCGAGCAGCCGATCGACGAGATCGCCAGGACCGCTGTCGAGGCGCTGCGCGCGCAAGTCGACCGACCGGTCGAGCGGCAGCCGAGCTACGTCTTCCGCCCGCGCCTCCGCGTCGGCGGGACGACCGCTCCGCCGACCGCGACCTCCGCGTAGAAGCCGACCGTTTGGCGAACGCTCGGCCTCGTAAGGGGGGCATGCCCGACCCCTACAACATCGAGGCGATGTAATTGAAGTCTTCGAAACGCTCGAACGCGGCGCCCTCTTTCTCCAGATACTCAGCCAACCCGTCGCGGGCGAACACCCGTGTCGCCGCGAGCGCGACGCAGCGATCCGAGAAACCGTCGCCGGCGTAGACGAACTCGTCCAGCTCGCGCAGATCCGAGCGCTTGCAAGGCTCGTCGCATACTGCGCAAGGCTCGGCCCGGCGAAAACGCGCCAGCCAGCCCTCGGGTCTCGCCTCGACACGGTTGGCCACGACGTCGAGCTCGATGCCTTCCCGCTCGAGCACGGGCTCGATCAGCTCGTGGAACCCGCTCGAGACGACGAGCGGCCGGTGCGTGCGCGCGAATTCGCCGAAGCCGGCTCGGACGCGGACGTTCTCCCGCACCCAGGCGACGACCTCGGTCAAGCTCACGGTGATCGTGCCGACCTCGATCGCGATGACCTCGTTCAACGTCAGCGCGCGGCCGAGCTCCCCCTCAGTCTTGTCGTAGATCCGCTCGTCCCCGAACGTGCGAACGACCTCGTAGAGACCGTCGATCTCTGTCGCCGTACCGTCCCAGTCGACGACGACTTTCATCGAACGATGGTCTGGCGGAGCACGCCGATGCCCGCGACCTCGAACTCGACCGCGCTGCCGGGTGTGAAGTCAGCGACGGTGTCGAGCGCGGGGCCGACGACGAGGTCTCCCGGCCGCAAGGTCGTACCCTCCACCGCACTCGCTCGGGCGCCCTTCCAGTCGAAGCTCTTGAATCGGCCCCTCAGGCGTTCCTCGCCGTCGACCCGCACGACTGCCTCGAGCCCGTCGGGGTCGAGCTCGTCCAGCGTTACGACGGCAGGCCCGAGTGCAAGTGCAAAGTCGCGATCCTTCGGTGGAGCGAGTGCCGGCCGGCGCCAGTCGGCGACGGCCGTGAACCCACCGATCGCGCCCGCGTCCCCCACCATGGCAGCGAGTCGCGGTAGGAGCACGAGATCACCTTGTAACAGGCTGTTGCAAGGCGTTCCGTGTACCGCGATCTGCGCGCCGGGGCCGAGAATCGCGGCAGGGTTCGCGAACGAGAACGACCTCGCGTCGTCGAAGACGCGCACCGCCGGGGGATACAGCACCGGTGCCAGGAGGCGCACTTCCGAGAGCGGAAAGACCGCGTGCTCCCTCGCGGAGCCACCACCGGTGAAGAACGCCTGCAGGGTCTGTGCGGCGAGCTGGATCACCTGATCGCCGTCCAAGCGTCCGACCCAGCCACGCTTCAGCGGATGGTCGAAAGGATGAAACATGACCAGTTGCATCAGTCAGGGCTCCGTGTGCACCACGACATCGGCGATTCCGGGCACGGCTTCGCGCACGCGCTCCTCCACCGCACTCGCCAGGGCATGGGCTTCGGCAAGAGACGCCTCCCCGCCGAGCGCGAGGGTGAGAAATGCGACCAGACCGTCGTCGGTCCGCACGAAGCGAAGCTCGCGTGGCGGTGCTCCCGTCTCCTCCCGCACTACCTGCTCGACCGCCACGACATCCACGTCGACCTCCTGGGCTGCGCCGGCCTCGGTGAGCGGCTCCAGGTGGGTGCGAACGTCTCCGACCTCGGGCACCGCGGACAGAATCGAGCGCTCGACGTCCTCCGCGATATCGTGAGCGCGAGCGAGCTCGAGGTCGCCCGGAAGCTTCAGATGAAGAGAGACCTCCGCGCGTCCGCCGACCTCGAGGACGCTGAGGTTGTGGATCTCGCGTACCTGCGGAACGCACAGCGCCGCGGCTAACACCCGTTCTCGGATTTCCGCGTCGGCGCTACGTGGCTCTACGTGCACCACCACGTCCGCATCCGGGAGACGCTCGCGGAGCGCGTCCTCGACCCGGTCGGCCGCAGCGTGTCCCTGTCCGACCGCGGCTCCGGGAGCAATTCCGATAACGACGTCGGCAAAATGGGCTCCGCCCGACTCTCGCACGCGAAGCCGCCTGAGCTCCACAGGAGGATCGAGCGCGTCGATCGCCGCACGAGCCGCGTCTTCCGCGTCGACCGGCGTCTGGTCCATGAGCACATGGACGTTTCGGCGGAGAAGCCGCGCCGCTGCCGCGATCACGAGTGCCGCGACGAAAAGCGCGGCGATCGCGTCGCCTTCGTGAAAGCCGAGCGCCGCCGCCGACAGGCCCGCGAGGACGGCGAGCGTTCCGGCGAGATCGCTCCCGAAATGAAGCGCGTTCGCAAGAAGCGCATCGCTGCGATAGCGACGAGCCGCGCGCAGTGAGACAGACGTCCGCATTGCATCGATGACGATCACGAGCCCGATCGCCGCGAACGTCCACCAGGTGGCGTCCACCTCGGACTCGATCGCGCCGGTGAGGCGCGCGACCGCAAGACCGCCGATCACGACGCTGACCAGGATGAGGAACGTGGCTTCGGCGAGCGCGGCAAGATGCTCGGCCTTCCCATGGCCCCAGGGATGTCCCGTGTCGGCGGGCCGTACAGCGACCGACACCGCGAAGAAGGTGAGCAACGCGGCCGCGAGATCCGTGCCGGAGTGCGCGGCCTCCGCAAGCAGCCCGAGACTCCCGCTCGCGAGCCCCGCCGCGAGCTTGATCGCGATCAGCAGGCACGCAGCCCCGATCGACACGAGCGCGGTTCGCCGTTGAGGAGACATGGGCGGAAGGCTAGATCGGGATCGTGTCGACGGCGAACACGTCCTATCCTCCGCGTGTGAAGGTCTGTCCGAGCTGCGGCCGAGAGAACGCGGACGACGCGAGCTTCTGCTCGGGGTGCGGCACGTCACTCGAGCCGGAGTCTCGGCGCGAGGAGCGAAAGGTCGTAACGGTCCTGTTCGCCGACCTCGTCGGATTCACGGCGCAGGCGGAAAGCATGGATCCGGAAGACGTGCGACGACTCCTCCAGCCCTATCACGCCCGCCTTCGCTCGGAGCTCGAGCGCCGCGGTGGAACGGTCGAGAAGTTCATCGGTGACGCGGTCATGGCGGTGTTCGGCGCTCCGGTCGCGCACGAGGACGATCCCGAGCGGGCCGTTCGAGCGGCGTTCGCGATCCGCGACGCGCTCGTAGACGAGCTCGACGTCCGCATCGGGATCACGACGGGTGAGGCCCTGATCGCACTCGGGGCGCGGCCGCAGGAAGGCGAGGGAATGGTTTCGGGCGACGTCGTCAACACCGCCGCCCGCCTCCAGTCGGCGGCGCCCGTGAACGGCGTCCTCGTCGACGAGACGACGTTTCGCGCGACCGAGCGCGCGATCGAGTACCGGGAGGCCGCGTCCGTCGAGGCGAAAGGAAAGGCGGAGCCGATTTCCGTCTGGGAGGCGCTCGAGGCGCGGTCTCGCTTCGGCGTCGACGTCCGCCAGCTCGGCGCCACCGCGCTCGTCGGCCGCGAGGACGAGCTCGAGTCCCTCCTCGCGGCGCTGAACCGCGCCCGCCGGGAGCGAGAGCCCCAGCTCGTCACGCTCGTCGGCGTCCCCGGTATCGGGAAGAGCCGGCTCGTGTGGGAGCTCTTCCAGCGTGTCGATCAGGAGCCCGAGATCACGCTGTGGCGTCAAGGCCGCTCGCTTCCCTACGGCGAAGGCGTGAGCTTCTGGGCGCTCGGCGAGATGGTGAAGGCGCAGGCCGGAGTGCTCGATACGGACGATGCCGAGAGCACCGAGGCGAAGCTCCGCGAAACCGTGGCGGCGGTCGTCTCGGACCCGGCCGACGCCCAATGGCTCGAGGGCCACCTGCGTCCCCTCGTCGGACTCGAGGCGTCCTCCGAAGTCGGCTCTGGCCGACGCGACGAGGCCTTCGCCGCGTGGCGGCGCTTCCTCGAGGCGCTCGCCGAGGAGCGGGCGCTCATCCTCGTCTTCGAGGACCTCCATTGGGCGGACGACTCGTTGCTCGACTTCGTCGACCATCTCGTCGACTGGGCGAGCGGCGTGCCAATTCTCGTCGTCGGAACCGCCCGCCCGGAGCTCCTCTCGCGGCGGCCGGGCTGGGGCGGCGGCAAGCCGAATGCGCTCACGCTCTCCCTCTCACCGCTCTCCGACGACGAGACGGCGGAGCTCGTGCACGCCCTCCTCGAGCGTTCCGTCCTCGATGCCGAGGTCCAGCAGACCCTGCTCGAGCGGGCGGGTGGGAATCCGCTCTACGCGGAGGAGTTCGTCCGCATGCTCGGCGAACGGGGGGAGGACGAGCTTGCGCTTCCGGAGACGATCCAGGGTCTGATCGCCGCGCGTCTCGACGGGTTGTCGCCGGAGGAGAAGGCCTTGCTGCAGGCGGTCTCGGTGCTCGGCAAGGTCTTCTGGCTCGGGGCGGCGACCGAGCTCGCGGAGATCGAGCGCTGGTCGGCGGAGGAACGCCTGCACTCGCTCGAGCGCAAGGAGTTCCTCAGGCGCGAGCGGCGCTCGTCCGTGGCCGGAGAGGTCGAGTACGCGTTCCGGCATCTCCTCGTGCGCGACGTCGCCTACGGGCAGATCCCGCGAGGAGTCCGAGCCGACAAGCATCGGGTCGCGGCCCGGTGGATCGAGTCCCTCGGGAGACCGGAGGACCACGCGGAGATGGTCGCCCACCACTACCTGTCCGCCCTCGAGCTGTCGCGGGCCGCCGGACAGCCAACCACCGACATCGCCGAGGCGGCGCGCGATGCCCTCCGGGAAGCCGGCGACCGTGCGTCCTCGTTGAACTCCTTCGGAGGGGCCGTCCGCTTCTACGACGAGGCGCTGGCCCTCGACGCCTTCGACGACGCGGATCGAGCGGACGTCCTGTTCCGGCGCGCGCGGGCTCTCAACCTGGCGGGAGGCCAGGGACGGGATGAGGCGCTGGAGGAAGCACGGGGAGCGCTTCTGAAGGGCGGAGATTTCGAGAGGGCGGCGGAGGCGGACGCACTGCTCGCCGAGTTCTGGTGGCTCCGTGGAAACCGGGACCGGTCGCTCGAGCACCTCGGCCGGGCACGCTCCCTCGTGGCAGAGCTTCCGCCCTCCGCGGCGAAGGCGCACGTTCTCAGCCAGGTCTCGCGCTACCGCGCCCTCGCGGGAGAGAACGAGGAGGCGATCAGTGTCGGCCAGGAAGCGCTCGGCATGGCCGAGGCGCTCGGTTTGGACGAGATCCGGGCGCATGCGCTCGACAACATCGGCGTCGCGAAGGTCAACCTCGGCGATCTGACCGGCCTTGATGACCTCGAGCGGAGCATCGAGATCGCGGTCGTGGCGCGGTCACCCGAAGCATCGCGCGCGTTCAACAACCTCGGCGCCCTTGTCTGGTTCCTCGGAGATGCGCGGCGAGCTTCATCGCTCATCGATGAGGCTGTGCGTGTCAGCGAGCAGCTGGGGAACGCTACCGTCGGGAAGTACTCGCGGATCCTCCAGATCCAGCACCTCTTCGTAAAAGGGGAGTGGGACGAAGGGTTTCGGCGCGCCGATGCGTTCCTCGAGGCGTGCGAGACCGGCGAATCGCACTACCTCGAGAGCAACATACGCGGCGAACGGGCAAGCGCCCGCCTCGCGCGGGGGGACGTGGAAGGTGCGCTCGATGACGTGCGGAAGATGTTGGCCCCCGCGCGAAGCGCGGGAGATCCGCAGTCGCTCATGCCCGCGCTCACGGGCGCGGCGCGCCTCTACGCCGGGGTAGGACGAGTCGACGAAGCGAGGGCACTTGTCCGCGAGGCCCTTGCGGACGCGCCTGCGGAAGCGCTTGCCGCCTGGACGCTCTCCGACCTCGCCTGGGTCGCCGCAGAGCTCGAGTGCGCCGGAGAGCTCGGCGCGCTGCTCGACCCGAGCCATTTAGGGACAAAGTGGAGCGATGCGGCGCATGCGCTCCTGCGGGGTGACTTCTTGACTGCGGCCGAGATCTCCTACGACATCGGGAATCTGGATGACGAGGCGCTGGCCCGGCTACGAGCCGCCGAGCAGTTCGTCGCCGAGGGCCGCCGCGCCGAGGCCGACGAGCAGCTGTCGCAATCTCTCGCGTTCTGGCGGTCCGTGGGCGCGACCCGCTACATCCGCGAGGGCGAGGCGCTGCTCGCGAAGACGGCATGACCGTCGTCTGCCCGTCTTGCGGCCAGGAGACGCCCGAGGGCTTCCCTCGCTGTGCCAACTGCGGCGCCCGGCTTGCCGGCGAGGCTCAGACGACGCGCGAGGAGCGCAAGGTCGTCACCTGTCTCTTCTGCGATCTCGTCGGCTTCACGGCCCGCGCCGAGCGCATGGACCCGGAGGACGTGCGCAGGCTCCTCCAGCCCTATCACGCTCGCCTGCGCTTGGAGCTCGAGCGCCACGGGGGGACGGTCGAGAAGTTCATCGGCGACGCCGTCATGGCGGTCTTCGGTGCACCTATTGCTCACGAGGACGACCCTGAACGCGCAGTTCGGGCGGCTCTCGCGATTCGAGACGCGCTCGCCGAGGAAGGCGAACTCGAGATCCGGATCGGGATCACGACCGGCGAAGCGCTGATCGCCCTCGGCGCCCGGCCGGAGATGGGCGAAGGAATGGCCTCGGGAGACGGCGTCAATACTGCGGCGCGGATCCAGGCTGCTGCACCGGTGGGCAGTGTCCTCGTCGACGAGACGACGTTCCGAGCAACGGAGCGCGCGATCGAATACGAGGAGTCGGAGGCGATCGTGGGGAAGGGAAAGACGAGCGCGACTGCGGTGTGGAAGGCGCTGTGCGCGCGGGCTCGAGTCGGCGTCGAACGCGTCGGGGGCGCACCGCTCGTCGGGCGCGAGCGGGAGCTGACGCTGCTCCGGGAGACGTTCGCCCGAGTGACGCGTGAGAGCAAGCCGCAGCTCCTCACGCTCGTGGGAGTCCCGGGGATTGGCAAGAGCCGGCTGGTCTTCGAGCTCTTCCAGACGATCGAGAGCGGTGAGTTCGGCATTGTCTTCTGGCGGCGCGGCGGCTCGCTTCCCTACGGGGACGGCGTGACGTTCTGGGCGCTGTCGGAGATGGTCAAGGCCCAGGCGGGAATTCTCGAGTCCGACACGCCAGAGGACTCCGACGAGAAACTCGGACAGGCGGTTCAGCGGTTCTTCCCGGACACCGAAGAGGCAGCCTGGGTCGAACGGCACCTGAGGCCGCTCGCGGGCCTCGAGACCGACGAGACGTGGACGGCTGACCGACGCAGCGAGGCGTTCGCCGCGTGGCGACGTTTTTTCGAGGCGCTCGCGGAAGCGCGCCCGCTCGTGCTCGTCTTCGAGGACCTGCACTGGGCTGACGAGGCGCTGCTCGACTTCGTCGACCACCTCGTCGACTGGGCGAGCGGAGTGCCCTTGTTGGCGCTCTGCACGGCCCGCCCCGAGCTCCTGGCCCGCAGACCGGGCTGGGGCGGAGGCAAGGTCAACTCGTCGACCATCCTGCTGTCGGCGCTGTCCACGGACGAGACGGCGGCGCTCGTACACGCCCTTCTTGGGCGCCCGGCAATCTCTACGGACGTCCAGGCACAGCTCCTCGAACGCGCGGGCGGCAATCCGCTCTACGCCGAGGAGTTCACCCGCATGCTGGCCGAGCGGTCGACTGAACTCGTCCTTCCCGAGACGGTTCAGGGGATCGTCGCCGCCCGCCTCGACACGCTCTCGCGTGAGGAGAAGGAGCTGCTCCAAGACGCCGCGGTCATCGGAAAGGTGTTCTGGCTCGGAGCCCTGGGCGCCGAGCCACGGGCCCTCGAGGAGCGTCTGCACTCGCTCGAGCGCAAGGAGTTCGTCAGCCGGGAGCGCCGAAGCTCGGTCGCTGGCGAATCGGAGTACGCCTTCCGGCACGCGCTGGTCCGCGAGGTGGCATACGAGCAGATCCCGAGGTCAGAACGCGCAAGCAAGCACTTCGCGTCGGCGGAGTGGATCGAGTCGCTCGGTCGCACCGAGGACCACGCCGAGATGCTCGCCCACCACTACCTGACCGCCCTCGAGCTCTCTCGCGCTGCGGGACGGCCATTGGAGGACGTCGCCGACGCCGCGCGCGTGGCCCTCCGCGAGGCGGGGGACCGCGCGTTTTCGCTCAACGCCTTTCCGCCCGCGACGCGCTACTACGCCGGGGCTCTCGAGCTCTGGCCGTCCGAGGATCCCGATCGAGCCGAGCTGCTGTTCCGCCTCGCCCGGGCTCGTTTCGTCAGCGTGGACGAGTTGCGCGACCATGCTCTCGAGGAGGCCCGCGAGGCGTTGCTCGCGAGCGGGCGGAGCGAGCGGGCGGCCGAGGCCGACGCCCTGCTGGCCGAGGTCTGGTGGCAACGCGGCGATCGCGCGCGTTGCGATCTCCATCTCGACCGAGCGGCCGCCCTCGTCGACGAGCTTCCTGCTTCTCCTGGCAAGGCGCACGTCCTCAGCCAGATCGCGCGCTACCACATGGTGGCGGGAGCCTACGAGGAGGCGATCCACATCGGCGAGGAGGCACTCGCGATGGCCGAGCAGCTCGAGCTCGACGAGGTTCGGGCGCACGCGCTGAACAACATCGGAGCCGCGAAGAGCTTCTTGGCCCGGCCAGAGGGAATCACCGACCTCGAGCGAGGCCTCGACATCGCGCTCGCCGTACGATCGCCCGAGGCGGCACGCATCCTCAACAACCTCGGCGCAGCTCTGGCGACATCAGGCGATCTCGCGCGATGCCAGCACTACCTCGGCGAAGCAGTCAGGGTCGGAGACGAGCTGGGAGCGGTGGCCCTTGCGCGGTACTCGCGCGCGGTCTACATCGCCTTCCTTCTCACGTCTGGCGCCTGGGACGAGGGCCTGCCGCAGGCAGATGCGTTCATCGCCGACAGCGGGACCGGCGTGTCGGATTACGCAGAGCTCCAGGTCCGGCGCAGTCGCGCCCGGGCGCGCTTCGCGCGCGGTGACGTCAACGGCGCGCTCGACGACGTGGGGAAGGCGCTGGAGGCCGCCAGGCCCGCGAAGGATCCGCAGGTCCTGATCCCGACGCTTGGGATAGCCGCGCGCGTCTACGCCGAGCTGGGGCGAGACGACGAGGCACGCCTGCTGGCCGCCGAGCTCCTCGAGGCTATGGCGCGCTCGGGGGACTGGAGGTTATTCGACTTCGTGTGGGTCGCAGAGCGCCTGCACTACGGCGCGACGCTCAGACGACTGATCGAGCAGGCGCCAGCCCAGACGCGATGGAGCGTCGCCTTTCTCGCCGTACTCGACCGTGAATTCGAGACCGCAGCAAGCCTCTTCCTCGAGATCGGCGCGCTCAACTTCGAGGCCGACGCCAGGTTGCGGGCGGCAGAGAAGCTCGTCGCAGAAGGCCGGCGCTCCGAGGCAGGCGAGCAGCTGGAGAAGGCGCTCGCGTTCTTTCGCTCGGTCGGGGCGACCCGCTACGTCTCCCGGAGCGAAGAGCTGCTCGCAGCCGCGAGCTAGAGATTCCCGCGTAGCGCCTGCTCGCGCTCGATCGCCTCGAAGAGCGACTTGAAGTTGCCGATCCCGAATCCGCGCGAGCCCACCGGCGAGACTCGACGCGGTCAGGGGAGCGGCGCCGCCCAGACGAGCGCGATGCGCCGTTCCGCCGACATGCGCGGAAAGCTACGGCTCGTCCTATCCTGCGCGCATGAAGACGTGCCCGAGCTGCGGCCGGGAGAATCCCGAGGACGCACGCTTCTGCTCGGGGTGCGCGACGTCACTGGAGCCGATGGCGCCCGCGCGCGAGGAGCGGAAGGTCGTGACCTGCCTCTTCTGCGACCTCGTCGGCTTTACGGCACGCGCGGAGCGGATGGATCCCGAGGACGTGCGACGGTTGCTCCAGCCCTATCACGCGCGCGTCCGCGGCGAGCTCGAGCGCCACGGGGGGACGGTCGAGAAGTTCATCGGCGACGCGGTCATGGCGGTGTTCGGGGCACCGGTCGCACACGAGGACGATCCCGAGCGCGCGGTACGAGCTGCCCTCGCCATCCGAGACGCGCTCGCCGAGGAGGGCGAGCTCGAGATTCGGATCGGGATCACCACCGGTGAGGCGCTGATCGCACTCGGCGCCCGCCCGGAGGCCGGCGAAGGCATGGCCTCCGGCGACGTCGTCAACACCGCGGCGCGGCTTCAAGCCGCGGCGCCGATCGGCTCCATCCTCGTCGACGAAACGACGTATCACGCGACGGCGCGCGCGATCGAGCACAGAGAGACTCCGTCGGTCGAAGCAAAGGGCAAGACCCTGCCCATCCAGGTTTGGGAGGCACTCCGGGCCCGCTCCCGCGTCGGCGTCGAACGCGTCGGAGGAGCAGCGCTGGTCGGACGCGAGCAGGAGCTGGCGTTGCTCCGGGAGACCCTCGCCCGCGTGCGGCGAGAGAGCCGGCCGCAGCTCGTCACCCTCGTCGGCGTCCCGGGGATCGGCAAGAGCCGGCTTGTCTACGAGCTCTTCCAGACGATCGAGACCGGTGAGTTCGGCATTGTCTTCTGGCGGCGCGGGGGCTCGCTTCCCTACGGGGAGGGCGTGACGTTCTGGGCGCTCTCGGAGATGGTCAAGGCGCAGGCAGGGATCCTCGAGTCGGACAGCTCGAAGGAGGCGGGCGGAAAGCTGCACGAGGCGGTGGGGAGATACGTCACCGACCCCACCGAGGCGAGCTGGGTCGAACGACATCTACGACCGCTGGCGGGTCTGGAGACCGAGGAACCGTCGGCCGAAGACCGGCGCGGCGAGGCATTCGCCGCCTGGCGTCGGTTTTTCGAAGCGCTCGCCGAGGAGCGGCCACTCGTCCTCGTCTTCGAGGACCTGCACTGGTCAGACGACGCCTTGCTCGACTTCGTCGAATACCTCGTCGAGTGGGCAGGCGGCGTGCCGATCCTGGCACTCTGCACTGCCCGGCCGGAGCTGCTCTCCCGGCGGCCAGGCTGGGGTGGTGGCAAGGTCAACTCGTCGACGATTCTGCTCTCGCCGCTCTCGGGAGAGGAGACGACAATGCTCGTGCATGCGTTGCTCGGCCGCTCCGCGATCGACGCCGACGTGCAGGCACGGCTCCTCGAAAACGCCGGCGGCAACCCGCTCTACGCGGAGGAGTTCACGCGCATGCTGAGCGAGCGCCCCGCCCACGCCGTCCTGCCCGAGACGGTGCAGGGGCTCATCGCCGCGCGCCTCGACACGCTCCCCATGGAGGAGAAAGAGCTGCTGCAAGACGCGGCCGTGGTGGGCAGAGCCTTCTGGCTCGGAGCGCTCGGGAACGAGCGGTGGACGCTCGAGGAGCGTCTGCACTCGCTCGAGCAAAAGGAGTTCGTGAGCCGCCAGCGTCGAAGCGCGGTCTCCGGCGAGACCGAATACCTCTTCCGGCATTCGCTCGTCCGCGAGGTCGCATACGAGCAGATCCCCCGGGCACTGCGGGCGAACAAGCACAGCGCGGCCGGGGAGTGGGTCGAGTCACTGGGTCGTACCGAGGACCACGCGGAGATGCTCGCCCACCACTACGGAGCAGCACTCGAGTATGCGCGGGCGACCGGTGTGGACGCCCGCCCGTTCGAGGAGCCGGCCCGCGACGCGTTCCGCGAGGCTGGCGACCGCGCCTTCGCTCTCCGTGCCTTCCGTCCGGCCACGCTCTTCTACGCGCGGGCGCTCGAGCTATGGCCCGACGGCGGACCGCCCGACCTGCTCCTGCGCTACGGCCGCGCCCTCGCCGTGGCCGGCGAGGAGCGCGGCACCGCCATCCTCGAGCTCGCGGCCGAGGGGCTCCTGGCGGCCGGCGACCGGGAGGGAGCAGCGGAGGCGCACGCGTTCCTGACCGACGCGTTGCAACACCAGGGCAAGCGCGATGCGGCGTTCGAGCACATCGAGAGGGCGCTCGAGCTCGTGCGCGACGCACCCCGGTCCCCGGCAAAGGCCCGGGTTCTCACGGAGTCGTCGCGCCTGCTCGCTCTCGGCGAGCGGAGCGAGGCGTCTGTCGTCGCGCAGGAGGCGTACGAGATGGCGGAGGCGCTGGGCCTCGCCGAGCTCACCGCGCGTGCGCTCGGCAACCTCGGCCTCGCCAAGACGCAGGCACTCGACTTCGACGGGGCAGTCGCCGATCTCGAGCGGGGCATCGAGCTTGCGCGCTCCGTGAGCTCGCCGGAAGAGGCACGCGCCCGTCAC
>JALZOK010000027.1 GCA_030857225.1 Actinomycetota bacterium
GCCTCCTCGCTCGACACCGTGATCGAGCGGCTCAGCCTCAGCAAGGCAGCGGACGCGATCAGCGGCGCGGCGAGTGGTGCACTTTTCGCTTGCCGATCCTGGTGCAGTATTGGGCTGCCGGCGTCACTCGAACACGGGTTGTGGGGTAGGGAGGCGACTTCGACCTAGCTACGATGGTTCGGGTCGCCTCCAGGACGTACCTACCGCGCTTGCATACGTTCGCATTGAGCTACCGATCCGCGCAAACGTGACCACGTCTCACACGCGGCGACGGGTGCGCCGATCCGGAGCCGGTCTTGACAGCGCGGCACTTCGAGCCAATCGTGGGATCGGAGAGCCTCGCTGTGCGGAAGTTCGACGACTTCGACGGCGACATCTCGACATGCTCGACCAATACGAGAGCCGATGTCTGAGTCCGTCGTGATACCGATCCAGAGCCGGTGGGGCAAGCTGTCGCCGGCTTCGCTTCTTTTCGCTCTCGCCGCCAGGGCGTATTTCCCATGATGGCACCCGAGGTATTGCCGGTCTCCGTGGTCGTTCCGACCCTCGGGAGGGCCGGGCCGCTCGCCTCCTGCCTCAAGTCTCTGGCGGGCTGCCGTCCGAGGGCAGCCGAGATCGTCGTCGTCGATCAGAGCCACGATCCGGCGGTGAGGGAGCTGGTTGAGAGCTTCCCAGCAGCTGGCGCGCGGTTGCTTCCGTGTCCGGGGCGGGGCGTGAGTCGAGGCCGAAATCTCGGCATCCGACACTCGATGCACGACGTCATCCTCGTTACCGACGACGACTGCACGGTCGCTTCGAACTGGGTTGGCACTGCGTGGAGACTCATGAGCTCCGACAACCGACAGATCATCTCGGGGCAGGTTCTTCCAGCCGGCGATCCGCAGGCAGTTCCGTCCTACAAGGTCGACCCGACCCCTCATGACTTCACGGGAAAAGCGCACGGCGGTGCGCTCTTTCCCAACAACATGGTTCTCAACCGGGAGCTCGTTCTGGAGGCGGGCGGCTTCGACGAGCGGTTCCGTCCGTCGGAAGCGGCTGAGGACAACGATTTCGGCTACCGGTGGCTCAAGGCCGGAAAAACGCTTCGCTACGAGCCGGAACTCGTCGTCTGGCATCACGATTGGCGTACACCTGCCCAGCTCGACGAGCTCTATCGTGCCTACGCTCGCGGGCAGGGCTTCTTTTACGCGAAGCATCTCCGAGACGGAGATCTGAGGATGCTTCGATATATCGCCCGCGACGTCTATTACGCGCTTCGCGGATACGCGTCGGCGCTTGTCAAACGACGGCCATCGTGGACCGATCCGCGACGCGGTCTCCCACGCGGTCTTCCCGGCGGCCTCTGGTACGGCTACCGTGTTTTCTTCACGAGTGCTGCACCTGAAATCTCGGAGTCCCCGACGACAGACCGCCCGCCGGGGTCGTGAGTGGAGGGGCGGAGCCTTCCCCCCCGGCGCACTCGATCGGAAAAGGGTCTCGAAGCGCGCAGCGTCGGCATCATCTTCTACCAAGGTCCCGGAATCGCCGGCTCTTTCAGGAACCGCCTTCCCGCGGGCCCGTTCTAGCCTCATGGCGGCAACGCGGACCAAGGCGATGGATTGCGCAGGGCATCCCGTCTCGGGTGACGGTCGACATCGCCGCTGGTGGTCATGAGCCTCGTGCTCGTGGTGGGAGTACCGCGGTCGGGCACGACCTGGGTCGGCACGCTCCTCGGCTCTACGCAGGACTCCGCGTATGTCGAGGAGCCGGACAACCACCTCACGCACCCGTTTGCCTTTCGAGCGAAGTACAGGCTTCCCGGACGCTTCTATACAGCGCTCCATCCTGACGACGAGGCGCCGGAGTACGAAAGACTCTGGCGGGAGGCGCTTCGCCCAGCCGCGCGCAGGAATCCGTCCCCAGACAAGGCTCGCCGCGCGCTCTGCACGGCGGTTTGGCGCCTGGTCGCGCACGAAGAGATTCGGCGCGCGTTCCTCGACCCGAATGCAGCGGCGCTGAAGCTCCGGGCGGCAAAGACGCTCGCCGTTCCTGTGACGCCGCTGCTGCCTTCGCGTCACGTGGTCGTGAAGTCCGTCTACGCAGCTCTCTCACTGGAGTGGATCGCCGCCCGTTTCCCAGTCAGGGTCGTCATCGTTCGTCGACATCTTCTGAACGTCATCTCGAGCTGGATGGAGCTGCGCTGGGTGGGAACGGCCGGGAACGACATGCTCGACAGCCTCGACCCCGACGTCCAGGATCGACTATCAGCCGCGCATGGTGTCCCTCTGCCCGAGCCCGGCGCATCGTCCTTCGCTCGAGGGACATGGCTGCTGGGAGTGCTCGATCTTGCGCTACAGGACGCCGCCAGACGGCATCCGGACTGGTTGGTCGTGAGTCACGAGGTGCTCTGCGACGACCCCGCGCTCGGGTTTAGATCCCTCTCGCACCAGCTCGGCCTGGGGTGGACGCCCGCTGCCGAGCGCGTGCTGGACTCCCTCAACAGACCCGGGCGCGGCACGGAGCGGGCTCGGCTGTCAAGCCAGCTGCCGGAGGTTTGGCGGTCACGCCTTCGCCGCGATCAGCTCGCCGAGATCGCACCCCTGCTCGACCGCTTCGGGCTCGACGCATGAGCGGAGACGGGTCCGCAGCGACAGCAGCGGGAGTACCCACGACGGTGAATGCTGCGCCAATGCTTCGAGCTCGGGCAGTAAGCGAACAGACTTGGCTCGGAGGTCCGCTTGCCCTCCGAACGAGTCGATGCCTCACAATGGAAGCTCGAGTGGACGGCGACCTGCGAGCGATGGGCGATGGGGGAGGTCATACGGCTCCCCGGCCACACGTATTGGCTGCTTCATCGGTGAACGGCGTGCGAGGGGAAGATGCGCCGCTTCGCCTCGAGAGACTCGACTTCCCCGAATGCTCGCGTGAGGAGTGGACCCGGCTTGCCGAGCTGTCCGGCAACGTCTTCCTGACGTGGGAGTGGATGGCCGCGTGGTGGAAGCACTTCGGGGTGGGCAAGTCGCCCCTCGCGTTCGCGTGCAGAGAGCCTGGCGGTGGGCTGAGGGCCATCCTGCCGCTCGCCGTCTCTCGGCTCGGTCCGCTCAGGATATTGCGGTTCATGGGTCACGGGCCGGCGGATGAGCTCGGGCCTGTGTGCGCGCCGGCACATTCGCCGGGATTCGCCGGAGCGGTGTCGAAAGCGCTCGCGGAGGCAGGAGGCGATCTCTTCCTCGGCGAGCAGCTCCCTGGCGACCTCGATTGGAGCGGACTGCTCGGCGGACGCGTTGTCCGCTGGGAGGCGAGCCCCGTCATCCGCTCATGCCAAGAGGGCTGGGAGGGCTATCTATCAACCAAGAGCAAGAACTTCCGGGAGCAGGTGCGTGCCCGCGAGCGCAGGCTGTCGCGGAAATACGCCCTCACCTTTCGCCGTGTCGACGACGCTGCGCGCCTCGAGCCGGATCTCGACCTGCTGTTCGCACTCCACCGCGCCCGCTGGCGAGGAGGCGCCTCGGCGTTCCGCTGGGAGCCTTTTCACCGTGAGTTTGCGGCCGCGGCGTTCGAACGGGGCTGGTTACGGCTCTGGTTTCTCGAGCTCGATGGACGTCCGGCGGCGGCGTGGTACGGCTTCCGCTTTGCGGGCATCGAGTCGTTCTACCAGTCGGGGCGCGATCCCGACTCTCCGGGAGATTCCGTCGGGTTCGTGCTTCTCGCGCACTCGATCAGGGAGGCGCTCCGCGACGGCGTCCGGGAGTACCGCCTGCTCCGCGGCGACGAGACATACAAGTACCGGTTCGCGGACGCCGATCCGGGCGTGTCGACCATCGCGGCCGGTCGTGGCCTAGCCGGGAGATCCGCTGCCATCGGAGGCGCCGCGAGGTATTGGCTTGCAGCCCGCCGATTGCGATCCCCGAGCGGGTAGAGTGACGTCCGTCTCATGGGTGCAGCAGGTCGCTCCGTGCCGCGCTTGACGCCCAGAGGGCTCAGTCGCCGGCTTGCGCAGAGGCTTGGCTGGGTGCCGGTTTTCGGCCCGGGGCCTGTGCCGACCTGCCCGCCGGGCTGGCGCACCGGACCTCCCGACTTCGTGGGAGTGGGTGCGCAGAAGGCCGGCACGACCTGGTGGCGCAGTCTCATCGGGGCCCATCCGGACGTGGTACTCGGAGAGAGGAAAGAGCTTCACTACTTCTCCGACTATTGGCGGCTCGAGTTCAGCAACGAGGACGCCGAGCGCTACCACCGATACTTTCCGAGACCCGAGGGGGCCCTCTGCGGGGAGTGGACGCCCCGCTACATGTCCGACTTCTGGACGCCGGACATGCTCGCACGCGCAGCGCCCGACGCGAAGATCCTCGTCCTCCTTCGCGACCCGGTCGCCCGCTACCGCTCGGGGCTGACGGCGAGCCTGGCAGGAGTGTTCCCCCCCTTCCATCCTGACGTCGCCCAAGAGGCGATGGAGCGGGGCCTCTACGCCGATCAGCTCGAGCGTCTGCTCGCTGCCTTCGCGCGGGAGCAGGTTCTTCTCCTTCAGTACGAGGTATGCCGGGTCAACGTCGTCTCGGAGCTCGCTCGGACGTACCGCTTCCTCGGACTCGACGATTCCTTCATGCCTGACGGGGCGGAAGAGGTGATCAATCGCACCGAAGACAAGGTCGAAGTGCCGGACGAGACAAGGAAGCGACTCGCGGTGCTCTACCGCAACGACGTGATTCGACTCGCGGAAGCGTTTCCCGAGATCGACGTTACGCTCTGGCCCCCGTTCACCGACCTGACACCGCAGAGCCGGGCGCCGTCGCCCTACGTAGTAGATCGACTCGAGCCGCGGCTCCGATGACTACGCGGTGATGTCGGCCTCATTTTTCGACATCCAGAATCCGCGTATCTTCACGCCCGCTCCGCTGCCTGGCGACGCACTCGGCTGTGCTCGACGCGCCCTCCTCGACTCGCGCGTACCGCTGCACGACGAGATATGCAGCGGCGAATAGGAGGTATGCGGGAAATACTCTCGTATCCGTGACGTAGATGATTCGCATGAACTCGAACAGTCCCACGATCCAGACGGCATAGAGCGCTCGATGGAACAAGCTCGTCTCGCTGCGTCGGTACAGCCTCCCGGAGATCAGCCCCAGTAGGAAGAGCCCCATCAGCCCAGCCCAACCGAAGTCGGCGGCGAGATACCCGGGGGTAGTGACGACGTTGAACTCGGGATCGAGATCCTGTTCGAGGAAGAACGAAGGCCAAAAGACCACAGGATCGACACCGAACGCGTCGACGTACCGCAAGCTCACGGTTCCAACTGGCGGAAGTTCGGTCACTCGCAGGTCGCCGACGACGGGAAACTCCCAGAAGAACTGGCCCGTCGATAGGAAAGGCGTCACTGCCGGGTACTCGTCAACGATCGCCATCCCGTTGTTCACGCTCGTGAGGTAGTAGCCGAAGAAACGCGTGGTCGCTCTGCTCGCGGAGAAGTCGCCCGTGTACGTGTAGCTTCGCCTGAGCTCCGTTACGGCGAAGAACGTGATCACCGCGACCAGCAAGGTCGCCGCGTAGATCGCCACGCGTGGCACTGTCACCCTGCGGGGCGCAAGAGCAAGGAAGACGAGGGGGATGATCAGCTCGATGAGCGCAAGTCGTTCGCTGAAGAACACGGACCTCGCGGCCGCGGCACAGAGGGCCAGGACGACGAGCGTCCGCATCGCCGACCCCCGCCTCGAGAAACCGTATGCAACCGCGAGTGGGATCGCTGCGACCGCGAGCTGCATGAGAGTGGTCACTCCCGGCACGGTCGCCAGGATCTCCCCCTTGGTGCGAAACGGATCGCTGCGCCAGATCTCGATGAACTCGATGGGCCCTCCTGCGCGAACGATCCCGAGAGTCGCCCAGAGGAGGTAGGCCAGGAGGCTGACGGCGAGCGCGGCTCCGACGAGTACGGCCAGACTCCTGCGCGCTGCCGGCGAAAGCGACCGCTCGAGACTGCCGCGTCGAGCAACTTGCCTGGGCGTCGAGCGCCGAAGGTCGCCGCCCATTCTCGCCCCGGCGGCGAAGCAGAGCAGAGCGAGTGCGAAGTAGGCAAACGCAGTCCACGTCAGAGCTTTTCGACTGTCGAAATCGTTTGCGAACACTTCAGGGCTCGAGACCGAATAGAGAAGGAGCAGCGGGGCATAGACCGCAGCCGTGAACACGAGCGGGCTGAATACGGAGTGCAGATGGATCTCGTGCGAGCGCCCGCGCATTCGGGTGGGTATCCGCGACCTCATATCGATTGGGCGCACTCGGCTGCTGCTTCTCGGATCTCTCGCCGAAACCGAGCGGCTCCAAAGCGTTGCGCAGCTTGGGCGATCTCCTGCGAATCGAGCTCTTCGGCAGCCGCCTGGCGGACGGCGGCAGCGAGACCGTCGACTGATTGGTCCGGAAGCAGCCAGCCTGTGCGACCGGGTTCGACGATGTCCGTGGCGCCGCCCTCAGCCAGCGCGATCACGGGTGTTCCGCAGGACTGAGCTTCGGCCATCGCAATTCCGAAGTCCTCGTCGGCGGGGTAGACAAGGCTCCTCGCGGACCGGTACAGATCGCGAAGCCTGCTGTCGTCGACCGCGCCGACGAAGGTGACGTTGCTTGGTGCTCGGGCCGACAACGTAGACGCGAGCGGGCCCTCGCCCACCATCAGCAAGCGGTGTTCCGGCAAACGTGCGAACGCGGCCACTGGAAGCTGCGGCCGCTTGTAAGCGACGAACCGACCGACCCAGAGGAAGAAGTCGTCGCGTGTGCCACCGGGTGTGAAGTAATCGGTCCTCACAGGCGGATGGATGACGTCTGCTGGACGCTCGAAGGCGTGCAGGATCCGGTTCGCGACCGCCGTGGAGATGGCGACAAAGCGTGTGACACGCCGAGCGGTCCTACGGTCCCAGCGTCGAAACCAACCCATGCTCAAGCGTGCCGCGGGCCGGAGGGCGGCTGGGAATCGCTGCCGCTCGGCGTCGAAATTCCATGCGTACCGCATAGGCGTGTAGCAGTAGCAGAGGTGTGGGATTCCGCGCCCCACTCGGACGCCTTTGGCACAGGCATGGCTGCTGGAGATGACGAGGTCGACATCGTCCACGGCGTCGCGCACGCGCCAGGCGAGCGGCATCAGAGGCAGGCACCACTCATGATGGTGCGTCGCTCCGGGAACGTGCTGCAAGAAGGAGGGCTCGGCGACTCGAAACGCGGGGGGGACTGCGGACACGTCCAGCAGCGTCGTCAGGAGCCTAGCCCCGGGAAACTCCTCCAGCATCTCGCCAACGCAGCGCTCCGATCCCGCGTAGCCCACGAGCCACTCGTGCGCGATCGCGACACGGAGACGTGCGGCGTCCGTGTCTGTCTGCCTGCGTACCTCCTGCGGAACCGTTCTCTCCACGCTCGCTCCTCGCTTCACCTCGCTCGGCGTCGAGTATCACTGTCAGTCCGCAGGGGCTGGGGATCAACCGCCGAGACGTGGTACGTGCCGCAGTTGTTCCCTGACGGAACCGTCGAGGTCGATGGTCTTTTCGGGTCTGTCCGATACCGTGACCGCGACGAGCTCCCGACGCGCTCATCGGGCTGACGGCTTCCTACCGATGAAGCGCAAGAAGGAGGATTTGTTGCGGATAGCTTCGACTGGAAAGAATCATCGCTTCGCATCAGGGGAGCTCAGTCGTCTCGTCCGAAACGAGCTTATGTCCTATGGCACGCGTGCTCGGGCCGGGGCCGTCCTCATAACGGCCCTCCTTGCCGTCTCCGCCGTTCTCCAGGGCTTCGCGGCTGCCGGCCTCGGGTTCGTCGCTGTCGCGGCATTTGTGGTTGCGCTCCGCCGACCGCATCTTCTCGGCCCGATAATCGCGCTCTTCCCACCGGCACTGCGAGACCATCGTCGTGCTGAATGCCAAGTCGCTTCGCTCGAGGCGATCGTCGGGGGTGGTGCGCTGGGGTATCTCGGGTGCGTCGCACCTCTCACTCGCTCCTTCGGACGCAGTTTCCGACCCCGCTCGACGAGATCGAGCGGCAGCTTCTGTCCACCGGATTCTGGGAAGGCGCCCTGGTCCATACGACACGCGACGGGCAGCGCGTCGATGTGTCGAGCTTCTGGGCGACCCATCCTGAGTGGCGAATCTCGGACGCCGCGGTACTCGAGATCAACCGCGTCGAAATCTGAACCGACGTCCCGCGGTCGCGGACCCGGCCTCGGCTCGCCTCCGACGGATCGGGATCGTCCTCCACACCCTGCAACGGCTCACTCGGCCGTCTCCTGCCCGGCGTACGAGATGATCGCTGTCGGTTTTGGCTAACGCGAAACGCATGGGTAGAGACAGCTCGAAGAAGCTCTCCACGCTTCTCATGGGGGGGCTGGCGCTCGTTGCTCTCCTTACGATCGCGTCGGGGGTACTCGTCGCCGTCGTCCATGCCAACGACGCATATCACGTCGGCCATGTGTCCGGCGCGTGGCTGGCGCTCGCTCAGTACGTCAACGAAGGCACGCTCTATCCGCCGCTCTATGACGGGAATGCATTCGGTGGAACGCGCTACATGCCGCTCCAGATCCTTCTCTATGCGGGTACGGCGAACGTCGTCGGTGGCGATGTGCTCGCGGCGAAGCTCGTCGTGTACGCAACCGCAGTTCTGCTGCTCGTCGTGATGTTTTTGATCTTGAGAGGGATGGGCTGTCCGCTCGTCGTGCGAGTTGGCCTGCTCGCGGCGCTGCTTGCGAGCTTTACGGGATTTTGGGCAGCGACCGCCGTGGCCGGCGATGCTCTTCCCTTGGTCTTGCAGCTGACCGCGGTGGCTCTCGCGGCACACGGAGAGAGAAAGAGCCTGGTGGCGGCTGCCGGGGCGCTCTGCGCGCTAGCCGTCCTGGCCAAGTTCACCGCTCTCTGGGCTCCGGCTGCGATTCTCATCTGGCTTCTGCGGCGCGATCGACGATTGGCGGGAATCTTCCTCGGGTCGCTTGTCGGGACATTCGTCGCCGGGATCGCGGCATTCGGGTTCGCATCGGACGGGCGGCTGTTCGACAACGTCCTCGGGTTGTCGGGCTCGAGCTTTCTCGGTTTTCAGTCGGTCTTCCTGGATTCGCCAGGCAAGTTCATCGGTCTTTCCGAGGGCGCTGCTCGTCCAGTCGCGATCCTCGTGCCCTTCGCGCTCCTCGGCCTCGTTCTCGGCGTAGCCGAGAGGCGTATCACCATCTACCACCTCAGCCTCGTTCTTGCCTTTCCGCTCTTGCTCGTGGTTCTCGCCGACCACGGCACCGACTCCAATCAGCTTCTCGACGTCTGCGCGCTGACGGTGCTCGTCGCCGGCGGGCTCTGGGCCCACGGCGAGGCACGATCGGCCCCCGGGCCGGCACCGCTATCCGCGGCGCTGGTCCTGGCCCTGCTGTGGAGCGTCGGTGTCGGCTTTCACCAGGACGTTCGGCCGGAGGCGATTCGTGCGGCGAAGATCCTCGTCGGCCGCGCCGGCACAGAGGCATTCGCGCTACGCCCGCCCGCTCACCACCTCCAGCCGACCGACTCGATCCTCTCGGAGGATCCCTACGTGCCCGTATCCCTTGGCCAGCGCCCGATCGTGCTCGACGCGTTCATGCTGCTCCGCATCGCGAACACGCATCCCGAGTGGCGTTCTGAGCTGATAGCGCGGTTGGATGCCCAGGAGTTCGACACCGTGGTGCTCACGCGATCCCTCGACAAGTCGCGTTGGTGGCAGACCAAGAGTTTCGGCCCGGCGATCGTCGACGCGATTGCGCGAAACTACCGCCCCGCCGGCCGGCTCGGCTGGCGACAGCTGCGAATGTACGTACCGCGGGATCGGCCTTAGCAAGGGCGCGTCGCCGGGAAGCGTCACTGACCGGTGGTTTGTGCCGGTCGCACGACTAGCATCGATCTTGGCGTTCGATCTCAGGTCGCACACAGGTTCGCGTGAAGCATTCACACGGGCGGCCACGGGGCGATAAGGAGGCTCGTGAACCAGCGTTCTTTCCCGGGCGGGGCCGGAATCACAGCTCGAATGCACGCGGCGACCGTGGCGATCCTGGCTTCGCTTGCGGTGCTTCCTGCGTCGGCAGTCGGGAACGAACGGGTCGGCGCTTCGCGGTCGGACGTCGACGTCCCCGTGGTTGGGACGGAGAGCGCGAAGCAGCGCACCCGCGACCGTCGCTGATCTCTCGGCTGGCCGGCGCCGCGGGGGACCGGCCCCCGACTCGAACACCTGACGGACGGCCCGGTCGCCCAACTCGTAGAGATCGAAGTCCGGCGTGACCTTCGTTGACGCAATCCTTGCCAACGCGCACAATCAGCCGGGTGGCCACTCGAGCTCGCGACGCTGGGCGTCCCTTCGCTGGCGGCGCGCCCGCTGCGAGGACGGCCGCGTTCGACGGTCGTCCCGTTGGGCGCTCGTCGCTGCGGTCGTACCGGGGCCTGTGGCTGGTGGTGCCGCTCTCAATCGCAGCCGTGCTCCAGTTCGCCGACCTTGGCGGCAAGAGTCTCTGGGACGACGAGGTGACGACGGTCACGATCGCGACCCAGGGTTCTCTCGAGGACGTATACACGGCCTACCGAGCAAGCGAACGCCAGCCCCCGCTCCACTATCTCGTTCTTCACGGATGGACTCGCGTCGCCGGCGCGAGTGACTTGGCCGTCCGCGTGCCGTCCGCTCTTTTCTCGGTTGCGTCCGTTCTGCTCGTCGCCTGGCTGGGTCTCAGAGTCGCGGGTCGGCGTGTCGGGTTCTTGGCCGCGTACCTGCTCGCAATCTCGCCTTTTCTCCTTCTCTTCGGGCCGATGGCACGCTACTACTCGCAAGCCCTGTTCCTGGTCTTGCTTTCGACCGCGCTGCTCCTCGAGGCCCTGCATCGCCCACAGAGGTGGGGCCGCACGCGAGCGATGTGGATTCTCTACGTCGTCGCCAGCATCGCCATGCTCCTCACGAGCTACACCAACGCCGCGTACTTCGTAGCTCAGATCGTCTTCGCTGCGCTTCTGGTCAGTCGCCGCCCACAGCCGAGCACGCAGTCCGCTATAGGGGAGCAGCGCCAGGATGCTGAGCCCGTTGACATAGGGCTCCTTCGACGGCGAACAGCGGTCTCGCAGGCTGCGGTCGTAGGCGTTTTCGCCATCTGGGTCGCTGTCGACTTCAATCGACTCGTCGACTTCGCCTCGTCGGATAGGCAATTTGCGATCGGTGGAGTGAAGGAGACCGCGCTCGCGGCAATCTATCCCTTCTATGCGTGGACACTCGGCGAAACCATCTTTCCGTGGCATCCCGCTGCAATCGTCGCCTTGGCGATCTTCATGCCGGCAGCCGCGCTTGGCCTCGTTCGCCTCGCGACCGGCTCCCCGTCCCATCGAGTACCCGTCATCGCCCTGGTCACCGGTCTCCTCTTGATGCTTGTGTCGTTCCAGTTCTTCGTTCGAGACCTTCCCTTCGAGACTCTCGCCAGTCGTGGGATCGCGGGGATGCCGTTCCTCTTGCTTCTCGTCGCGGCCGGGCTCGAGTGGCTACCCCTCGGATGGAGAGTCGCGGCGCTGGTCGCGCTGACTGCCGCTGTCGGAGTCTCCGGCCTGCACTACTTTCAGGGTCGGCAGTTTCACAACGCCACCTATGCCCTGCCGACGAAGGAGGTCGTGGCGACGGTTCGCGAGCTCGCCCACGCGAGCGATTTGATCGTCTCGGACCCCGACCTCCCCTTTCATTACTACTATCGCGCCGGGCCGAGCTCGCCGAGGCTCTTCTCGGCGACGGAGTCACGTGCCGCTCAACAGGCGCTCAGCGATGGTGACCACGACCGTGTCTGGCTCGTCACCGCCGGTCGAGACTCGACTCGCGGCTGGAGGGTCAAGTGGGGGGCAACGCAGCTCGAGGCGTGGATGAAGCAACACTTTCGCCTCCAGAGGACGTGGCAATATGTTCCACAGGACGCGCTTTACGCCCGAATCAAGGCGCGCATGCAGGGCTATCCCAGCTACCGATACAAGCTCATGCTGCGTTTGTACGTTCGGCACGCCTCATAGAGCGAAAGCGCGTCGCCCCTCTCGCGGCGCTGTGGGCGCATCTGGGATCAAACCAAGCCAGGGCCGAACGACTAGAAGCGACTCGACGCCACTTGAGGACATCTGCAGGGGTTCGTGGCCTACCGTGCGCGGCCTGAGACGACTACAGGCAACCGAAAACCACTGTACTACTGTCGATCGCGCTCTATCGGTTCGTGGAGGAACCGAGCCTTCGGCGCCGAGCGAGCTCTCGACACGACGGGCCTGATCCACAACTACTAGTGCACTGTCTCAAGAACAGCTTTACAGCGTCCGACCTTCTCGAGGATCGAGTCGATCGAGGCGGTCCAGATGAAGGGCTGGGGGTCGTCGTTGTGGGCGGCGAGGAACTCTTCGATCGCCGCGATCAGGTCGGGGACGCTGTGGAAGACACTGCGGCGGAGCGCCTTGTCGGTGAGCTCGCGGAACCAGCGTTCGACGAGGTTGAGCCAGGAGCTCGAGGTCGGGGTGAAATGGAGGTGGAAGCGGGGGTGCTTGGCGAGCCAGGCGTCGACGTTGGCGTGGGTGTGAGTGCGGTAGTTGTCGACGATCAAGTGCAGATCGAGCTCTTGGGGGAGCTCGCGGTCGAGGGTGCGCAGGAACTTGAGGAACTCCTGGTGGCGGTGGCGCGGCAGGCACTGGCCGACGACCGAGCCGTCCAGCGTGTTGAGGGCGGCGAACAGCGTCGTGGTGCCGTTGCGTTTGTAGTCGTGGGTCATCGTGCCGGCGCGACCCTTCTTCATCGGCAGGCTCGGTTGCGTGCGGTCGAGCTCCTGGATCTGGCTCTTCTCGTCGACGCACAAGACGAGCGCGCGCTCCGGGGGATTGAGGTAGAGCCCGACGACGTCGGTCAGCTTCTCCGTGAAGCGCGGGTCGGTGGAGAGCCTGAACGTCTTCACCCGGTGCGGCTTGAGCCCGTGCGCGTCCCAGATCCGCTGCACGCTCGCCGGGCTGACGCCCTGCGCTTTGGCCATCGTGCGGCAGCTCCAGTGCGTGTGACCGGGCGGCCTGGTCTGCGTGGTCGCTTCGACGATCGCCTTGATCTTCGCCGCCGGGATCGTCGGCTTGCGCCCGCGACCCGGCTTCGTCTCGGTCAACGCTTGAGTCCCGCCGCTGGCGAAGCGCGAACGCCACAAGATCACCGTCGGCCGCGAGACGCCGAGCGCGCGGGCGATCTCACTGTTGGACGTGCCGCCGGCGGCCAGGAGCACGATCCGGGCGCGCACGGCAACGCTCTGAGGGGTCTTCTGAACGCCGACCCAGCGCTCCAACACCGCGCGCTGCTCGTCGGCGCTACCCCAGTGGAGCTGCTATGTCAATCTATTTGCGAGACACACCACTAGCGTTTCGTGCGTGAGCTCACTGGTATCCCAAACCTCATGGTCACCGCGACCTCCGATCAAGGGCGCCCGGGCGACGGGCTCTCTCTACCGGACGTGACCGGCGTTGACCACATCGAGCGAAACAGGATCGCGTGGGACCGGTCGGCTCCGGGATACGAGGCCGCGGGGCGCAAGGCCTGGCGAGAACCTTTGAGCTGGGGCTTTGGCGCATTCCCGAGGCGGAGCTTCGACTGCTCGAGGGCGTGAAGACTGCGGGGGACGCCATCGAGCTCGGCTGCGGAACCGCTGCCATCTCCGCGTGGCTCTCTCGACTGGGGTTCCGTCCGATCGGTGTTGACATATCTCGGACTCAACTCGAGACCGCGGCGCAGCTCGAGCGCGACTTTGGACTTTCGTTCGGCCTCCTGCGCGCGAATGCGGAGAAACTCCACTTCGATGGCGGGAGATTCGATCTGGTGATCTCAGAGTACGGTGCCAGCCTGTGGTGCGATTCTCGGCGCTGGCTGGCCGAGGCCCATCGAGTACTTCGTGACGACGGTCGGCTCATCTTCATCACGAACAGCCCCGTGCTCATGGCGTGTACGCCCCGGGACGGTGGGCCCGCGGAGGATCGTCTCGTGCGAGACTACTTCGACACGCATCTGGTCGAATTTCCCGGCGACGGCGCAGTCGAGCTCCACCTCACACACGGCGAGTGGGTGCATCTCTTGCATGCAACGGGGTTCGTCCTCGAAAATCTCATCGAAGTTCAAGCCCCGTTCGGAGCGAAGGCTGGCTACGACTTCGCGTCGCACGAATGGGCAAAACGCTGGCCCAGTGAAGACATCTGGATCGTGCACAAAGCGCGCTAGGCCCCGCAGGAGGCCACTGTCCGCAAGAGAAGGCTACGCTCCTTCACTTGCTAAGCCCCTCCGTCGAAAACCTTGTCGTCCAGCTCGCGAAGCTCCCCGGCGTTGGACGGCGGACGGCTCAGCGACTCGCGTTCCATCTGCTCTCCACCCGCGCCGAGGACGCGGTCGAGCTCGCACGCGCCATCGAGGAGGTCAGGGCCCGCGTCCGTTTCTGCCGCGAGTGCGGCAATCTGACCGAGGAGGAGCTCTGTGGCGTCTGCTCGGATCCGCGGCGCGACCGGTCCGTCATCTGCGTCGTCGAGCAGCCGGTCGACGTCGTGTCCCTCGAGCGCACCCACGAGCACCGCGGGCTCTACCACGTTCTCGGCGGCGCGCTTTCGCCGCTCGACGGGGTCGAGCCTTCTGATCTGAGAATCGGCGGGCTGCTGGCTCGGGTCGAGCGAGGCGGCGTCGACGAGATCGTTCTCGCCACCAATCCCACGATGACCGGCGAGGCCACCGCCGCCTATCTGGCTGACCGTCTCCGCGGGACGGTGCGCGTGACCCGCCTCGCTAGCGGGCTCCCGGTCGGCGGCGACCTCGAGTACGCCGACGAAGTTACTCTTGGGCGTGCTCTCTCGGGTCGGCGCGAGATGTGATGACGATGTTCCTTACGCAATTTGCGGCTTTCTCGCATCACACCCCCTTGCATCCGGCTGCTCGACTTTTTAAGGTGCTCCCACTGAACCGGCGGGCCCTCGGGTCAGCCGGTTCAGTGTCTTCTGGGGGTCGTTTCTTCCGCGCCTCATGCGCTTTCGGACCGGGAAGCGAGAGGCACGCACATGCGTGACGGCGTGCAGATCGGTGTCGTCGGCGCGACCGGGGCGGTCGGGCGGGTCACGGTCGAGCTCCTGCGCGAGCGCGGTCATGCAGCGATTCGCGCATTCGCATCCCACCGCTCGGCCGGGACACGGCTCGGCGATCTCGTCGTCGAGGAGGCCACACCCGAAGCTCTCGGCCGCGGCGATCTGGACGTCTGTCTGTTCTCGGTCGGCGCTTCCGCGAGCCGCGAGCTCGTCCCTCATGCCGCCGAGGCCGGAACTCTCTGCGTCGACAAGTCGGCCGCGTTCCGGCTGCAGGAGGGGGTTCCACTCGTCGTGCCCGAGGTCAACGGCGAGCGGGCGGCCGATCACTCCGGGATCGTCGCCAACCCGAACTGCTGCTCGATTCCGCTCTCCATGGTGCTTGCGCCGCTGCGCGATGCCGCAGGGCTTCGCCGCGTCCGAGTGGCGACCTACCAGTCAGCCGCGGGCGCAGGCTCGTCCGCGATGCAACGTCTGCGCGAGGAGCCTGTCGAGGAACACGACCTGCGCATGGACTGGGACTTCGACGGCGTCGAGCTCGAGGAAGAGTCGAAGATCCGGGCGGAGACGCAGAAGATTCTCGAGCTGCCCGACCTTCCTTTGAGCGCGACGTGCGTCCGCGTCCCCGTTCTGATCGGCCACGCCGAGGCGCTCTGGGTCGAGACCGATGAGGCGCTCGGGCCGGAGCAGGCACAGCAGCTTCTCGGCGAAGCTCCCGGCCTACGCTTGGAGCAGTTCCCTTCGCCGCACGAGGCAACCGGGTTGGACGAGGTGCTGGTTGGACGAATCCGCAAGGATCAGGCCACGGAGAACGGACTCGCGCTCTTCCTCGCGTGCGACAACCTTCGCAAAGGCGCGGCCTTGAACGCGATTCAGATCGTCGAGCTCCTGCTCAAAAGTCGCACACCGGCCTAACGCTCGCGACCACGACGGGCCTGCGGCCGCGAAGCGGCCGCCTTTAGGGATTTACGCAAGATCGGAGTCCGCATTCGCGGATCCGATCTTGCGCCAAGAATTCAGCCCGGTGGCGCCGGAGCGGGCACCGGCTGAAACGCTTCCTTGACGACCTTGAGGACCTTCTCGCGCGTGCCCTCCTCGACCGCCTGCAACCCTCCAAGCTCGAGCCGCGCGAGCTCGATCCGCCCGGCGGAGCGGACGGTTCGGAACCCGAAGTCGGCCAGAAAATCTCGCGGAAACACAGTGCGATGCACGAGGAACCGCTCTGCCGGGGGCGTGTCCTCCCGGTACCGGTACGCGAAGGCCTCGAGCGCGCGGACACCCTTGTCCCGAGTCTCCCCGATTGCCGCCAGGAACAACGACTGCTCGACCCAGGGCTGCGAGTCCGACAGGAGATAGGCGCAGGTGACGAGCACCGCGTCCTCCGACGCCGGGCCTGCGGGAAGGTCGGCGGCTCGCGGAAAGAGTTGCGCCGGCCCGTATTGCATCGAGCCGAGCACGCGCCCGTCGTCGTCTCGGTAGATCGTACCCCACGCGCCCCACTCCGACTCGGCTCGCTCGACCCACTTCCGCTTCTCGGGCTCACGGTTCCCCCGCGTCTGCCACCACACGCAGGTCTGACAGACAGAGGGAGCAGTCTCGAGCGTGGCCCCCGTAAGCCCGGCGAGTCGGGACGTCATCGCCTGGGCGGGGGCGGGCTCACGGCGCCGACGACGACCTCGACCGACGCCGGCGCGACGTTTGCCATCCGCTCGAGGTACTCCGAGACGCGCCGCTGCACCTCCTTGCCCACCTCCGCAGAGCTCTGCCCCCACTCGAGCTCGAGCGTGAGCTCGACTGCCAGCGTGTCCTCGTCGCCGGAGACGGAGACCGACTTTCCCCGGTGGAGCGGACCGTTCGCGAGTCCGGCGACCCCGCTGACCCCCAGAGCGGCGTCGGCCGCGTACCGTGCGAGCACATCGGCTGCGATGAGGGACCGTCGCTCCTTCACTTACGACGATCGTACAACCAGCTCGGTGACCTCGGGCCGGGCGAAGAAGCGGAGCGGCACGAATGTCGTCCCCAGACCGGGAGAGACGTGAAGCGACGTCGAGCCGTAGCGGTGGACGCCCTGGACGTCTCGAATCCGTGGGTGGGCGAGATTGAGCCCGCCGCCGGGGAACGGCACGACGATCTGGCCGGCGTGGTAGTGCCCCGCGAGGATGAGCTCGAACGACCCCGGAGGAATTCGTCTTGCGATCCCCGGAAAGTGGCAGAGGAGGATGCGCAGCGGTGCGTCGCGATCCACGAGCAGGTGCGGCTGGGCGCGGCGCAGCGCATAGGTGCCTGGCGCCACGCCGACGATCTGCACGCGCTGCCCGCGCAGCTCGAGCTCGACCGCCTCGTCTCCGAGCACGATCACGCCTTCGAGCGCGGCGAACACATCGGGATCGACGCGTTGCGAGAACCGGTCGCGGCTGTCGGCGAAGTCGTGGTTCCCGAGGACGACCAGGCAGGGGCCAAGCTCCCGCAGCAGTCGCTCGAGCTCGGGAACCCCCCCTCGCCGCGACAGAAGATCTCCGGTCACGCAGACGAGGTCGGGACGCCGGTCCGCGACCCACGCCACCGCCTCCTGCACCGCCCGTCGCCCGCGCGACGGCGTGCCGAGGTGGAGGTCGGAAAGATGAGCGATACGCAGGCCGTCGAGCTCCGCCGGAACGCCCCCGACCTCGATCTCGAGCACCCGTTTCCTCACCCACCCCGCCTCGAACCAGCCCCAAGCGAGCACGACTACCGCTGCTGCCAGTACGACTGCGAGGATCCAGACGACCATCAGCGAGCGCCGCCGGAGACCAAGTGACACTGTGTCACTTGGGAGGCTCTAGCGAGAGAGGTCAGACGGAGAGCTTCTCGACGACGGGCGCGACGGAGACGACGTGGCGCTTGAACTTGAGGTCCGCGCCGTCCAGACCCGCCGCGACGCCGATCAGCTGCGAGAGGTGGAGGATCGGCATCTGGAAGTCCTTCCCCGTCTGCTCGCGGAGCTTGAGCTGCCAGGCGTCCAGCGACAGATGGCAGAGCGGGCACGGCGTCACCATCGCGTCCGCGCCGGCCTGCATCGCCTGCTCGATCGGCTGGATGAGCTCGGCGAGCGCTACCTCCTCCCGGGCCTGGATGATCGGGAAGCCGCAGCACTTGATCTTGGCCGGGTAGTCGATCGGCTCGCCGCCGCACGCCTCGATGATCCGCTCGAGCGACGAGGGCTTGTCCGGATCCTCGAAGCCGAGGAGCTTCGACGGGCGGAGGATCTGGCACCCGTAGAACGGCGCGATCTTCAGTCCCTTGAGACCCTTGTGCGCAGCCTGCTGGAGAAGCTCGTAGCCCTCTCCAGCCGCGACCAGCCAGAGGAGGTGCATCACCTCGACCCCACCTGAGTACGCTGGCGCGCCGACCGCTTCCAGGTTCTCGTTGACGCGGTCGAGCAGCGCGGCGTCGCCCTTGAGCGCATGGTTCGCCTGGCGCAGGTTCAACGTGCAGACGTTGCACACCGTCATCAGCGTGTCCGCACCGGTCTCCTCGGCGTAGGCGAGGATGCGCGCGTTCAGATGGAGATAGAAGTCGGGCTCGGCCTCGTGGATGTCACCGGCGCCGCAACAGGTGACGGACTCGAGCTCGACGAGCTCCAGGCCGACCTTGGGCGCGAGTGCCTGCGTCGAGATGTCGAGCTCCCTCGCGGAGAGCGACGCGAGACAACCCTTGTAGTACGCGACGGTCCTCATTGCGTAGTCGGTGCCTCGTCCTTGCCCAACAACGGCTGTGGGCGCGGGAACGAGTCCTCTCCGAACGGGTCACCGTGCTCCTCGCTTTCGAACTCGAGCCGTCCGAGCGCTTTCTCGGACTGCACGATCCCGGCCGCGCCGTCTCGACCCTGCTGCTTGACGAGGTCGTAGAGCGCTCGCGCCTCCCCCACGTTCTCGGCGACGTGCGGCGGAACCGGCGGCGGTACCTTGCCGCGCTTGAAAAGCTGCATGGCGAATCCGACCTCCGTGATCGCGCTGACGACGCCCTGCGTCTTTGGCACGAGCTCGGTCTCGCGGAGCCAGCCGGTCGTCTTCGCGGAGGTCACGAACCACTTCGCGTGCTTCGCCCCCATGTCCGAGTCGATGCCCTTCTCCATTGCCTGAGCGCCGAGCTTCGCGATCGCATCGCGCGGATCCACGCCCTTAGGGCAGCGCTCCTGGCAGAAGTAGCAGCGGGTGCAGTCCCAGATGCCGTGCTCCTCGGAGTACGCCTGGAGGCGCTCCACCTCGGACTTGTCGCGGGCGTCGCCCACGAAGCGCATGCCCTTGGCGAGCGCCGCCGGGCCGAGGAAGTCGGGGTCCGCCTCCATCGAGTTGCACTCCGAGACGCAGCAGCCGCACATGATGCAGAGCGACTCCTTGTGGATCACGTCCATCTGCTCCTGCGAGAGGACGTGCTCCTTCTCGCCGGGATCGGTATAGCCGGAGTCGAGCCACGGCGAGACCGCGCGGATCTTGCCCCAGAAGGGCTCCATGTCGACGACGAGATCCTTGACGACCGGGAGGTTCCCCATCGCAGAGATGACCGGGACGTGGCCGGACTGGACGATGTCGTACATGCGCGTCTTGCACGCGAGGACGGCCGCCCCGTCCATGCGCATTCCGCACGAGCCGCAGATCATCATCCGGCAGCTCTTGCGGTACGCGAGCGTCCCGTCGAGGCGGTCCTTGATCAGGTCGAGGACGTCGAGGAGCGTCACCCACTCTGGAGCGTCGACCTCGTACTCGACGAGCTTCTTCTGCCCCGCGACCGGGTCGTAGCGCCAGATCTTGAGCGGCACCTTCATCACGTCAGTACTTCCTCTCCTCGGGCTCCCACTTCGTCATCGTCACCGGCTTCCAGTCGAGCTTCGGGGCGTCGTCCTCCCAGGTGACAAGGGTGTGCTTCAAGTAGCTCTCGTCGTCTCGGTCCGGGTAATCGTACGGACGGGCATGGGCGCCGCGGCTTTCCTTCCGCGCGAGTCCCGAGACGATCATGCATTCGGCGAGCTCGAGCAGGAAGCCGAGCTCGAGCGCCTGCGTAAGGTCGGTGTTGAAGACGTCGCCCTTGTCGTCGACGATGACCCGCTCGTAGCGCTCGCGCAGCCGCTGCACGAGCTCGCCTTGGGCGAGCATCTGCTCCTCGCGACGGAAGACGCCGAAGTTCACGTGCATCGTCTCCGCGAGCTCGTCGCGGATCTTCCATGGGCGCTCCCCGTCGGTGCGGTCGAGGAGCGTCTTCAGCTCGCGCTCGGCGTCCTGCTCGACGGACGGCGGAACCGTGATTGTCGTGTTGGAGAGCGCCCAGTCCGCAGCGTGCGCGCCCGCGCGCTTGCCGTAGGTGATCGTCTCCATGAGCGCGTTTCCACCGAGGCGGTTCGCGCCGTGAACGGAGACGCATGCCACCTCCCCCGCCGCATAGAGCCCTTCGAGGCTCGTTCGGCCCCAGACGTCGGTGTCGACCCCGCCCATGTGGTAATGGGCGCCTGGCCGAACAGGTATCGGCTCGAAGATCGGGTCCACGCCCGCGAAGGTCATGGAGAGCTCGCGCGTCCCGTGCAGCCGCTCGAGAATCCTTTCCGCTCCGAGGTGGCGCAGGTCGAGCATGACGTTGCCGTCGATTCCGCGACCCTCGTCGATCTCGGTCTGCTCGGCGCGTGAGATGACGTCGCGCGAGGCGAGCTCCATCGCGTTCGGCGCGTAACGGATCAGGAAGCGCTCGCTCTGCGCGTTCAGGAGGTACGCGCCCTCTCCGCGGCACCCTTCCGTGATCAGCACTCCGGTCGGAGCGAGCGTGGTCGGATGGAACTGCATCATCTCCATGTCCTTGAGCGCGACCCCGGCGCGTAGCGCCATCGTCATCCCGTCGCCGGTGCAGGCGTAGGCGTTCGTCGTCCCGGTGTAGAGCCGCCCAGCGCCACCTGTGGCGAGGATCACCGTCTTCGCGCCGATTGACTTGAGACCGCCGTCGAGCAGATCCCACGAGATGACCCCTTGGCAGCGATCCTCGTCGACGACGAGCTTCCATGCGAAGAACTCCTCGTACGTCTTGATGTCGCGCTTCATCACCTGCTCGTAGAGCACGTGGATGAGGACATGGCCGGTGATGTCGGCGGCGTATGCAGTGCGGGGCTCACCTGCCGCGCCGAACGGGCGCTGCGCGATCCGCCCGTCAGCCGTGCGCGAGAAGACCGCTCCCCAGTGCTCGAGCTGGTAGACGTCGTCCGGCGCCTCCTGGCAGAGGATCTCGATCGCGTCCTGGTCTCCGAGGTAGTCGGAGCCCTTGACGGTGTCGAACGCATGCTTCTCGGGGTCGTCGTCGGAGGCGTTTCCGAGCGCCGCGTTGATCCCGCCTTCGGCCGCGCCCGAATGGCTGCGAACCGGGTGGATCTTGGAGATCATGGCGACGTCGGCCCCGGCGTCGAAGGCCTCGATCGCCGCACGCATTCCCGCGCAACCGGCGCCGACGACGAGCACGTCGTGTCTGGCTTCCACGCGGATGACGCTACCTGATCGCCAACGTGGCTCAGGCTCCGAACGAGATGCCTGATCGAGAACTCACAGCGGGCCGGATGACGCCCACGACACGGCGGCGCGTCAGTTCTCGATCAGGCATTTACGCGCGTGAAAAGACTGCGCGGGCGCTCGTCGCGGCCGTCATCGGGACGGTGCAGATCGGCCTCGCTCCTCGACACGCGCCGCCCCAGGCACGGAACCGCCAGCCCTTCGCGGGAGTGGCCGCCAGGCGAACGGGAGCGAACGATGGGAACGCCGCCGAGCAGCGCGGACGGCAGGTGATTCCGGCGCGAGAGCTTCGCACGGCCCCGCGGCCGGACACGGCCACCGAAAGTCGATAGACCGCCGGAGCGAAGAACGCCGACACCGCCACGCCCGGAGCGACCGTCGTCACGCAGGTCGAGGCGCCAGCGCACGCGCCGCTCCAGCGGACGAGCTTCGCACCGGGGCGCGGAGCGGCGGCCAGACTCAGTCGCGTCGATGTGTTCCACGTCGTGGTGCAGGTCTGGACGCAATCGAGGCCGGGCACGTCCGCCGTCACCCCGCCCGGGCCCGAGATCGTCACCGTGAACGGCTGCTGGCGGTCGAGCTGCACGAGCGCCGCTGCGTCCTGGGAGTCGGTGAAGCTGGACGCATGCCCGTAGTAGTCGTCTCTCCCGGGATCGAGCAGCTTCGCGTCGAGCGGCGAGCCGTCCAGGAGGGGGTGCATGAGGTCGCTCGCCGCGTCGCACGTGTGCCCACCCTGCGGATCCGGGCATCGGTGCGGAGCGCCTCGCGGTACAGCTCCGAGCGTGTGCAAGAGCTCATGTGCCGCGATTACCGACGTCGGGGCCCCAGAGCACGCCTGAACGTAGACGACCGCGAGCCCAAACCCGGAGCCATCGCTTGCGCCCTGGCCGCAAAGATCCGCCTGGGCTACCGGCCCGTCGTAGTAGACGAGGTGCTTCGTGAACGGAGACCTGAAGCCAGCGGGGGGCAGCGCATTGAAGAGCGTTATGAAGCGGCCTTCCTCGGGCATGAGCTGCGCGCTGGTCTGCGGCAGCCGTAGAACCGTGAGATCGAGCTGAGCGCCGCACGTGAGCTGCGTCAGGTCGTTCCGGAGTGCGCGTAGTGGATCCTCTCGTCGCCACCACGCGTCGATCATCTCCGCGTCCGTCTGCATCCTGCTCGCGAAGGTGGAGAAACGGTCGGGTGCATCGGAAGGGAGCGCATAGATCCAGTGCACCGGCGAGCCGGACAGCGTGTTGGGTATGAGGTCGACCTGCGTCGGGGTTCCACACCAAGTTGCGGTAATCCGAGCAGGCACGCGCGTCGCAGCGAAGGCTCGGGCGGAGGTCGTGCTCGTTGCGCGCTCGAGTCTCACATCGTGAGTGAGCACATCGTGAGTGAGAAGGTCGAGCTGACCGCCCTTGCTCGCCGAGCTACCGGCGACGGAGACGACGGCCGCCAGTATCACGGCAGACACGAAGCACGAGCGCATCGCGGACTGCACGCTCAGGGCTTGGACACGGTCACGGTCACCTGGCCAGCGGCGCCGCTCGGCGTGACCCGCACGAACAGGGAGCGCTGTCCGCAGACCCCGCTCGCCAGACGCTTCACTCGCTGCGACACCCACTGCGCGCGTTTTACGACAGTGCTCCGGTTCGCCGCCACGAGCGAGACGTCGTGCAGGCCCGCACGAGGTAGTGTCGCGCTGAGGACAAGTTCGCCGTCCAGTGGCGTCGGGAGCGCGATCCACCACACCTTCTTGGCCCCCTTCGCGAAGCTGCGACGAAAAACCGACTTCTGGTTGACGGTCCACGGCTGGAGGACGTCGCGCTCAGCCGCCAGCAGCCCCGCCTCGTCGGGGAAGAAGCTGGACGCGATGATCGGCCAGGACGCAGTCGTGATCCCCGCCTTGCGCTCGTCCATCAGCCGGTAGGCCTCTGCCCAGGCCTCGCCCGGGTTCTGTGCGTAGTTCGAGCCTTCATTCCCCGGAAACGCCTCGCGCCGCGTGACGCGTGGGCACACCGTGGCAGCGCTCGCCCAGTGCTTCGGGCCCCAGTCGACCGCCCGCCAGGGGGTGTTCAGCCGATGCCACGCGACGTGGTGGCCATACTCATGGCGCACGACCTCCTCGGGCGTGGTGCCGTCGGGCGCAGGCTCTCCGAGCGACACCATCTCGTTGCCCGAGTAGCAGCCGAGCGCGCGAGCACCACACAGGTCTTGCACCTCGTCGAGAGACGCGATGTTGGACGTGAGACGGTCGAGCTCCGGTCCGTGCGTGAGCTGCACGAGGAACTCCGCCCACTTCTCCGGCGTCTCGGCGGGCAGCGCGTCGGAGACGTATACCTCCACCACTTCCCCCGTCGAAGCGGTGACCGGGCCGCCCCGCCAGGTGAGCGCGCTTCGCGCGGAGCGGTCGAACCGCGCAGTTTCCGCTGGCCCCTCGAAGGACCGGGCAAGCATCGCCGTCGCCGTAGCAGCTGCCGAGCTGTGCGTAGACGCCGATCCGGCGGCGAAAAGGGCGAGCAGGGATCCCGCAAAGACGGCGGCAAGCGAGCGAGACGGCACCTGCCTCTTATAGCCACGTCTTCGTGAAGGAGGGGTAAGAATCACCGAAACGCCCTCTAGCAGGAGAAAGCTCAGCCCAAGTTACAAGTTGTTACTTGGCTCAGACGCATGGGCCGGAGGCAGCGACGCCGCGAGAGACGTCCTCGAAGCGCTTGAAGTTCTCTCGGAACATGTCCGCGAGCTCGCGCGCCTTCTCGTCGTAAGCCGTCGGATCGGCCCAGGTCAAGCGCGGGTTGAGCAGGCTCGCCTGCACGCCGGGCGCCGCGACCGGGACGTCGAAGCCGAAGACCGGATCCTTCCGGTACTCGACCCCCGCCAGCTCGCCCGAGAGCGCCGCGTGCAAGAGCGCGCGGGTCGCGGCGATCGGCATCCGGTGTCCCTCCCCGTACGGGCCGCCGGTCCAGCCGGTCGATACGAGCCAGACCGTCGCGCCGTGCCGGTCGAGCCGCTCGCCCAGCAGCCGCGCGTAGACGGACGGCGCCTGCGGGAGGAAGGGCGCTCCGAAACAGGCCGAGAACGTCGGCTGCGGCTCCTTTACTCCGATCTCGGTGCCGGCGAGCTTCGCGGTGAAGCCGGAGAGGAACCAGTACAGCGCCTGGTCGCGCGACAGGCGCGCAATCGGAGGCAGGATCCCGTAGGCGTCCGCGGTCAGGAAGAAGACCGAGCTCGGGTGCCCGGCCCGCTTCGCAGGCAGCGCATTCGCGATCTGCTCGAGCTTGTAGGCCGCCCGGGTGTTCTCGGTCTTCGAGTCGTCGTCCAGATCGAGGACTCCCTGCTCGTCCACGACGACGTTCTCGAGGACGGTTCCGAACGCGCGCGTCGTCCCGTAGATCTCGGGCTCGGCCTCGGCCGAGAGACGGATCACCTTCGCGTAGCAGCCGCCCTCGAAGTTGAAGATGCCGTCGTCGGCCCACCCGTGCTCGTCGTCACCGATCAACTGGCGTTCCGGGTCGGCCGAAAGCGTCGTCTTGCCAGTGCCCGAAAGGCCGAAGAAGATTGCCACCGAGCCGTCGGCTCCGCGGTTCGCCGAGCAGTGCATCGGAAACACTCCTTCGAGCGGGAGCCGGTCGTTCAGGAGCGTGAAGATGGACTTCTTGATCTCGCCCGCGTAGTACGTGCCCCCGATCAACACCTCTCCGCGGGACGGGTGGAGGACGACGAACGTGCCGCTTCTCGTCCCGTCCTCGTCGGGCTCGGCGGAAACCGACGGCGCATGGAGCACGAGCGCGTCGGTCGACATCTGCTCGAGCTCGTCGGGCGACGGGCCGATGAAGAGCGTCTTGGCGAAGAGCGCGTGCCAGGGGCTGCCAGTCAGCACCCTGACCGCAATGCGATGAGCCGGATCTGCGCCCGCGAACGCATCGACGACGTAGACGTCGCCCCTGCCGAGCTCCGTTCGCACCTTGTCGCCGAGTCGCTCGAACGACTGCTCCGAGATCTCGGCGTTCACGTCGCCCCACCAGATCCGCTCCTCGGAGCCCGACTCGCGGACGATGAACTTGTCCTTCGGCGAGCGACCCGTGTGAGCGCCGGTGTCGACCACGAGCGGGCCACCCTCGGCGATTGTTCCGTCGCCTCGCTCGAGAGCATGTGCATAGAGCTGCGAGGTGGTCGGGTGCCAGTAGACCCGACCGCGCACATCGATCCCGTGCTCCGCGAGCGAGCCGCGCTCCGGAACCGTGGCGATCATCGGAAGTCGTTGGTCGTCATTGTGGAAGCGGCCGTATCGTATTCGCTTGAAAGCGCTCGATGGCAGCGGATATGGGGTCGAGCCACGCTCGAGCACGCGGCAGTGTAATGAGCGACCCTCCACCCGATCGCAGCGCGACGCCGTGGAGACCTCGCGGAATGAGCGTGTAGGTGCCTTGTGAGCCCGCCTCGAGAGCGCGCTCGAAGCCGCTGCGCGAATGCTCGGCGCTGACCCCTGGAACCAGCGGAAGCCAGCGGTCCCAGGCGCCGTGCACGACGTCGAAGCGTTTTCCTCGAAGCGGATCGAGATTCAGCTGCGGCGGAATCCACGGCGCGAGCCCGAGCACGGCTCGGACACCTTCATGGCCCGCAGCGCCGATCGCCACGGCGCCTCCCATCGAGAAACCGACGACGATGGAAGGCCGATCGACTGCGTCAAGGGCGTCTGCGGCATCTTCCACGCACGACGGAAGCTCGTTCCAGCTCTTCGTTCGGTAGCGCACCTCCACGAAGGCGATCGTGGGCAAATGCTCGGCCAGGCGCACGGCTAGCCACTCGCTGGTCGCGCTCCAGGTTCCGGGGACGCGCCTTGCCGTTCCGCCGTTCACAAGCACCGCGGCGAGCGGCGAGTCGGGATTGCGGACGCGCGCTTCGGCGCCGTGGGCGAGAGTGGAAATGCGCATGCTCTGATGGTGACTGTCACCGAAGGTGACTGTCACCCGCTTCCGTCAACCGAGACAGCCGTCACCGTGGGCATGGCGTCGTCCCGAGCAGCGAGCTCGGCGAAACGTCTTCCGCGGGCGATCAGTTCGTCGTACGTCCCGATTTCGACGACGCGCCCGCGGTCGAGAACAACGATCTGGTCGGCGTCGCGCACGGTCGAGAGCCTGTGGGCAATGGCAATCGTCGTCCGACCCTCGGAGAGACGCTCGAGCGCCTCTTGCACGAGCCGCTCGGTCTGTGTGTCGAGTGAGGACGTCGCTTCGTCGAGGACGAGGACGGGCGGGTTGCGCAGGATCGTGCGCGCGATGGCGATCCGCTGCTTCTCGCCTCCGGAGAAGCGATAGCCCCGCTCACCCACCATCGTGTCGTAGCCCTCGGGCAGCGTCGCGATCAGCTCGTGGATCTGGGCCGCCCGCACCGCCTCTTCGATCTCCTCGTCGCTCGCTTCCGGCCGGGCGAAGCGGAGGTTCTCACGCACCGTGGCATGGAAGAGGTACGTCTCCTGCGAGACGACGCCGACCGCGGCCGCAAGCGACTCGAAGCTCAGGTCGCGCACGTCGGCGCCGTCGATCGAAACGGTGCCTTCGGTCGCGTCGTAGAGCCGAGCAACGAGGTAGGCACAGGTTGTCTTCCCGGAGCCGGTCTCGCCCACGAGCGCCGTCTTCGTCCCCGGCGGAACGACGAAGGAGACGTCCTGGAGTGTCCAGGCAGCGTCGTCATAGCGGAACCAGACCGCGCCGAGCACGACCTCGCCACGTGGCCTCGTGAGCGCTTGTGACCCCTCGACGATGTCGACGCGCTGGTCGAGGTACTCGAAGATGCGATCGAAGAGCGCGAGCGAGCTCTGCACCTCGAGCTGCACTCCCAACAAGCTCCCGATCGGGAAGAAAAGCCGCGTCTGCAGCGTGGTGAAGGCGACGAGCGTCCCGATCGTGATCGTCGCATTCCCCTGCGCGATCGTAAGCCCGGCAAACCAGTAGACGAGCGCGGGCATCACCGCGAACGTGGTCTGAATCGCGGCCATCACCCAGCGCCCGGTCATTCGACTGCGCACCTCGAGCTCGGCGAGCCGTCCCGACTCGGCCTCGAATCGTCGAGCGAGATCCTCGGTGCGACCCATCGTCTTCCCGAGCAGAATCCCGGAGACCGAGAGCGACTCCTGCACGATCGAGGACACGTCAGCCAGGGATGCCTGCTTCTCCGTCGTGACTTTCCTGCGCTGTTCCCCGACTCGCTTGGTCAGCCAGACGAAGAGCGGCAAGAGCGCGAGGGCGAATGCCGCAAGCCGCCAGTCGAGGAGCACCATCGCGACGATGGTGGCGAGGACGGTGGTCACGTTCGCGAGCACTGAAGTCGCCGTCGAGGTCACGACGGTCTCGATGCCGCCGATGTCGTTGGCAATGCGGCTCTGCACCTCGCCCGTTCGCGTGCGCGTGAAGAACGCGAGCGAGAGTCTCTGGAGGTGCCGATAGACCTGCGTTCGCAGGTCGTGCATCACGCTTTGCCCGATTCGGTTGGAGAGCAGCGTTTGCCAGACGCCGAGCGCGCCGGTCACGATCGGGATCGCGACCATCCCAGCAACAAGGGCGCTCAGGAGGCCGACTCGCTCCTGGGGGATCGCGACGTCGAGCACCTCGCGGAGCAGGAACGGGGAGACGACGCCGAGACTCGCCGAGACGAGGATCAGCCCCGAGACCGCAGCCAGACGCCTGCGATACGTCCGGAAGAGGCGAACGATGCGCCGGAAGTTCGCCTTCCGGACGGCGGGGTCGGCCGGCCGCTCGGGCGGATCGCCGCTGAAGGAGTCGAAACGCCGGCCTGGCACTCCCTAAGCCTGCCTGTCGAAGCTCAGTCGAGGCCGAGGGCGATGCGGAGCGCGTCGTCGAGTCGGCTCAACTGCCTGGGATCGAGCGAGCCTCGCTGTTTGCCGAGGCCTGCCTTCGGAAGAGTGAAGAGGTTGTCGCAGTTCACGACACTCTCGTAGCCGAGCCCCTCGGCTCGGCCGACGAGAACTTCGGTCGACAAGCCACGGATATTGCTGGTGATCCCGGCGATCGTGACGTTGCGCAGCAACGGGATGGCTTCGTTTCGAGTGATGATGACCGCTGGGTGACGACCGCCCGGAATCGTTACGTCGTGGATGTCTCCGCGGTTCAGAGGGGTTCCTTTCCGGCTTCCTCCGACTCGACCCACGCTGCGAACAGCGCCGAGCCAAGCTCTCCGACCCACTCCTCTTGCGGGTGCTTCTCATATCCGCGCCGATACTCCTCGAGGATCTCGCGCTCGCGCTCCTCGCGGAGCAGCAGGGCGAGCCCCTCGCGAAGTGCCTCGCTGCGGTTCGCGAAGCGACCGCGCGCGACCGCGTCGTCGAGCTTCTTTGCATCCTCTCTTGGGATGCGAACTGGGATCTGAACTGACATACGCGAGACTATACGAGATTCTCCCGGACTCCGCAAGTGGCCCGGCCGGACATGCCCTGCGGGCAGGCGAGAAGACTCCGGGCGCGAATCCGACACCGATGAGCACCACCGCGGCAATCGAGCGCTTTCTCGAGCACGGGGGCCTGTCGGAGGCGACGCAGCAGGCCTACGGCTCCGACCTGGACGCGTTCGCGCGCTGGCTTTCGGAGAACGCGCTCCGGCTCGAAGATGTGGACGCACGCGTTCTCTCCGACTGGATCTCCGATCTCGGTCGTGGCCGTCGGAGGCTCCAGCCGGCGACGATCTCCCGACGGGTGGCCGCAGTCCGCTCTTGCCTGCGCTTCACCTTCGGGCCGGGCCGCGTTCCGGAGGCCGCGTTCTCGTCGCGCGGGCCACGGCGCCTGCCGGATGCGCCGAAGGCCGCCGAGGTGGACGAGCTGCTGGAGCTGGCCGACGGCCACTCGCCCCTGGCGCTGCGAAACCGCGCGCTCCTGGAGCTCCTGTACTCGGGAGGATTACGGAGCGCCGAGGCAGTCGGGCTCGACCTCGCAGACGTCGACTTCGAGCGGGAGGCGATTCACGTCCGCGGCAAGGGCGGGAAAGAGCGGGTTGTGCCGCTCGGGGAAGAGGCGGCGCACCATGTGGCGCTCTATCTACGCGCGCGCTCCGCGCTCGCACGCGGAGCTGTCGACGCCTTGTTCCTTTCGGCGCGAGGACGCCGGCTGGACACGAGCACGGTACGCCGGCTCGTCCGAAACCCACACCGGCTGCGACACGCTTTTGCAACTCATCTGCTCGAAGGCGGGGCCGATCTGCGGACGATTCAGGAGCTCCTCGGTCATGCCTCGCTCTCGACGACGCAGATCTACAGCCACGTGGACGCAAAGCGCCTGCGGCGCGTGTACGACCGCTCGCACCCTCGCTCGTGAGCCAGCTAGGAGTGGCAGGACTCGGAGCCGTCGACGATCAGCTGCTGCAGCTCGTTCATCCTCGCCTCATGCTCCCGGTGGAACACGTCTTCGGAGTCGTACTCACCTAGCCCGTCGCCCTCCCAGCTGATGTCGGGCGTCACTCCCGGCCCGCTCGTGGACAGCTGGTAGCGGCGGCCGGTCCCCGGCGGCAGGGTCTCGCCCGAGGGAATTCGGTGCGGCACGAAGCCGTAACAGAACGTCCCGTCGGGCCGGCGGGCGACGAAGCCGTTCTCACGGCGCCAGCCGGAACCGTACGCCGAGTCCAGGGTGTCGAGGTAGAGGACGCGGCCGTAGGAGTCGAGCGGGTCTCCCGCCGGAGTTGTCGTGAAGCCGTGGACAGGCAGGCCTCGATAGCTGAGCCGCCCGAAGAGATGTTGCCAGCGGCCACCGTAGCTCCAGTCGAGCCAGACATCGAGTCGCGCGACCGGTCCGCTCCAGTGTGAGACCCGAAGCTCCCAGCCGCCGTGGCCGACCCTCCACGGCGGCTGCGCGAAGTTCGCCTGCGACCTCCGCCAGCGCTGCAGGGCCCAATGCGAGCCGTCCGGCGCCGTGCAGCTGGCGACGACCCAGGGCAGCGCAGGCCCGGTGTATTGGCCGCACGCGTTCCGAAGCGTCTTCCACAGCGGCTGGCCGAATCGCTTCCAACCGCCCGAGTAGTCGACCTGGAACTCGACCTGCTTCCGGGTGGCGCTCGGCATCAGCGCGTTCACGGCTCCCCACGCGAGGACATGTTGCAGACGACCATTGGCGCGATAGGTGACGACGGCTTTGCCTTCCCTTGACACCGAAAGCCGCTCGGACGACGTGTTCCGCGCTACCAGCTGGGACGCCTCCGCCGGAGCGGGAGCAGCCGCCGCGAGGAGCACGACCACGATGCCCACAAGACATACGGGGGAGAGGAGCCGGGCGCTCCCCGCCGAAACGGTCCGCGCCCCATGGCCGCTCCGCCCGCCGACCCTGAGCTCGATCGCTACCTGCTTGCTCTGGCAGCCAGGCGCTCGCCCCGCACGCTCGACGCGTACCGCCGAGACCTGGTCTCCCTGGCCGTGTTTCGAGGGGGCAGCGTCGGGGACTCGACGGTCGACGATCTGGAGGGCTGGCTCGCCGCCATGCGCGCCCAGGGCCTTGCGCCAGCGACGCTCGCGCGCCGCGTGTCTGCTGTGCGCACGTACTTCCGCCACCTGATCCTCATCGGCACCAGAGCCGAGAATCCAGCTGCCGCGATCCAGTTACCCCGTCGCGGAAGACGGCTCCCGCGAGCTCTGTCTCCGGCAGAGACCGAGCGGCTCATCGACGCAGCGACCGGAACCACGCCGCGCACCCTCCGCGACCGCGCGCTCGTCGAGCTCTTGTATGGCGCGGGCCTGCGGGTCTCGGAGGCCATGGGCCTCGAGAAGAACGCTGTGGACGTCGAGGAGCGGATCGTGCGGGTGCACGGAAAGGGCGGCAAGGAGCGTCTCGTCCCACTCGGTCGTCCTGCTGCCGAGGCCGCCCGGCGTTACCTCGCGCTCGGTCGGCCCCATCTCGACCGCAGGTACCGACCCGAGCTCTTCCTGAACGCCCGCGGCGGCCCGCTCACTCGTGCCGGCGCCTTTCTCATCCTGCGCCGCCTGGCAGAGAGGGCCGGCCTCGAGCCGGGACGCGTTCACCCCCACCTTCTGCGCCACTCGTTCGCCACACATCTGCTCGAGGGTGGCGCCGATCTCCGCTCGGTGCAGGAGATGCTCGGACACGCCGACCTGGGAACGACCGAGCGCTATACGCACATCTCGGATCGCCGCCGGCGGGAGGTGTACTTCCTGGCGCACCCGCATGCCCGTCGCAAGTCTCCGCGCTCGGACGCGACGACGTAACAACTCTGCAACGAGTTCCGGCGTCGTTCGATCGGCTCCCTATACTCGCGCGCCTGAGGGATCTCACTGAACCACTCCGTCAGCTCTTCGGGTTCGACGCGTTTCGTCCCGGACAGGAGGAGGTCGTCCACGCGGCAATCGAGGGCCGAGACACGCTCGCGCTGATGCCGACGGGCTCGGGGAAGTCGCTCACCTACCAGCTCGCCGCGATGCTCCGCCCGGAGCCGACGCTGGTGCTCTCCCCGTTGATCGCGCTGATGAAAGATCAGGTGGACAAGCTCCCGCCGAAAATCGCGGCGACGGCAACCTTCGTCAACTCCTCGCTTTCAGCCGAAGAGAGCGCTGCACGGCTCGGGAAGGTCGCTTCCGGCGAGACTCGGCTTGTCTACGCAGCTCCCGAGCGTCTCCGCCAGGCACGTTTTGTCGAGATGCTCCGCACGATCGGAATCGGTCTGGTCGTCGTGGACGAGGTTCACTGCGTGAGCATGTGGGGCCACGACTTTCGGCCGGATTACCTCTTCATCCGGCGTGGGCTCGAGGAGCTCGGCGGCCCCACTTTGCTCGGGATGACGGCGACTGCGACACCGCAGACCGCACGCGAAATCGGGGTCGCTCTGGGCCGTGAGCCCCATGTCGTCCACACCTCGGTCGTGCGACCGAACCTTCGCTACGACGTCGCTCGCGTGGTGAATGCGGAAGACCGTCTGGAGATTCTCGTAGAACGTCTTCGCGGGTTGCGCGGGGGATCGACGATCGTCTACGCCCGCTCGCGCCGCTCCACCGAGGAGGTCGCGAGGGTGCTCCGGGGACACGGGTTCCGCGCGGAGCACTACCACGCGGGACTCGAGCCGGAGGAGCGCACGAGAGTTCAGGACGACTTCGTCGGAGGTCGTGCGCAGGTCGTCGTCGCGACGACGGCCTTCGGCATGGGCATCGACAAACCCGACGTCCGACTCGTCTGTCTCGTCAACTACCCCGACTCGCTCGAGGGCTATGTGCAGATGGTCGGGCGAGCCGGGCGCGATGGCGTGCCCAGCGAGACGCTCCTGCTCGCGAGCCCGAGCGATGCGGTCGCCCTTCGCCGCTTCGCGGTCTCGGACGTACCCGCGCCGTCCGATCTTCGCGCGATCTACCGAGCGTTGCGGGACGCCGGCAGCAGCGTGGATCCGGGTGAGCTGAGCTCTCTCGTCCCGGAGCGGGATTCGCGAGTGCTCGTCGGGATGCTCGAGCAGGCTGGTCTGGTGCAGCGCGGTTTCGACGACGGGCGCCGTATGAACGTGGAGCTGCTCGCCGTTCCCGACGACTCTCCTCTGCGCGTGGAGTCGCTCCTCGACCGCGCCCGCCTGGTCGCGGAGGCTCGAGCCGAGCGCATCATCGCGTTCGCAGAGACCCGCATGTGTCGCCACGCGCAGGTCGCCGAGCACTTTGGCGAAGTGTTTGCTCCTCCGTGCGGGATGTGCGACGTCTGCGCTCCTCTCGCCACGGCATCGCGCACGGTTTCGCCGGCGCCGCCCCTCCCGGCAGACGTGGGCGAGGCTATCGTCGACGCCGTCGCCGGCCTGACCTGGCCCGTCGGGCGCCGCAGTCTCGTCGCGACGCTCTGTGGTTCGCTGAAAGCGCCCCCGTCCGCGCGGAGCTCCCTCGCATACCGCCTGCTCGCGGCAGCGACGGAAGCGGACGTGAAGCGCTGGGTCAAGCTCCTCGAGCTTGCGGGGGCTCTGGTCGAGCAGACGACGCCGGACGGATTCCGCGTGCTCGTGGCCGACCCGAGCGCACCTCGTCCCACGATCAGAGCCGACATCGCTGCGGAAGACGTCGACGACGGCGTGGCCGAAAGGTTGCGAAGCTGGCGTCTCGAACGCTCTCGCGCCGACGGAGTGCCCGCCTACGTCGTGCTGCACGACGCGACACTGCGGGAGCTCGCGGCGGTCAAGCCGCAAACACACGGCGAACTCGCCGGCGTCAAAGGGTTCGGGCCGGTCAAGCTCGAGCGCTACGCGGACGACGTGCTGGCCGCGATCGAAAGCGGATGACTGTCACATGAGCTGACAGGCACCATGCGTTTGGTCGACCTACGCGCTCGGATCCGGCTGGTCGAGAATTCGCTGCGCCTGCTCATCCCGAAAGCGGCGCAAGCGCCCGACGATCGTGTCGTCCGAGGACCCGAGGATCGCCGCTGCGAGGAGCGCCGCGTTGACAGCCCCGGCGCGACCGATCGCGAGCGTTCCGACCGGGATCCCCGCTGGCATCTGCACCGTCGAGAGCAGCGAATCGAGCCCTCCAAGGGCTGTCCCCATCGGAATCCCGAGGACGGGCTTGAGCGTCCGCGAGGCGACAACCCCCGCAAGGTGGGCGGCGCCACCGGCAGCGGCGACGAACACTCGGACGCCCCGGGTCTCGCTGTCTGCCACGTACGCCTCGAGCGCGCCGGGCGTGCGATGCGCCGAGAGCACGCGCACCTCGTACGGAATCTCGAGGTCTCGGAGCGTCGTCACACAGTGCTCCATCGTCTCCCAGTCCGAGGCCGAGCCCATGATCACGGCCACCGCCGGGCTCACTTCGCCGATGCCTTCTTCTTCAGCGAGGCCTGAACCACGCGGGCGGTCTTGCGCAGCTCGGCATCGGTCTCGTCCGACTCCGTTATCCCCTCGAGCAGCTGAAGCGTGTCACGGTGAGCGGCGCCGTTCTTCAAGCAGATGATCGCGAGACGGCGAACAGCTGGGTTGGGATCGCGCGCGGCGAGCTCGTGGAGCATCGGCCGGAAGGCGTTGATGTCCCCCGGATGTCCGCGCGAGAGCCCTTCGAGTGCGATCAGCGCCGACCCGCGAGCAGCCGGACTCTCGTCCTCGAGCCCTCGCCGCAAGAGCTCGCGCTTCTGACGGAAACGGAACTGTGCGATCGCGCGGTAGCCCTGCGCCCGCACGCGGTAGTCGCTATCGCGCGCCGCCGCCTCGATCTCCTCGTCCCACTGCACACGCAGCGTTGCCAGCGCCTTCTCGTCCCCGGCCTGCGCGAGAGCGTCCGCCGCGGCTGCCGCGTCGGCGAGGCTCATGACAGCGACGAGAGCGAGCGTGGTTCCGGACCGACATAGCGCGCCGACGGACGGAAGAGCCGACCGGTCTTCTTCTGCTCGAGGATGTGCGCCGACCAGCCTGCGACGCGCGAGCAGGCGAACATCGCCGGCGCGAGCGCGGGCGGAATCTCGGCGACGTCGAGCACGATCGCCGAGTAGTACTCGACGTTCGTCGCCAGCACGCGCTCGGGATGGCGCTTCTGGAGCGCCGCCAACGCAGCGGTCTCGAGCGCCTCGGCTACTTCGACGTGCGGTGACTCGAGCTCTTTCGCGGTCTGCTTGAGAATCCGCGACCGAGGATCCTCCGCGCGGTAGATGCGGTGCCCGAAGCCCATGATCCTCTCGCCGCTCTCGAGCGCATCCTCGACCCAGCGCTCGGCGTCTCCCGAGGCGGCGACCTCCTTCAGCATCGGCAGAACGTAGGCGGGCGCTCCTCCGTGCAGCGGTCCGGAGAGGGCTCCGACCGCCGAGGAGAGCGAAGCGCCGCAGTCCGCTCCCGTGGAGGCCACGATCCGCGCGGTGAAGGTCGACGCATTCAGTCCGTGCTCGGCCGTGCAGATCCAGTAGGTGTCGATCGCCTTCGCGTGCCGCGGGTCGGCGTCACCGCGCCAGCGGAGGAGGAACTTCTCGGCAGCAGTCTTTCCCTGTGCGACGATCTCATCGGCAACCGAGTCGCCACGACCGTCGGCGACGCGAGCAGAACGCGCGACGATGGTCATCATCTGCGCGGAGAGGCGGCCGAGGTCCTCGCGTGCCTGCTCGTCCGTGATCTCGTTCAGCTTGCCGAGCTTCCAATCACCGGCGAGGCGCGCCGTCTCGGCCTGGAGGTCGGCGGGCGCATTTCCGGTCAGACGCGCCGGCTCATACGGCTCCGGGTCGGGCATCTTCGAATCCGGGTCGTCGTCGACGAGCAGACCCCAGACGTTCTCGTAGGGAACGCGACCCACGAGCTCTTCGATGTCGACGCCGCGGTAACGGAGCGAGCCGCCCTCGCGATCGGGCTCCGCGATCTCGGTCTCGACGGCGACGACGCCTTCGAGCCCCGGCTTGAAGTCAGCGGCCTCCATCGGCCGGGACGGTACCTGACCAGGCGAATGCTCAAGGTACGATCCGGCGCGCCCATGGGCCATCGCGTAACCCTCATTCCCGGAGACGGGACCGGCCCCGAGCTCACCGAGGCGACCCGACGCGTCCTCGAAGCGACCAGAGTCGAGCTGGATTGGGACGTGCGTAAGGCTGGCGTCGACGTCATGGAGGAGGCCGGAACGCCGCTTCCGCAGGAGACGCTCGACTCCGTCAAGCGAAACGGCGTCGCGCTGAAGGGGCCGATCACGACTCCGATCGGCACCGGGTTTCGCTCGGTCAACGTCGCATTGCGGCACGAGCTCGAGCTCTTCGCCTGCCTGCGCCCGTGCAAGACCTATCCGGGTGTCCGCACCCGCTACGAGAAGGTCGACATCGTCATCGTCCGCGAGAACACCGAGGACCTGTACGCCGGCATCGAGTACGAGGCGGGAAGCGAGAACGCGGCCACGGTCATCCGGACCTTGAACGGGCTGCAGTCCAAGCAGATCGCCCTGGGCTCGGGGATCTCCGTCAAGCCGATGAGCGTGGAGGCGTCGGAGCGGATCATCCGTTTCGCCTTCGAGCATGCGCGCGCGAACCATCGCCGCGAGGTCGCCGGAGTGACGAAGGCGAACATCATGAAGTTCACCGACGGGCTCTTCCTCGACGTCTTCCGATCGGTGGGGCGCGACTACCCGGACATCGCCTCGCGAGAGGTGCTGGTCGATGCGCTCTGCATGCAGCTCGTGCAACGACCCGAGGAGTTCGACGTGCTGGTGCTCCCCAATCTCTACGGCGACATCGTGAGCGACGTGACAGCCGGCCTGGTCGGGGGGCTTGGAGTCGCGCCGGGCGCGAACATCGGTCTCGATGCGGCCGTCTTCGAGGCGACGCACGGCTCCGCGCCGAGATACAAGGGCCTGAACAAGGTGAACCCGACCGCGATGATCCTCTCCGGCAAGCTCATGCTCGAGCACCTCGGCGAGCGAGAAGCCGCGCAGCGGCTAGAGCGTGCGGTCACGGCGGTGATCGCGGAGGGCGCGCGTGTCACGTACGACCTGAAGCCCACCCGCGACGACCCGACAGCCGTCGGCACTTCCGAGTACGCCGATGCGATTATCGAGAGACTGGGAGAGAACCTGTGAGGAGCAAAGTTACCGTCGTCGGCGCGGGTCTCACCGGACGCACGATCGCCCAGGAGCTCGCCCGACGCGACTACGCGAACGTCGTCCTCGTCGACATCGTCGAGAATCTTCCCCAAGGCATCGCGCTCGATCTCGACCAGGCCGCGTCCGTGCTCGGCTACGAGCCCACGGTCACGGGCTCGAACAGCTACGAGGATACGGCGGGATCGGACGTGGTCGTGGTCACTGCCGGCGTTCCGCGCAAGCCCGGAATGAGCCGTGACGATCTAGTGACGACGAACGAGAAGATCGTCGGCTCGGTCACCGAGCAGGCGCTCGCGCATTCGCCCGACACGATCGTGATCGTTCTCTCGAATCCCCTCGATGCGATGTGCCACGTGGCAAGGAGCGCCTCCGGGCTCCCCAAGCAGCGCGTCATCGGCCAGGCTGGGATCCTCGACACCGCGAGGTTCCGGGCTTTCATCGCGTGGGAGACAGGAGCTTCCGTTCGCGACGTACACGCGCTCGTTCTCGGCGGGCACGGGGATCAGATGGTCCCGGTCGTCTCGGCGACTACGGTCGGAGGCGTCCCGCTGACAAAGCTCGTCTCCCAGGAGCGGATCGACGCCATGGTCGAGCGCACGCGCAAGGGCGGCGGCGAGGTCGTCGAGCTCCTCGGGACGTCGGCCTGGTACGCGCCGGCGGCGGCGGTGACCGAGATGGTGGAAGCCGTCCTCCTCGATCAGAAGCGCGTCCTCCCGTGCACCGCGTACCTCGAGGGTGAATATGGGGTCTCTGATCTCTACATGGGCGTCCCCGTAAAGCTCGGCTCGGCGGGAATCGAGGAGATCGTCGATCTCGACCTCTCCGAGCAAGAGCAGGTGTGGTTCGAGGAGTCGGCCGCAGCCGTGCGGGACGTCGTCTCGGTTCTCGGGAGGGAATAGGCGAGGCACGCCTCGCCTGGAAGATGGATCTCAACCTCGAAGGACGCACTGCGATCGTGTGCGGCGCCTCGGCCGGAATCGGGCTCGCTGTCTCCGAGGCGCTCTCGGCCGAAGGGGCGAACGTGGTCATGTTCGCCCGCAGGCCCGAGCCGCTTCGCGCGGAAGCCGAGCGTTTGGGTGGCCTCGCCGTCCCGGGCGACGTCACGAGCACCGACGATGTGGCACGGCTCGTGCAGACCGCGGTCGACACGCACGGGGGCATCGACATCCTCGTGAACAACTCCGGTGGGCCGCCACGAACTGCCGCGGTGGGGCTGACAGTCGAGCAGATAGAGGCCGCGGTACAGCTGCTGCTCGTCTCCGTGGTCAGGCTTACCGGGCTCTGTCTCCCCCATCTGGAGCGAAGCGAGGCGGGCCGTATCGTCAACATCACCTCCAGCACCGTGAAAGAGCCGACCGACAACCTCGCGCTCTCGAACGCCGTACGACCGGGAGTCATCGGCTGGGCGAAGTCGCTCTCGCGCGAGCTCGGCCCCCAGGGCATCACGGTGAACTCGATCGCCCCCGGCCGAATAGACACGGAGCGTCTTCGCGAGGTCTACCCGGACGGGCCGACCGCGGCCGATCTCGAGGCGATCCCGCTGCGCCGACTCGGGAAGCCACGCGAGATCGGAGACGTCGTGGCCTTCCTCTGCTCCGACCGAGCTGCCTACGTCACGGGAACCGTCGTCGCCGTCGACGGTGGTCTCGTCCGCGGGCTTCTTTGAGAGCTCTTTGCGGCATGGCCGCTCATTCTGAAGCGAGCTCGGGCCTCGACTCGAGTTGTCCGTGAAGCGCTTCTCGGGCGTCCTGGTCGCGCTCGGCCTGGTGGGCCTGGCGGTGGCGTTCACACTCTGGATCCTCCCCGCGGAGGAGTTCATCTTCACGCCGGGGAATGCGAAGCCGCTAGCCAAGCGGGTGACGGTCGAGGGCGCGCGTCCCGTCGAAGAGGGCGATGTGTACTACGTCGACGTCTTCGTTCGCCGGACCACGCGACTCGAAGATCTCCTACCGTTCCTGCGCCCGGAAGGCTCCACCGT
>JALZOK010000087.1 GCA_030857225.1 Actinomycetota bacterium
CGGTGCTCGCCGAGATCCGTCAGCTCGAGCTCAACGAGCGACGCCGTCGAGGCGGAGACGAGCACCTGCCCGCCGTGGCCCGCGGCGGCGATCCGCGCGGCTCGGTGCACGTCTGCTCCCACGTAGCCCTCCTCGGTCAGTAGAGGAGTGCCCGTGTGTAGGCCGACCCGCACCTGGATCGGGCCGGAAGCGAGGCTCTCGGTGAAGGCGCCGGCTGCCCGGAGCGCTCCCGGTGCCGTCGGGAAGGCGAAGAAGAAGGCGTCGCCCTGGGTGTCCACCTCGACCCCGCCCGCAGCCGCACATGCGTCCCGAATCAGCCACCGGTGCTCGGCGAGCGCCTCCGCGTACGCGGTCGCTCCGAGCTCGTGCAGGAGCCGCGTCGAGCCCTCCACGTCGGTGAAGAGGAACGTGACCGTGCCGGACGGGAGATCGCTCATGCGCTTCCCGTTCCGAGCACCTCGTCGAGGACGGCATCGAAAGCCGCTTCTCGGCCTGCGCGCTCGGCCTTCTCGGCCTCATCTGGCTCGAGCCGAGCTCGTGCGCCCCCGATGTGCTGCTCTTGAAGCCTGATCCACCAATGAGCCCGGTTGCCGGGCCTGAGACCGAGCGCCTCACGCTTGGCGTACGCCGCAGATGCGAGCCTCACGGCTCGCACGTGGTCGCCTTGCCCGGCTGCGGACATAGCGACGCCGACCAACTCCGTCGGGCATTGAGCCACGAATCCCGAGCTGCGTGCGTGCGCGAGAGCTCGCCGGTAGCGCTTCTCGGCGTGGGCGTAGTCACCGGCGAGCAGCGGGCAGTCGGCCAGGTAGTGCAGCCCGTCCATCTCCGTGTCGCGACTCCCGTACCGGCGTCCAAGCTCGCAAAGCTCTCGAGCCATCGGCTCCACGCGCTCGATCTCGCCGGCCGCTACGAGCAACTGGCACAGCCCGCCCAGCGCTGCCGCTCCCTCGATCTCTGGCGCCCGAGCCTCCTTCCGGACGGCCAGGCTCCGCTCGAACGCACGCTGCGCCGGCGGGTACTCGCCCGCGTAGAGGTGCGTGTCGCCGATCGCCTCGAGCGCCAGTGCCTCCCCGAGCGGATCGCCGGCCTCCCGCCACAGCCCGAGGGCCTCGTCGAGTTGACCCCGCGCTTCAGGGGCACGGGGTTCGACCTTGCCGAGCCATGTGAGCGCCCGAGCTCGGATCCGGTCGCCGACCGTGTACCTCGACACAGCATCAGCAAGCCGCTCGTACGGCTCCCGGCCTTGCAGGAACCAGTACGGCGCCACAGCCGACGCGAGCTGAGCTTCCGCGCGCGGACGGCTGCTCTCGGCCCTGTCGAGCGCGGCCCGGATGTTGTCGTGCTCGGCGCTCACCGTCGGGGACCACGTCGACTCCGCGGTCAGTCGCTCTTCGTAGGCTCGCTCGGCGAGCGCCAGGAAGTGGTCAAGGTGCCGATCTCGGATCCTGCTCTCCTCGTCGTCCGCCACGAGCTGCTCCGCTGCGAACTCGCGGATCGTCTCGAGCATCCAGAAGCGCTCGTCGGTATGACGAAGGAGACTCTTGTCGACGAGCGCCTGCAGCGTGTCGAGACCTGCGTCGCAGACCTCCTCGGCGGCCTCGAGCGTGCAGCCGCCTCGGAAGACAGCCAGCCGCGCGAAGAGGCGCTGCTCCTCGTCGCTCAGCAGCTCGTACGACCACTCGATCGTCGCCCTGAGCGTCTGCTGGCGGGCGTCTGCGTCGCGTCCACCCTTGAGCAGGTCGAGGCGCTGCGAGAGGCGCTCGAGGATCTGGGCGGGCGAGAGCACGCTCGTGCGCGCGGCCGCGAGCTCGACTGCCAGGGGGAGCGAGTCGAGGCGCCGGCAGAGCTCGCCGATCGTCTCGTCGGGCGCGAGCCGGGAGCGGGTGCAGAAGAGCTCGACCGCCTCCGGCTCGGCAAGGGGTGGCACCGGGAACTCGACCTCGCCCTGTACGCGCAGCAGCTCGCGGCTCGTCACGAGCAGGCGCAGGTTTGGACAGGCCGAGAGAAGGCTCGGAAGCACGGGAGCTGCCTCCACCACCTGCTCGAAGTTGTCGAGCAGGAGCAAGAGATCGCGCTCGCCGATGTGCTCGGCGAGGCCGTTTTTCGCTCCCAGGGTCTGAGCGACCGTCTCAGAGACGAGAGCAGGATCGCGCAGGGCAGCGAGCCCGACCCAGAAGACGCCGGCCTTGTACTCGGGCACGAGCTCGGCCGCGGCCTCGATCGCGAGCCGCGTCTTTCCCGAGCCGCCGGGGCCTGTGAGGGTGAGCAGGCGCGCGCCGTCTCGGAGCAGGGCGAGCGCCTCTGCGACCTCGCGCTCGCGGCCGACGAACGAGCTCGCCGGATGAGGCAGGTTCGTGTTCGACATCGTCTTGAGTGGGGGGAAGCTCCCGCCACCGAGCTGATAGATCGAGACCGGCTCCGCGATGTCCTTGAGCCGGTGCTCTCCGAGATCGGTGAGCTCTAGCTCGACGAGCTCAGCTGTCGCTCGCGAGAGGACGATCTGGCCGCCGTGGGCCGAGGCAGCGACGCGCGCGCCGAAGTGAACGTCGTCTCCGATATAGCCCTCCTCGGTCAGAAGCGGCGTTCCCGTGTGTAGGCCGACCCGCACCTGGATCGGGCCGGAGGCGAGGCTCTCGGTGAAGGCGCCGGCGGCACTGATCGCTGCAGGGGCGGTCGGAAAGGCAAAGAAGAAGGCGTCCCCCTGGGTGTCCACCTCAACCCCGCCTTCCGAACGACATGCCTCCCTGATCACGCGCCGGTGCTCGGCGAGCGCCTGAGCGTAGGCCTGGGTGCCAAGCGAGTGCAGCAACCTGGTCGACCCCTCGACGTCGGTGAAGAGGAAGGTGACGGTGCCGGTGGGAAGGTCTGAGCGCACGGGCGAATAATGGCGCCAATGCCACTCCCCGCCCAGCTCCTGCGACGGCCTCGTGCATCACCGGTGCATCACGAGGGCGCCCAGTGGCGTCCTTTGGCCACACGATCAGTTGCCCGAAGGCCGCCTGGTTGAGCCAAATCATGCAGTCCTGGCGAAGAACCCGGCTTACAGGCCTGCTAAGGAAAGCCCTGCAAAGTTTGCAGGGCTTTCTATTTGCCGCGCATTCCCCGCGCACGACGAGCGCCGGCGTCAGAACAAGAGGAAGACGGGTGCCGTGGTGAAGCTGCCCGCCGCGGTGTTGCCGGCGCGTCCTGCAACGCTGGATCCGGGGTGAATACGAGCGCGCCCACGCCAGCGGCGATGTTTGCCCCGCAGGTACCCGAGCACGCGCCTGCCACTGTCGCGGTAACGACCGCGCCCGTCGCATTCACGGTGCTCGAGGAGAATGTCGCACTCGTGTTGTCGGCCAGGATGTAGAGATTCGATCCCGTGGCCAGACCTGCGACTGCCGTCAAGCCGGCAATCGTGAGCCTGTCGTTGCCGGCTCCGATCGGATCTGTCTGGGTGATCGCTCCGCCCGGGCCGACGGGGCTCGCGATCGCCTCGCTGAACGTGACCGCGAATGTGTCGCCCGCCTCTCGACGTTTCGCCGACCCATCGGTACGCGACGAAATCCGGCAGCGCGGCAGCTCGAGGGACTTCGAGGTGGATCGAGTGGCGTTCATGACAGTCGAGCCCGGGGAGCCTCGACGGCATGCTTCCGCTCGACTGTCACTGAAAGCTGACCGCTTCTTTCAGGCGACGTGCGCGGTCGCGCTCTTCACCGTGATCGTCACGGTCGCGCTCTGGTGGATTCCGTAGCGTCCACTAGGTCGCGCGGAGGATCACTTCGATGGCGGTCCCGCGCCCAGGAGCCGACCGCAGGCTGAGCTCGCCTTCGATGGCCTCTGCCCGCAGCCTGATGTTCCCGAGCCCTTGGCCGGCTAATGTCCTCTTCTCGTCGAACCCGACGCCGTCGTCGCTCACCGAGACGACGCGCCGCCCGCCGCGCTGCACGATCGAGACCTCGACGCGGCCTGCGCCCGCATGGCGTCTGGCGTTTCCGAGCCCTTCCTGCACGATTCGAAACACTTCGATCTGCTCGTCGGGCGCCAGCCGCACTTGGCGATCGACCTCGAGCTCCACCTCGATCTGGCCGTCCGCCGTCAGCACGTCGATGTAACGGCGAAGGGCCGAGTCGAAGCGCGCCGAGCCTCCCGCGGAGGACAACGCGAGCACCGCGAAGCGAGCTTCCTGCTGCGCGGCTGTCGAGGCACGTTTGAGCCGAGGCAGGACTTCCTCCAGGGAGGCATCGGATTCGAGCATGCTCACTTGGGTCGAGATCGCGAACAAATACTGCGCTAGCCCGTCGTGGATCTCGCGCGCGACTCGCGCCCGCTCGTCGGCAACCGCTCGACCGAACTCGGCATCCGCGATCGCCCGCCAGACACCCACCAGGAGGAAGCCGAACGCGATAAGGCGGAGAAAGTCGCCTTGGAGAAGGAGCTCGCTGGAGACGACCGGAGTCAGCAGCAGATGGAGATCGGCGAACAGCGCGAGCGTCGCAGCCAGGCAGAGCCAGCCGTCGAGATCTCGGCCGTATCGATGAAGGCGCCGGGCGAAGCCGATCACCGCAACGAGCCAGAGGGCCGCCAGCAACGCAGCTGCGAGCTCTACGGAGGAGCCTTCGACAGGACCGACCGCACCCCACCGGGACATGCTCAGGCCGAGCGCCGACGAGCCGAGCAGGGCGACGATGCCGACGCCGGCCGCCAGAAGTGCCGTGCGGCGCCTAGACATGCGTCCGTCTACGTACGGCGCAACGGCGATCAACGCGGCACCTAGGAAGCGGGCGCCGATCAGAGCCCAAGCTGCCCAGGCGGGCAGCGACTCACCGCCGAGGACAGGTAGAAGGCCGAATACCACGGTTCCCAGCGCGATTGCCCAGAAGCCTGCGGCGAGCAGAAGATCCAGCTTCCGTCCGTCGACCTGGAAGCGGATTGCAGAGAGCACGGAGACGATCGCGGCGACGACTGCCACCGCGGTATCTACGACGAGCCTGGCCTCGGGGAGCTCATAAGCAGACTGCAGCGAGGGGCTCACGGCGAAGAGCGCGGTCGCCGAAGCGAGCAGCCCCACCAGCATGACCTCCCCGAAGAGCCAGGAGCGGAAGCTCTGCGAGCGCGAGTGATCCATTACCCCCTTTTCGGCAGGCGAGCCCGTGCCGATAAGGAAGAGATGACGGAGCGGATTCTCATCGTCGACGACCATCCGCTGACCAGAGACGCCCTCGCGGCTCTGCTCACCCAGCAGGGCTTCGAGGTCGTAGGGGATGCAGCCAGCGGCGAAGAGGCAATCCTCGCCGCGCGTAACCGCCAACCCGACCTCGTTCTGCTCGATCTGACGATGCCCGGAATGGACGGACTGACGGCACTCCCCAAGATCCGCCAAGAGGCGCCCAAGTGCGAGGTCGTCGTGCTGACCGCCTCGGATGCAGAGGAGAACCTCCTCGCGGCGATCCGCGGCGGCGCGGCCGGCTACCTCCTGAAGACGGAGTCACCGGAGCAGATCGCGACCTTCCTGCGTGGAGTCGTCCGCGGAGAGGCTGCGCTCTCCGGTGGCGTGGCACGTCGCCTTCTCGACCGGGTGCGCGAGGGAGGCCGGCTCCACGGCATCCCCGAGGCGATCACCCGCACACTCTCCGCACGCGAGGTCGAAGTCCTGCTGCTCCTCGACGAGCACCTGGGGACGGACGAGATCGCCCAACGTCTGTACATCTCGGAGCACACAGTCCGATCCCACGTGAAGAGCCTCCTGAAGAAGCTCGGCGTATCGTCGAGACGCGAGGCGCTCGAGCGACTCGCGTCGGCGCGCGGCTAGATCACTAGCTTTCCGAGAACCCCTCGAGCGCCGCCTCGACGAGCGTGGGGAGCGTGTCGAGGTTGTAGCCGCCCTCGAGCACAGCAGCCGTCTTTGGTCCCAAAGCCGAGCACCGGCGGGCGAGCTCGCGGAAGCCCTCGACGGTCAACCGCATCTCGCCGAGCGGATCCTTCTCGTGCGCGTCGAACCCCGCGGAAACGAGCACGAGGTCGGGATCGAAGGCGCGCACCGCAGGCTCGACGGTCTCCCGGAACACCTGCGCGTACTCGACATCTCCGGCTGCGGCCGCGAGCGGGATATTCAGTGTGTGCTCATCGCTCGTCCCCGGCCCGCCGGTGCCCGGGTAGAGCGGCCACTGATGGATCGACACGAAGAGCACGGAGGAGTCCTCGCGGAAGATCGCCTCGGTCCCGTTCCCGTGATGAACGTCGAAGTCGACGATCGCGATGCGCTGAGCCCCCATCTCGGATTGCGCGTGGCGAGCGGCGACTCCCACGTTGTTGAAGATGCAGAAACCCATCGCGCATCCCTCAAGCGCGTGATGCCCTGGTGGTCGGACGAGCGCAAAGCCCTCCTGCTCGACGGCGCGTATCGCGCAGCCTGCGGCAAGCATCGCGGCCTCCCAGGTCGTCGGGCCGGCGTATGTGTCTACATAGAGCCAGGTCTCTCCCTCTATCGACTCGACGGACTGCACGTACTCACCGGAGTGCACCGACTCGATCTCCTCGCGTGTCGCCGGTTCCCCTTCGACGAATCCCGGGAAGCTCTCGAGCAGCCGAAAGAGGCGCTCCGGATTCTCGGCGTGAATGTGACCCACCGGCGAATGCAGCTTGGCCAGCGACGGATGACTGATCAGCTCGATGTCGCAGCCTCCGCGAATCTCCCTGCGAGGCCGTTCATTCCGAGCTCCCGCGCATGCTCGGCGGCTGCTTTCCAATCCGGATCGACGTCGGGCAGGGCAGGGAGCGGAGCCGCGCGGTCGAGCGTGGCGATCTCCCGGTAGAGACGAAGCGCGTCGGCTTCGGCGGCGAATCGTCCTTCCTCCAGCATCGCATCCAACGTCCGATACTGGATCAGCAGATCTGCCGCTTTCTTCGGACCTATTCCCCGAGCGCCGGGGATGCGATCGGACGGGTCGCCGCGCAGCGCGATGAAGTCAGGCACCTGCTCGGGATCAACTCCATACCGCTCCCGAACCTCCGCAGGACCGATGCGGGCCGAGGCCGCGCCGCGCACCGGCTGCAAGATCGTCGTCTTCTCGCTGGCGAGCTGAAATGCATCTCGATCCGAGGTCGCGACCAGCGCGAGCCCTCCGGCCGCCTCCTCCGTCGACACTGCGGCGCCGAGGAAGTCGTCCGCCTCATAGCCGGGTGCCTTGGCGCACGCGAGCCCGGACGATGCGACAAGCGCCGGCAGGAGGCCGAGCTGTTCGAGGAGGTCCGCGTCGAACTCGCGTCCCGCCTGGTATCCAGCAAGCGCTTCGTGGCGATAGGTGGGAACTTCGAGCGTGTCCCAGGCGACCACGACCGTGCGAGGGCGCTCGACCTGCCAGAGCCGCAAGAGCATCGTCCCGAACCCGAACAGCATGTTTCCGGGACCACCGTCCGAGCGACGGAGGTTCTTGGGGATCGCGTGGTAGGCGCGATGGGCGAAGGAGTCGCCATCGACGACGAGAAGCGGCTTCACTCGAGGAGCTCCTCGAGCTCTCCGATCGCGACTCGTAGCCGGTCGGTCGCGATCTGCGCGCTCTCCGCTGGTGGAAGACCAGTCAGATCGCCGAGCTCGACTGCGACGCCGTACCGAACACGTAAGGGCGCCAGCCGGCCGACGCGATCGGTGCCGGCGATCGCCGCGGGGACCAATGGCACGCCGGCCTCGAGTGCGATTCGCGCGGCGCCCGTGTGCCAGCGCGCCTCGTGCTTCTTGCGCAGCCCCTTCAGCCGCCGCGTCCCCTCGGGAAACATGACGACTGCATGCCCCTCGCGGCACAGGGCGATGGCGGTCGCGATAGCCTCCTCGTCCCGCTGTCCGCGCCGCACGGGAAATGCGCCTGCTGCGGTGATGATCTTCCCGAGCGGAAACCAGAAGAGCTCGGACTTCGCCATGAAGCGGAGGAAGCGCCGGGGAAAGAGTGGGATGCCGAGCGGCCATGGATCGAAGTTCGACGAGTGATTCGCAGCGAGCACGAGCCCGCCCACCCTCGGAACGTTCTGGCCGCCGGCGGCGCGATGGCGAAAAACGGTCTTCAGCACCGGCCAGCTGAGAGCCGCGATAGCGAAGTAGATCCAGCTGGGGCGAGGCGGCTTCGACACGCGCGCCAGTATCGCGGGATTTGCGCAGACAGGCCCCGGCGCTAAGGTGTCGCGCCGATGGGTAAGCGCCTCGTCATCGTGGAGAGTCCGGCGAAAGCACGGACCATCGCCGGCTATCTCGGCAAGGAGTTCACGGTCGAGTCGAGCATCGGGCACATCCGCGACCTCCCCGATCGCGCATCCGACGTGCCCGAGGCCCAGCGCAAGCGGTTCGGCGCCCTCGGCGTCGATGTCGACAAGGAGTTCGAGCCCTACTACGTCGTGGACGCGAAGAAGAAGAAGGTCGTCACCGAGCTCAAGAAGCATCTGAAGGACGCCGACGAGCTCTTGCTGGCGACCGATGAAGACCGGGAAGGCGAGGCGATCGCCTGGCACCTCGTCGAGGTGCTGAAGCCGAAAGTACCCGTCCGGCGCATGGTCTTCCACGAGATCACCCGCGAGGCGATCGGACGAGCGCTCGAAGACACGCGTGCAATCGATCAACGCCTCGTCGACGCCCAGGAGACCCGGCGCATTCTCGATCGGTTGTACGGCTATGGAGTCTCGCCCGTCCTCTGGAAGAAGGTCACACGCGGGCTCTCGGCCGGACGCGTCCAGTCCGTCGCCACGCGCCTCGTCGTCCAGCGTGAACGCGAGCGAATCGCATTCGTCTCGGCCGAGTACTGGGACATCGCCGCGAACTTCGACCCGGGCTCGTTCGACGCTCGGCTGGTAACGGTCGACGGACTGCGCGTTGCGGTGGGCCGCGACTTCGCGCCGGACGCGACCCTTCGCGAGGAGACGCTCGTACGGCTCGACGAGGACGGAGCGCGCGGCCTCGCGGAACGTCTCGAGGACGCGGCGTTCACCGTCAGGACATCAGAGGAGAAGCCCTACCGGCGCCGTCCTGCTGCCCCGTTTCGGACTGCGACGCTCCAGCAGGAGGCGAGTCGCAAGCTCCGCTTCTCCGCTCAGACGACCATGCGTGTCGCCCAGCGCCTGTACGAGGCCGGCCACATCACGTACATGCGGACAGACTCGACGACACTGTCGGAATCGGCGCTGGCGGCCGCTCGCGCTCAGGTACGAGACCTTTTCGGCGCCGACTACGTGCCCGAGCAGGCGCGCACCTACGGACGCGCCGTCGCAAACGCCCAAGAGGCTCACGAGGCGATCCGGCCGGCAGGAGACACCTTCCGCACTCCTGACGATCTGAAGCGCGACCTGTCCCGCGACGAGCACGGCCTCTACGACCTGGTCTGGAAGCGGACGCTCGCTTCGCAGATGGAGGACGCCCGCGGGCAGACGGTCTCGCTCCGCATCGGCGCGATCTCGTCGCAGGACGAGAACGTCGAGTTCGCAGCCTCCGGCACCGTGCTCACGTTCCGCGGCTTTCTCGCCGCTTACGAGCCCGGCCGCGACGAGCCGTCCGAGGACGACGAGGAGCGGCGCCTCCCGCAGCTCGCGGTGGGCCAGGACGTGACGGTGCTGACGCTCGAGCCCGAGGGCCACTCGACGACTCCGCCGCCGCGCTACACGGAGCCGACCCTCGTCAAGGCGCTCGAAGACCGGGGCATCGGTCGTCCCTCCACGTACGCCGCGATCCTGTCGACCATTCTCGATCGCGGATACGTGTTCAAGAAGGGCACAGCGCTCGTTCCCACCTTTCTCGCGTTCGCCGTCGTGAACCTCCTGGAGCGCCACTTCGAGCAACTCGTGGACTTCGACTTCACCGCGCGCATGGAGGACGACCTCGACCGGATCGCCGCCGGCGACGAGGACCGCGTGGCGTGGCTGAAACGCTTCTACTTCGGGGACGGGGACGGCCCGGGCCTCCATCATCTGGTCACCGAGCACCTCGACGACATCGACGCGCGCGCCGTGAACTCGATCGCGATTCCGAGAAGCGAAGCGGTCGTGCGGGTCGGTCGCTACGGGCCATACCTCGAGCTCGGTGAAGCGCGCGCCAGCCTGCCGGGCGACCTCTCTCCCGACGAGCTGACGGCCGAGAAAGCCGCGGAGCTCTTGGCCCAGCCCGACAACCGCCCGCTCGGACAGGATCCCCAGAGTGGGTACGACATCGTCGCCCGCTCGGGCCGCTACGGCCCGTACGTCACCGAGGTGCTCCCCGACGGCGCCGAGGACAAGCCGAGAACCGCATCGCTCTTCTCGTCGATGTCGCCCGAGACCGTCTCGCTCGACGAGGCGTTACGTCTGCTCACGCTGCCCCGAATCGTCGGGACCGTGGACGGAGAGGACGTAACGGCCCAGAACGGCCGCTACGGGCCGTATGTGAAAAAGGGATCGGAGTCGCGATCGCTCGAAGCCGAGGAGCAACTCTTCACCGTCACGCTCGACGAGGCCAACGCGCTCTTCGCCCAGCCACCGCGCCGGCGTGGCCGTGGCGCGGCGCGCGGGCCACTCCGCGAGCTGGGCGCTGATCCGGGCACCGGACGGCAGATCGTCGTGAAGGATGGTCGCTTCGGCCCCTACGTCACGGATGGCGAGACGAATGCCAGCCTGCGCCGAGGGGACACCGTCGAAGCCGTGACCCCGGAACGCGCGGCCGAGCTTCTCGCCGAAAGGCGCGCAACGCTCGGTTCTGCGTAAGCCGCACCTGAATCGACCGCTAAGAGCGCGTAAAGCCGCTCGCGAGGGGTTTTCACCATCCGTCGGGCGGGTCATTATCTAACTGCCTGGACGGGATCGACGTCTCAGGTTGTGGAGGCCTTCGGGCCACAGAAAACCGCCGAGGTGTCGGCAACGGAATAATCGGGAAAGAGAAGTGCGTTGGAAGTTTGTAACGCCCTTCGAATCCGTATCACCCTGGAAACTGGCCGAAAACCCTCATACACTGCGTACGTTTGTTGCTCTGCCGAGTCGCCGAAAGGACTGAAACACACTCTTGACTCAGAATCAGTTGATCGAACTGCTCGAATCCGAGCACGTAAAGGCGCTTGTCGAGCGCGCCGAGGAGCACGGTGGCCATCTCACGATCCCCGAGATCGAGGCCTTCGTGCTCGAGCACGACCTCGGTGAGGAGGACTCCGAGCTGCTCCAGCGCGAGCTGGAAGCGCAGGGGATCGAGATCGAGCGCCCCGAGGCGGACGAGAAGGAAGCGGAGAAGCCGCAGTACGAGGCGGGCGCCGTCTCGGGCGCGGCCGACAGCCTGCAGCTCTTTCTCGCCGACGTCGGACGCCACAAGCTGCTCACAGCAGCGGAGGAGGTCGCGCTCGCCAAGCGCATCGAGCGCGGCGACCCCGTCGCCAAGCGAAAGATGATCGAGTCGAACCTCCGGCTCGTCGTCTCGATCGCCAAGGGCTACCGCGGGCTCGGCGTGCCGTTCCTCGACCTGATCCAGGAGGGAACACTGGGCTTGAACCGCGCAGTCGAGAAGTTCGACTGGAGGCGTGGCTTCAAGTTCTCCACATATGCGACGTGGTGGATCCGCCAGTCGGTCCAGCGCGCGGTGGCGAACCACGCGCGGACGATCCGCGTCCCGGTTCACGTCGTCGAGCGGCAGCAAAAGCTCTCGCGCGCAGCGCGCCGGCTCGAGGTCGAGCTCGGACGGGAGGCGACGAAGGAGGAGCTCGCGGAGGCCACCGGTCTCCCGCTCCAGCACGTCGACGAGGCGCTCGGCGCCGCCCACGCGTCGGTCTCGCTGAACCAGACCGTCGGCGCGGACGACGAGGGCGAACTCGGAGACCTCTTCGCCGACCGCGAGGCCGCAGATCCGTTCGACGAGGCCGAGGAGTCGCTGCGCCGGCAGAGCATCAGGCGGGCGCTGGACGCGCTCCCCGAGCGCGAGCGGCGGATCCTCGAGCTGCGTTTCGGCTTCGAAGGCGAGCCGTGGACGCTCGAGGCGATCGGCCACGAGCTCGACCTGACGCGCGAGCGCGTTAGGCAACTCGAGGGTCAGGCGCTCAAGCGCCTAGAGGCATTGCGGGATCTCGCAGGTCTCGCGGCCTAACGAACCTCGCCCGCCCATAGAGCGCATTGATCCAAAGGCCTCCCGGTAGGCTCGGCCTCACCGGGAGCGTCTAACTTGCCTGCCCGCGTAGCGTCTCTTGCGATACTGCCGTCTCAGACGCCGAATTTTCAGCGAAGGGAGAAACATGGGAAGATTGAAGGTGCCGCTTCTCGCGGGCATCGTGGCTGTTTTCGCGTTC
>JALZOK010000088.1 GCA_030857225.1 Actinomycetota bacterium
TCCTCCTCGGCGAGCTCGTTCAGCCGGAGCGCGAGCCGCTCCGCGAGCCGGCGGTTATTCACGAAGACGATCGTCGAGCGGTGCTGCCTGACCAGCTCCAGGATCGCGGGATAGATCGACGGCCAGATCGACCGGCTCGACTGCCCCTGCGCAAGACCGGAATCCGCTAGCGCGGATTCCGGCCGCGCGAAGATCCCTGAAGGCGTCCGCTTCGCGGCCGCTGCTGTGGTGATCAAGTCTCTCGTTTGCAGCTGAACGCCGTCCGCGAGCGGAGGAACGGAAAGGTCAGCGGTCGAACCCAGCTCGCGCATGTCCTCGAGCGGGACGACGACCTCGAGGTCGAGCTCCTTGCGCGTGCCCGCGTCTACGAGCTCGATCTCACGCTGCGAGCCCGCGACGAAGCGTCCGATCTCGGCGAGCGGGCGCTGCGTCGCGGAGAGTCCGATGCGCTGGAAGGGACGGTCGACGAGAGCCTCGAGCCGCTCCAGCGACAGCGCGAGATGCGCGCCGCGCTTCGTCCCGGCGACCGCATGCACCTCGTCCAGGATCACGGTCTCGATGCCGCGCAAGGTCTCGCGCGCCTGAGAGGTCAGGAGCAGGAAGAGAGACTCGGGCGTCGTGATCAGGATGTCCGGAGGCGTCTTCAGCATCCGCCGCCGTTCGTCGGCAGGCGTGTCGCCCGTGCGCACACCAACGGAGAGCTCGGAGCCCAACCCCGCGAGCGGGCTCCGGAGGTTCCGCTCGATGTCGTAGTTCAGCGCCTTCAGCGGAGAGACGTAGAGGAGTCGCAGCCCCTCACCCGGCGACGCGTTCAGCCGGTCGATCCCGATCAGGAACGCGGCGAGCGTCTTTCCCGAGCCCGTGGGCGCCTGGATGAGGACGTGCCCGCCCTTGGCGATCGCGGGCCAGCCGGCCGCCTGAGCGGGGGTCGGCGCCGCGAACGCCCGCTCGAACCACGTCCTCGTGCCGGGTGAGAAGGCGGCGAGCGGATCCATAGCTCCAGGGTAACGCGAGCGCGCGTCTCGCCTGGACGGCCGAGACGGGACGTGGCTAAAAGTGACAATTTACACGAGTTGTCTCTACTGGCAATATTGCCGAACTTGGCAACCAGACGACCCAGGCTGCGTCCTGGATGGAGGTAGAGATGGAGACGACCGTGCAGCCGCAGCGCCGAACGAGGCGGACAGGGAGCGCGCGAGTTGCTCTCGTCGCGCTCGTCGTCTTCGTCCCCGTTCTCTTCGGAACGAACGCCACACCTACGGCCGCAACCGCGACACTCGAGGGCCCGACCGCCCCGATTCTTGACGACTTCGACGGCAGAGGTCTCGAGGACCCGCTCTACCAGTGGGGCAACTGGTCGCCCACGTCGATCGACGGAAGCGGCCAGACGCTCGAGATTTTCGGCGGCGGAGCGAGCCAGAACGACGGAGACGGCGTCGAAGCCGACTCCTACCGCGCGGCCGACGCGGCCGGGAACGTGGAGGCATACGCGACGATCGGCTCGAGCGCCGAGAACAACTCGGACATGTTCGTCTACATCAACCTCCAGCAGACCGGAACGCCGGGCTGGGACGGCTACCGTGCCCGCTGGTTCCACTGGATCGCGGTCGACGGCCTCTACCTGGAGAAGATGGTTGACGGCGTCGCCACGAGCATGGTTCCGCCCGTTCAGCTCGACCCGGCGATCGGGGACACGATCCTGATGCGCAACAACGGCGGGACGATCGAGCTCTGGCACAAGAGCGCCGGGACCTGGATCCTGCGACTGAGCGCCGCCGACGGCAGCTTCCAGGGCGGGAAGATCGGGCTTGGCATGAATGACGACGGCGGCGTCTGGGACGACTTCGGCGGCACGGGCACCACGACATCGCCCCCCACAGCACCGGCCGTCCCCGCGACAGACTTCCTCGACCGGTTCGAGCGCGCGAACGAGGACCCGCTGTCCCAGGCGGGGGCCTGGTCGTCGACGTCTCTCTTCGGATCCGGCGAGACGCTCGAGGTCCTCGGAAACATGGCGGGGCAGAACGAGGCGGAGGTGGCTCAGGCGAACTCGTTCAGCACCGACGAGATCGTCGGCGACGCGGAGGTGCACGCGCGCATCGCGAACGTGCCCAACAACAACCAGGAGTTCTATCTCTACTTGCACTTACAGGAGGCGGGCACCGCGGGCGTCGACAGCTATCGCGCGCGCTGGTTCCACTGGATCTCGACCGACGGCCTCTACATCCAGAAGATCACCAACGGTGTCGCGACGACGATCGCCGGCCCGTTGGCCCTTGACCCGGCAAACGGCGACACGCTCCTTCTCCGCCGCTTCGGGCTCGCCCTCGAGCTCTGGCGCAAGAACGCAGGCACCTGGACGAAGCTCCTCAGCACCTTGGACGGCGATTACACGTCCGGCCGCCTCGGGCTCGGGATGGACGACGACGACGGCAAGTGGGACGACTTCGGCGGCGGCTCGATCGGAGCGCCTCCTCCACCTCCACCTCCACCTCCACCTCCTCCGCCGCCGCCCGGAACCACACCACCCGAGCAAACCTACGGCACCGGCGAGAACGGAGCCGGCATGCACGGGCTCAGCGGCTCGGGGCTCTTCGCCGACCCCGTCAACTCGCGCACCGGCGCCTTCACAACCTCGCTCGAGGACCTCGCGCTCCCCGGAACGGGCGTCTCCTTCTCCTGGGGCCGGAGCTACACCTCTGCCGACGCGACGCTCGGCCGTCTCGGTCCCGGCTGGACCGACTCCTACTCGGCATCGCTCGCGGTGCAGGGAAACGGCGACGTCATCCTGCACGGTGAGGACGGACAGCAGCTCTCCTACATAAAACAGGGAGACGGCTCCTTCACAGGAGCCCCCGGCTCGGTCTCGACGCTCTCCTCGGTCGCGGGCGGTTACAAGCTTCTTCGCTCGGACCGGGTCTCCTACCTCTTCGACACGCAGGGGCGCCTGACCTCGATGAAGGATCCAAACGGCCAGGGACTCACCCTCGCCTACGACGGGCAGGGGAAGCTCGTGACGATCACCGACGCCGCGGACAGGCGGGCCACCGTCTCCTACAACGCCTCCGACCTCGTGAGCTCCGTGCAGACGCAGGACGGACGCAGCGTCGGCTACACGTATACCGCCGGCAGGCTCAGCTCGGTCATGGACGTCCGCGGAAAGACCTGGGCGTACACCTACGACGCGGGTGGGCGCCTGGCGACGGTGACCGATCCCCTGGGCTCCACCCAGGTGACGAATGTCTACGGGCCTGATGGACGTGTCAGCGAGCAGCGGGACGCGCTCGGAAAGCTGACGACCTTCGCCTGGGACGCATCTGCACAGATCGCGACCGCGACCGACGCGAACCAGAACGCTTGGAAGCACGAGTACGACGCCTCGAGCGTCCTCGTCAAGGAGATCGACCCGCTCGGAAGCGAGACGCAGCTCGGCCGCGACTCCGACCTCAACACGATCTCCGTCACCGGCCCCACCAACGAGCAGGCGACGATGACCTACGACCCCGCCGGGAACATACTCAGCGCGACCGCGCCCGCCTCGCTGGGGAGCGCGCAGAAGACGTTCACCTACAACGAACGAAACGACCCGGTGCGAATCACCGACGCGCGCGGCACGGTGACCTCGTACACGTACGACGCGTCCGGGAACACGACTGGGGTGACTCAGGGCGGAACGCGAATCGCCTCCTACACATACGACGCTGCCGGACGCGTCCTCATCTCCGCCGGCGGAAACGGGAAGACGACCACGTACACCCACGACGCGGCGGGAAGTCTCGCTTCCGTGACGGATCCGCTAGGGAACGAGACGACGTACACCTACGATCCGGCCGGGCGCGTTCTCAGTCGGGTCGATCCGAAGGGCAACCTCCCCGGCGCGACCGCGAGCGACTTCACGTGGACGTGGACCTACAACACCGCCGGTCAGGTGCTCACGGAGCGTGACCCTCTTGGAAACACCACGGCCCGCGCGTACGACGACGCCGGCAACGAGCTAACCGTCACCGATGCGAAAGGGCGGACGACGTCGTACGCATACGACGGCGCGAACCGCGTGCTCTCGGAGACGCGGACCGATCCCGACGGCGGTGGCCCCCTCGAGGCGCCCGTGACCACCTACTCCTACGACGATGTCGGGAACAAGCTGTCGGAGACGGATCCCCTCGGACGAACGACGCGCTTCACCTACGACTCGGCGAATCGCCTCGTGTCGACGACGGGGCCCGACCCCGACTCGAGCGGACCGCTTGTCGCACCGACGACCTCGCGTACGTACGACCTCAACGGGAATCTCGCGAGCATCGTCGAACCCCGGGGCAACGTCCAAGGGGGAAGCCTCGACGACTATCGGACGCGGCACAGCTACGACGCCGCGGGACGCCTCCTCACGACGACCGATCCCCTCGGCAACGTAACGTTGAACACCTACGACCCCGTGGGGAATCTCGTCTCTGCTCGCGACGCGAACGACCACGCGACCGCGTTCACCTACGACGGAGCTGGACGCATAGTCACCGTGACGGCCCCCGACGGCGGATCCACGACCTACGCCTACGACGATGCCGGAAACCGTCTGACACGCCGAGACGACGCCGATCACGTGACGTCCTACGCGTACGACGACGGGGGCCGCTTGGTCTCCGAGACGGGACCAGACCCGGATGGAGCTGGACCGAAGTCGTCCGCGCTCACACGCCACAGCTACGACGCCAACGGGAATCTGTCGACGACGGTCGACCCCAACGGAAACACGACCCCGATTCCGGACGACGGCACGACGACCTTCGACTACGACGCGGCAAACCGGCTGATCTCGATCGGCTACTCGGACTCCACCGCTGACGTGACGTTCGCTTACGACCCGGTCGGGAACCGCGTGCGGATGACGGACGGCGCCGGAGTAGAAACCCGCGCCTACGACGGGCTCGATCGCCTCATGTCCGTCACGCGCGGCGCAACCGGCTTCTCGTTCGCGTACGACCTCGTCGGAAATGTCAGTCACAGGGTGTATCCCGGCGGAAGAGTCACCGAATACGACTACGACGGTCTCGACCGCCTCGCAGTCGCCCGGAGCAACGACCAGGCCGTGGCGTACGGCTACGACGTCGCGTCCAACCTCGTGCAGACAACGCTCCCCGCCGAGAACGGGTACGTCGAAGCGCGGCTCTATGACCGTGCGGGCAGGTTGACAGAGGTCTCAAGTCGCAAGGGAACGGCGACGCTCCTCAGCTTCGCCGCCACTCTCGATCCGGTGGGAAACCCGACCCAGATGGTGCGCACGGGAGCGCTCGCCCGGACACAGACCTATACGTACGACGCCTCGGATCGCCTCGTCTCCGTCTGCTTCCAGAACGGAACGTGCCCCGGCGCCTCCGATCCTTTCATCCGCTGGACCTACGACAAGCTCGGAAACCGCCTCACCGAGCAGAGGCCCGCGGGCACCACGAGCCTCAGCTACGACGCCGCCCACCGGCTGCTCAGCTCAGGCTCGACCTCGTACACCTACGATCAGAATGGAAACGAGGTGTCAGCGGGTCGCCGTACTTTCACCTACGACCTCGCAAACCGTATGAGGACGACGAAGTTGAGCTCGACGACAACAACGTACTCCTACGACGGCGACGGCCTTCGCCTGCAGGCCTCGACAGGCTCCAAGTCCTCGCAGAAGACGAACTTCCTGTGGGACATCGCACACGCGCTTCCGCAGATTGCCGTCGAGCAGAACGGGTCGGGCTCCATTCAGCGCAGCTACGCCTACGGAGCCCGCCGAATCTCGATGACGAGCGGCGCGACGGCGAGCTACTACCACCACGACAGTCTCGGGTCGGTCGCGAACGTCACGTCTTCGTCGGGATCGACTCGTTGGACGTACGCGTACGAGCCCTTCGGGACGATCCTCACGGAGCAAAAGTCGGGGGGCAGTCCCCCGACGAACGCCATGAAGTTCACGGGCGAGCACCTCGACCCGACCGACCTTTACCACCTCCGTGCCCGCCAATACGACTCGGTGACTGGGCGATTTCTGAGCCCGGATCCAGTCGAGCAAGGACATGGCGAGCCTTTCATCGCAGCCTATGTCTATGTGGGCAGTCGGCCAACGGTGCTGGTCGATCCCTCTGGAGAGACCTTTCAGCCGAGCTCCGGTTGGTCGGACGCCGTAGGCCATGCCGTTTCGCCGGACGACGCGCAGGCATCATTGCCCCCAATCCCCGGTGGCTTTGGGGCGGGATGCGCCGCTCGCCCGGGCTACCCGTTGGGCGTCATCGGCGGATTCAACGGAGGGCCGGCCGCCCATCGCGCGAAACCACCTCACAACTGGCAGTCCGACAACGCGATCGATCTGAACGCTCCCGTCGGCACGAGGGTCTGCGCGATCTTCAAAGGGAGGATCTCGGCCACGCTCGGGTTCGGACGCTCAGGCGAGGGCTACAGGCTCCATCTCGTCGGAGCAACCGATACGGCCTTCTATCAGCATCTCTCCAGGATCATCGTCAGGTCCAAGCAACCGGTCGAAAGAGGCCAGCTTCTCGGCTTCTCCGGCTGCGGGAGCGAGCGCGTACCGCATCTCCATCTTGCACTGCTCCGCGGCGATCCCCTCCGATATGCGCCGCCCTATCGAAAGCCGGTCAACTTCGGTGGCTGCTGAGGTAGATGTGCGACGCACCGTCGTTGAGCTCAGGAACTCCAATCACGTCGGAGATCCCGGCACTCGGGACTTGAAGTGGCGGCGCTTGCTCGTACGTGCCTCGAGCTTGCTTCTCGTTGGCTCGCTGTTCGCTATCTCTGGTGACGGCCTTGCCCGGCAACCTAACGTCGCCCGACTCGTCAACGATCATTCGCCATCGTACTCGCCGGACGGCGGAACCATCGTATTCACAAGGTCGTTTTCGACTCTCCGGGAAGGTGTCGACACACACCCGGTTTCGAAGCGTGCGGTCTTGGTTCTGATGCACGCTGACGGGTCGCGCAAACGACTGCTCCGTCACGCTGGAACGAGATTCGAATACGACGCCGAGTTCACTCACGACGGGAGCTCGATCCTGTTCATCCGCGACGAGCAGATCTACGTGATGCGCAGGGACGGGAGCGGCGCTCGTCCACTTCGGCGCGACGCCCTCGAACAAGCTTGCCCGCGCTTCTCGCCCGACGGGACGAGGATCTCATTCTGGCGAGGCTCGGCCAGGAGCGGGGCTTACTTCGTCATGAACACGGACGGCCGCGGTCTGCGTCGCATCAGCGGGGGACAGCGCACTCCATGGGGGTGCCCTTCGTGGTTTCCAGATGGAAAACGGGTCGTGTTCACGAAAGGCTTCAACCTCTACGTGCGCTCGATCGGAAGCACAAGAAGTATTCGCATCACCGACAACAAGGATGGCACGCTCTATCGCCCGTCCGTCTCTCCCGACGGTCGCTGGATCGCCTGCGACGGTTTCGACGCACGGACGGGCCACGGGATCATTGTCATGCGGGCGAATGGAACAGGAGTCAGGAGGATCACCACCGCCGCAAACGAGATCGAAAACGATGCCGGACCGTCCTGGTCACCCGATGGACGACACATTCTCTTCTCTGGCCATCGTGGCCGACTCGAGGGGGCTGGCGTGTACGTCGTCAAGCGCGATGGGAGCGGACTGCGGCGACTCTCGAACCTGACCCGCTGACCTGGCTGCCACTTCGGCCTATGTGCGTGCTCGGTCTACTATCCAAAGCGTGCCCAACGCGCTCTACTTCACCGACTCGGACGAGGCGAACGCGCTGATCGCACGTGACCCGCTTGCGCTTCTCATCGGCTTCGCACTCGACCAGCAGATCACCGTGCAGACCGCGTTCGCAGGCCCGCTCAGGCTGAAACAGCGCCTGGGGGATCTCGACGCATCCGCGATCGCCTCGATGGACCCCCAGGCACTCGAGGACGTTTTTCGCCAGCGTCCCGCGATTCATCGCTTTCCGGGCGCGATGGCGCGGCGAGTCCAGGAGCTCTGCGCGGTCGTCGCCGACGAGTACGACGGGAAGGCGGAGCGAGTCTGGACGGACGCCAAGGACTCTGCCGACCTCCGGCGCAGGATCGGCGCGCTGCCGGGCTTCGGGAAGATGAAGGTGACCGCGCTCGGCTCCGTGCTCGCACTCCGATTCGGCGTCGAGGCTGCAGCGGAGCTAGTACCGAGCCATCCGACTCTAGGCAACGTCGACTCCCCCGAGGCGCTCGCGGAGTACCAGGCGAAGAAGCGCGCCCACAAAGCTTCGCTCAGGGCAGCCCAGACTGCGTGACCCAGTCTTCCGCAGCCATCGAGCTGACGACCCTCACCGACGGCGGCCAGCGGGCCGCGGACATCGCGCGCCTACTCTCCGGCTTCCTCGCACAGGCGAGGAAGAGCCTCGATCTCGCGGTGTACGACGTTCGCTTCGAGACAGACGCGGGTGGACTCGTGCTGGCCTCGCTCCTCTCCGCCGTTCAGCGCGGCGTCGCCGTCCGTCTCCTCTACAACGTCGCCCACCCGGGGCCGATCCCGGTTCCGCCCCCGCCCGAGACCGGGCCCGAGGCGATCGAGTCGTTGCCGATCGACACGCGCGGGGTGGCCGGGATTCCCGACCTCATGCACCACAAGTACGTCGTACGGGACGGCGACGCCGTCTGGACCGGCTCGACGAACTGGACGGACGACTCCTGGACCCGCCAGGAGAACGTCATCGTGACTGTGCGCTCGCCTGACATCGCGTACGCATACACGCTCACCTTCGACCAGCTCTGGGAGAGCGGCCAGGTCGAGAACTCGGGGAGCGACCCACGCCCCGTCCAGGTGGATGGAAAGAGCGTGCGTCCGTGGTTCTGCCCGGAGCACGGCGAGGCGCTCTCGCATCGGGTCGCGAAGCACATCGGGAAGGCGCGCGAGCGGGTGCGGATCGCATCGCCGGTGCTCACCTCGGGACCGATCCTCGCCACGCTCGTCGAGGTAGTGAACGAGCGGCGCTGCGACATCGGGGGAATCGTCGACGACACGCAGGTCGACCAGGTCTTCCACCAGTGGCGGACGAACGGCGTCAGCGAGTGGAAGGTGCCGCTGCTGCAGCGCATCCTCGAGGGCGCCGAGTTCAGCGGCAAGGCTTCGACCCCGTGGAGGCCGGAGTCGCTGCACGACTTCATGCACGCAAAGGTCGTCGTCGCCGACGACACGACGTTCGTCGGCAGCTTCAACTTCTCGCGCTCGGGAGAGCGGAACGCGGAGAACGTGCTCGAGATCCACGACGCGGCGATCGCGGAGCGGATGGCGACCTACGTCGACGAGATCCGGCGGCGCTACTCGCGTGCGACCGTACCCGGCTCGTCCGTAGGGGCCGGGCATGCCCGGCCCCTACGCGGGAGAGAGGCCTAACCCTTCTTCGGGTTGTGCATCTGCGCACGCACGGCACCACCCAGATGGTTGGGCGTGCTCGTGTGCAGGTTGACGTAGAACCCGCGCGCGTCGTCGAGGATCGCCTGCAGGTCCGCCGGATCGGCGGAAACGACGCTCGTGACGTTTCCGTGTCCGTCCGAGTCGAGAGCCGAGTCGGCGGCTGAGAGCGCCGCCCCGATCTCCACCGGTCCGTTCGTTCCCTTGGCGCCCTTGTGGATGTGGAGACCGCTCACCTGTACGGGCCCCGGGAACGCGTAGTTGAACGAGAAGACGACCTCGCCGCTCGTGATAGCGCCCGACGTGTTCCGCGTGAGGTCGAACGTGACGCTGCCGACTGCGTTCGCCTTGAGGCCCTTGATCGCGGGCACTTCCTGGCTCGGCTTCAGGTGCAGCTTGAAGACCGGTGTCGCCGAGAGCGCAGGCTTCTTCGCCTGAGCGCCACCGGCGGCGCCGATCACGACCAACGCGACGACGCCCACGAGGGCGACCGCGCTGGAGAGGAGTGTTCGTCTCATGTGTGTTCCCTCCTTGGGTGCTCATGCGTTAGATGCACGCTTCCCCCAAAGCTTGCGCGTCCATACCGAATGCTTACGGCCACGTCACAAATAGCTCAAGGAAAACCCACGGTGCAGTGTCTGACTTCGAGCGGAATCCCAATCGCCCTCGTCGCCAAAAGGAGATCACGTCATGCGACCATTGATCATGATCGCCGCGATCGGAGTGCTGACGTTCTTCGCGGCGCTTTTCGGGCCTGCCGCGCTCGCGGGCGACAAGCCCAAGGGCGGTGAGGAGGGCGACGTCTCGCGCGCCGACCTCGTCGGCGTCAACTTCATCGAGAGCTGCACGTTCAGCCACCGCGCGCCGGATGACCCGATCGTCTTCCCCGGCCGGTCGGGTGCTTCCCACGACCACACCTTCGTCGGCAACCGCACGACCAGCGCGTCGTCGACCTTCGGGTCGCTCCGCTCGGGCGGCACGACCTGCCGCCGAGCGGCGGACACGGCCGCCTACTGGGTCCCGACGCTGTACCAGGGAGCGAACGCGGTCCTCCCGCAGGGAGCGACGATCTACTACCGGCGCGGGACGCTCGCCGAGGTTCAGACCTTCCCGAACAACTTCCGCATGATCGCGGGCGACGCGACCGCTACCGCGCCGCAAAGCGGGCGGGTGACCTTCTGGAGCTGCGGCGCGATGTCCGGGGTTCCCCCGTCGAGCACCGTCCCCACCTGCCCCGAGGCACGCGGCTCCTTCCTCCGGCTGCACGTCCGCTTCCCGAGCTGCTGGGACGGCAGGAGGCTGGACAGCGCCGACCACAAGAGCCACATGGCGTACGCGATGGGTCGAGGCTGCCCGTCGACGCATCCCGTCTCGGTGCCGGCGATCACGCAGATCTACCGCTATCCGACCCGTGGCGGCGAGGGATTCTCGCTCGCCTCCGGCAGCCAGTACAGCGCGCACGCCGACTTCGTCAATGCGTGGAGGCCTGGAGAGCTCCGCAAGCTCGTCGACGACTGCCTGAACGCCCTCGTCCACTGCGGGCGCGCGTAGCTCGGCGAGCTCTCGGAAACTGAGGCGCCGGTGTCCGCAGACCGGCGCCTCGGAGATCTTCAGGCGACGCCTGCGAGCAGGAACGCCCGCGATTCCTTCAGCATCTCGCGCGCGATCACGAGGCGCTGGATCTCGTTCGTCCCCTCGTAGATCTGCGTGATCTTGGCGTCGCGCATCATGCGCTCGACCGGGTACTCCTTGATGTAGCCGTAGCCGCCGAGTATCTGCACCGCTTCGGTCGCGACCCACATGGCGGTGTCCGTGCAGTAGAGCTTGGCCATCGCGGAGGCCTTCGTCAGCTCCTCGCTCGGGGCTTCCCCGTCGACCATACGCCCGAAGCGATAGAGGAGGCCTCGCGCGGCTTCACACGCGGTCTCCATGTCGGCGAGCTTGGCCGCGACGAGCTGGTGCTCGGCGATCGGCTTACCCATCGACTCGCGCGCCCTCGCGTACTCGAGCGCGTAATCGGTCGCGCCCTGCGCGATCCCGAGGCCTTGCGCGGCGACTCCGGGGCGGGAGCGGTCGAGGACGCGCATCGCGATCTTGAAGCCCTCGCCCTCCTCGCCGAGCAGGTTCGCGGCCGGGATCCGAGCACCCTCGAACACGAGCTCGCCGGTCGTCGAGCCCGCGATGCCCATCTTCGGCTCGAGCCGGGCGACTTCGAAGCCCGGCGTGTCCGACTCCACGACGAAGGCAGAGATGCCGGAGTGGCCCGCGCTGGAATCGGTCTTCGCGAACACCGTGTAGACGCTGGCCACCGAGGCGTTCGTGATGAAGCGCTTCGAGCCGTCCAGGACGTACTCGTCGCCGTCCCGCCGGGCCGTCGTCCGCATCGCAGCGGAGTCGGACCCGGATCCCGCTTCGGTGAGTGCGTACGCGGCGAGCCCTTCGCCCGAGGCGAGCCGGGGCAGGAACCGTTCCTTCTGCTCGTCGTCGCCGGCCAGCTTGAGCGCGAGCGAGCCGAGCTCCTGCACGGCGAGTATCAGCCCGCTCGTCGCGCAGACTTTGGAGACCTCCTCGATCGCGACCAGCGCGAGCAGCGTTCCCGTACCGGTTCCTCCGTGCTCCTCGTCGAAGAGGAGCCCGAAGATGCCGTGCTCGCGGAAGAGCTCGACGACGTCCCACGGGAACTCGTGCGACGCGTCGATCTCGGCCGCACGCGGCGCGATTCGGTCTCGCGCGATCGTCCGCACGAGGTCGCGAATCTCGAGCTGCTCGTCGGAAAGCTGCTCCCAGGGCATGCGCGAAGTCTACGACTGCGGTTTCTGGCAGACCGCCTCGATGTTGTTGCCGTCGACGTCG